>JAEWBT010000099.1 GCA_023391015.1 Bacteroidota bacterium
ATTGGGCGGCCCGCTCCTTTTTTGTGCTATGCATTGATTATTAGCTGCTCTTTTTGTAAGGAAAGGGGTCTGTTTTTATCTCGTACCCTCTCTTTGTCTCCGCCAAAGGCGGCCTGTGGGCCTCACGGGCCGGGTACCTCTCTAGAAAAGGGCCGGAAACAGCAAAAAGCCCTGCGGACGGGCTTAAAACACTGCGGACGGGCTTCCGGCCTTTTTCGTACGCGGTACGGGGCACTTTCCGGCGGTACTATTATATTTTCTTCTCGTACATTGGCGTTTTTTGGCGGTACTATTACATTTTTCTATCGCGCATCAGCATTTTTCAGTGGTACTATTATATTTTTCTCTCTTACATCGGCATTTTCCGGCGGTACGCGGCCCTTCTCCACCGGTTATATGGGTTTTTCTACTCGTGCATAGGGGGTTTCGGTGGTGCATTTGGCTGCATAACGGGAATCTCGCTCTCTACCATGCCTGCTTTTGGGGGATTGGAGGAGCGAACAGGCGTTTTGGGGACGGGCACTGCTTTGGAAGCCGCTAGCGTATGGGATATGAACCCCTCAACCCCATAAACTTTCTCAACCTTATCAGCCTGAACCCCAACCCAATCAACTTTTAAATCATACCTTCGTGGCACTTATGCTACCCACCAGTAAACTCCTGACGCTCGACGAATTCACCATTCAGGAAACCCGTCGCTTCCCCAACGCCACCGGCGAACTCTCCGGCCTGCTCCGCGACATTGGCCTTGCCTGTAAATTTATCAACAATCAGGTGCTTCGCGCCGGCCTCACCGATATCCTGGGCACCCACGGCGCCACCAACGTGCAGGGCGAAGAGCAAATGAAGCTCGACGTGTATGCCGATCAGATTCTGATCAATGTACTGCGCAACTCCGCCGACTGTGCCGGCATTGCCTCGGAAGAAAACGATGATTTTGTGTGCTTTGAAGGCGAGGTGCAGAAAAATTCCAAGTACGTAGTGCTGTTTGATCCGCTTGACGGCTCTTCCAACATCGACTGCAACGCGCCGATCGGAACCATCTTTTCTATCTATCGCCGCCTTTCGGAGCCGGGAACGCCCTGCACCAAAGAAGATTTTCTGCAACCGGGCAACAAGCTGATGGCTGCCGGCTATGTAGTGTATGGAACGAGCACCATGCTGGTGTATGCCACCAAACTGGGGGCCAACGGCTTTACGCTGGAGCCTTCGGTAGGCGAATTCTGCCTTTCGCACCCCGATATTAAATGCCCGCCGAAAGGCAAAATTTACTCCGTAAATCAAGGCAACACGTCTAAATTCCACGACAGTACCAAAGCGTTTCTGGACTACTGCATGGAGGAAGATAAAGAAACAAACCGCCCCTATGGTCATCGTTACATTGGTTCTATGGTAGGCGATCTGCACCGCACGCTTGTGAAAGGCGGCATTTTCCTGTATCCTGGCGACAAGAAGAACACCAAAGGCAAGCTGCGCCTGCAATACGAATGTAACCCAATGGCCTACCTGATGGAAGCTGCCGGCGGCATGGCAGTGTGTGGCACAGGCCGCATTCTGGACATTGTACCCAGCGAGTTGCACCAGCGTTGCCCGATTTATATCGGCTCTAAAAATCTGGTGGAAAAAGCAATGGAGTTTGAAGGCAGCGCCGTGCTGGCCTAAGGAAGCATTTCCGGAAAGAGCTCCTGATATTTCAGAAAGGTTACTGGTTTGAAAGCGCCGGTAACCTTTCCGATTTTTGCAGCCCGCTTACTCATGGCCCAGACACCCGAAAACCCACCCAACGCTGCTGGAAACGCAGTTTTGGTTGCTGATCATACTTCACGAAAGCAAAACGAAATCGACTCGCCCTTGTTGCGGCTGAAGCGCCTGGCCTGGCAACTGGGGCTTTTGTTTCTGCTGTATGGGCTGTGCCGGATTTTATTTATTAATGTCCACCGGGCCGTGTGGCAGGCGGCGGTTTCAGATTTCCGGGTGTTGTGGGGCGGGCTGCGCTTTGACGCATCGGCCATTGCGATGACCAACGCGCTTTTTATCGTGTTAAGTCTGTTGCCATTTCCGTTTGTGCAGCGTCGGGGGTGGCAGGCGTTGTTGCGGGGCCTTTTTGTGGGTGTTAATGCCATTGCACTGCTCGCCAACCTGGTGGATGTGGCCTATTTTCCGTTTATCCACAAGCGAATGCAGGCCGATGCGCTGCGCTTTGTAACGGGCGAAAAAGGAAGCGATTTTTACACGCTGCTGCCTTCTTTTTTATTGCAATACTGGTATCTGGTAGCTGTTTACGCCGGCTTGCTGTGGCTGCTGGTGAAAGGCTACAACCGGTCGTTGCGTTTTAAAACAGCTTTTTCCGGGAGCCGCGTACGGCGTTATGTGGGCAATACGGCGCTGTTTATAGTAATGGCCGGAATGACGCTGCTGGCTATCCGGGGTGGTTTTCAACTTATTCCCGTCAATGTCGTGAACGCCGGTGAAGTAGCCGGGCTGCAACAAGCGGCTGCGGTGCTGAACACGCCTTTTTCTATCCTGACCACCACTGAGCGCCGCGAACTGCCCGAACGCCGGTATTTTGAGGAATCAGAAATGACCTTTAATGGCATTCATTTTCCGGAAAACGGGGCCAGTTTCCGGAAAAAAAACGTAGTGGTAATCCTGGTGGAAAGCCTTTCCAAAAGGTACGTGGGGACGCTGGGTGGAAGTATCCCAACACCTTTTCTGGATTCGCTTTTAGGCCAAAGCCTTCTTTTTACCAACGGCTTTGCCAATGCGCAGGAATCCATTCAGGGCATTCCGGCGGTGCTGGCCGGCATTCCTTCCTGGCAGGACGAGCCGTATATTTTCTCTTCCTACGCCACCAACCGGATGGCTTCGCTGGCCAATATGCTCACGCCTTACGGCTATACAACCGCATTTTTTCATGGCGGTAAAAACGGCACCATGGGTTTTGATGTGTTTACCAAACTGGCCGGTTACGAATCTTACTACGGCAAAACCGAGTATGGCAACGACGCTGATTACGACGGCCACTGGGGCATTTGGGACGAGCCTTTTTTGCAGTTTACCGCGCAAAAGCTGCAAACTTTACCACAGCCCTTTACGGCGGCGGTTTTTACCCTCAATACCCATCATCCGTTTGAAATTCCGGAAAAATACCGGAAACAATTCTACGAAGAAGGCCACCCGATTCGCAGTTGTGTTCGCTATGCCGATTATGCACTGGGCCAATTTTTTGCCGCTGCCCGTACGCAGCCGTGGTATCCAAACACCCTTTTCGTGATTACCGCCGATCATGCTTCGCCGCGGCTGGAAGAAGGCGATTATCCGCTGCTGAATAATTATCGCATTCCCATTGCTTTTTTTACGCCCGATGGCAGCCTTCCGCCGCGCCGTGACAGTGCTTTTGCCAATCAGATAGATATTTTGCCAACGGTGTTGGATTATCTGCATTATCCGGTGCCTTATTTTGCTTTTGGAAAAAGCCTTTTAGAGCCGGCAGGGGCACATGCTACTTTGAGCTACATCGGCGGCGTTTACACGTTTGCGGATTCGGTTTACGTCTATCAGTTTGATGGCGAAAAACCGCTCTCCATTTATAACTGGACCACCGATCCCTACTGGCAGAATAACCTCGCATCGCAGCTTCAGGGCACACCGGAATATCAAAGGTTGGATCGCGAAACCAAAAGCCGGATTCAGCTTTTCAACCACACCATCCGCAACAATAAGATGTGGGTGGATACAACCGCTGCGGTCCGGTAAAGCTGTTTTGCGCGATCGTTCTTTTCCGGAAATTCAAACCCTGTACCTTCGCAGCCGCTTAGCGACACGATTCGCAAAAGCGCCTTTTCCTATGAAAAAATATCCTAAAGACAGTGCCAGCGTGATGAGTGAACTGGTGCTGCCCAACGACACCAATACTTTGGGAAACCTGATGGGTGGCCGCTTGATGTACTGGATGGATATTGCAGCGGCAGTAGCGGCAATGAAGCACTGCAATTGCCCGGTTGTTACGGCCTCGGTGGATAACGTTTCTTTCGCCAACCCCATCAAGCTGGGCAATCTGCTCACGATTGAAAGCCGCGTTACGCGGGTGTTCAACACCAGTATGGAGGTTTATATCAAGGTGTGGGGCGAAGATCTGAGTGCGCAATACCGGTATCTTTCCAACGAAGCCTATCTCACTTTTGTGGCGCTGGACCCTAATGGTCGTCCGCGCCCCGTGCCGCCGTTGGAACCGCAGACAGAAGAAGAGCAAAAAATGTGGGAAGGTGCTTTGCGCCGCCGGCAGGTGCGTCTTGTTTTGGGTGGAAAAATGAAACCGTCTGAGGCCAGCGAATTAAAAGCACTTTTCTTGCCCGAGGCAGCTGCACTAAAGCCTTAGAAAGGATTTTTGCAGGAATGCAATAAAATGACAAGACAGCCTTAAAGACTTTCTTTCTTGTTTAAAATTTTCCGGAAATAAAAAAGACGCCCGAATCCCGGACGTCTTTTTTGTTAGAAAGCCAGTTGATATCCCTTAAACCTTCGGACCTTGGTCCTTGAACTTTGGTTCTTGGAATCTTGGCTTGTGCTCTATGGCGTAATGATAAACGGTTTTACAATTGCCAGTACAGCATCTTTATCCAGTGGCTCGTCAAACGATTCGGTTGCCAGGTCAGCGCTTACAAAAGAGGCAATATCCACACCGGCCTGATTGGTAGCGTTTTCGCCTGCGTAAGTACGCTGAATAGCTGCGTTTGCGTCGTTGTTTCCGGTTTGAATGTTGGACTTGTCCTGCGTGATCCAAGGCTTCGGGTTGCCATCCACTACCGAACCGCCCCGGTTGGCGCGCATATAACGGATATGAGCTGCGTGGCGCGCTTCTACAGAGTGAATCTGCAAGGCCGCTTGAAGCACATCATTGTACTTATCGTCCATGATGTTGGCTGCCTGCCCTTTGTAAGCCCGTACACCGGTGTCTTCAAAGGTTTGCGACACGGCGAGCAGAACGTCGTAATTAGTGAAAACCGTTTTGAAAGGACCATTGCCGGTACCGGAAGCAGAGCCTACACCACCAGAGAAGTCAAAGTTGGGCTTAGGCGCTACCTGGCTGGCACCTGCCAGCTTGGTGATGGTTGCAGTCAGGAACTTTACGTGGGCCGCTTCGTGGTCGCGGATCGTCGTATAAGCACCCAAGGCCGCACCGGTCAGCCCAACGGCAGAGGCGTTGCCAACCGCTTTTTGGTAAAATTCAGCTTCCAGATATTCCAGCGTTAAGGCAAAGTTCAGAATCGCAATCGGGTCGGTTGAAGTCTGGCCGTAGGCTTTCTTCAGCAAGCCGCCGAGGGCAACAGGAAGGGCCGTCAGGGCTGCGCCTTTCATGAAAGTGCGAATGGCCAGGCGGCGGGGGGAAGTCCGCTCGTAAAACTCCGGATCTTCCGATTCAATATGGTTGAAGATGTTTTGAAGGTTCATAACGAAAGGTCGGCGTTTTTAAGACTTGGGAAGATTAGAAGCATTCAGGCGCTCTTTGATATACTTACCGGCGGCGCTCAGCACCTGATCGGGAGATAAAGCTCCATCCAGGCCGTTGGCGTTGTCGGATCCCAGCCCCATCAGGTCGGCAGAGGCCAGATCAGCAAAAGAGCCTGGTGAGATCAGGTCGCGGATCAGTGCGGCATGGCGGGCTTCTACGCTCACAATCTTTCCGGCAATCGTCAGATACGCGGCGGTTTTCAGCAGCTTACCGGCACCGTTGTAGGCTGCGACACCCAGGTCTTCAAACGTCTTGGCAACGTTCAGCACAGCGGTCCGGTCGGTGAAGGTTATGCTGCTGAAATCTGGTGTCAGGTCCTGAAGCGGCGTTGCACCGGCGGCGGCAATGGCCGCCTTGAAAAACTTGGCGTGGGCCAGCTCATGCGCAGCAATGTCTTTCATAAATGCCAACTCGTTTGCCTGCAAAACAGAAGCAGATTTAGCAACGACTTCCTTATAGAAAGCCGATTCCAGCTGTTCCAGCGCATACGCATAGTTCAGGATGCCTACATCACCGCTGCCCAGGTCGATACCGGTATTGACGGGCGTTACAGGATTGTTGTCGTCTTTGGAACAAGAAGACAGACCAATGATACCGGCACCTGCAAGGGCACCGGCAAGACCTAAAAAGTGACGACGGCTGTGGGCCGGGGCACCTTTCGCCGCCGGAGTTATTTCCGGAAGTAAATGGTTTTGCTCGCTCATAAAAGGGAACGTTTGAAGGGTGAAAAAGGGACTTTAGAGATTGTAGAGCTGTTTCAGGTTGTTTGGGGGCAATGTGTTTGTTAAGTTCTCGCCCAGTCACTGAACATTCAGCGATAGGCGCTTTCTTGCAAAAAACTACGAGCATTCTGTAAAGAGGGTTTTACAGAATAGAAAATATTTTTTTAGGAAACTTTCTAAAAAAGCAATTTTCCGGAAAAATAGCGCCTGAATCGTTTTTGAAACCCTATCGGCCAGCCTATGAAACATGACCCATAAAACATGAAACATAACCCACGACCCATGTCAGATCGTTTCCGGAAGCGTATGCGCCCGGCCTTTATTCTGGGTTTTCAGCCATGCCATCAAGGGGGAGAAGTAATCCAGCATCGCTTTTGCATTCAGGTCGTCGCCGGTGGTTTCCTGCAGCATCTGCCGCCAGTCTTTGGCCGCGCCCTGCACCAGAATGTTTTTCACAAAATCGCCTACGTCCTTCCGGCCCCAATAGTTGGTAGCCCGCGGGTCCTGCTTCAGGATATTTTTGGCAATATGGTTGTGAAGCTGATACAGCAAGGCATATGAAAGCGCATAATCATAATACTGCGCGGGGTCGTCGTTGATGTGCGTTTTAGTAGCCGCGTCGCAATACTCTTCACCGCGCGCTGTTGGTGGCACAATGCCCTGGTATTTCTTCGCCAAAGCCCACCATTCGCTGTTGAAACGGTCGGCCGGCAGCTTGTCGGTGTACAGCTCTTTCTCAAAATGACTCATCGTGCCGGCCGAAAAATAAATAAACACTACCGAATTCAGGGCTTCTTTCAAGAGCATCTGCACTTCATCCGTCTGGGCATTTTTTCCGATCAGCCCGCGGCCCACCAGATACGGCTTTTGCATCGCTGCCAGGCCCATCATCGTGCCGATGGCTTCGTGATAGGCGCGGTTGGCTCCCTGCCGCAGCAGAGGCGGAACGGCAGGGTTGGTGTAAGAAAGATAATAGTAAATGTGGCCCAGCTCGTGGTTCGTGGTTTCCCACCATTCACTGTTCGGCTCCACGCTCATCAACGAGCGCACGTCTTTGCCCAGATTCATGTGCCAGGCAGAGGCGTGCGTGTTTTTCTTTACACTGCTGTCGGCCGGGTAGGGATAAAGCGAGCTTTTCTGGTAAAAACTTTTGGGCAGCGGCTGAAAGCCGATAGAAGTGTAAAGCCCTTCTGCATTCTTCACAATCCACTCCGCCGACTTGGTGCGCAGCACCGAATCCAGGTTGATTCCGGAAACATTCACGAACGGCGACCAATCCTGTCCCCAACGATTGGGCAGCCAATGTGCCGGCAGCATCTGTGGCACCTCCGAAGCGCCGTAGCGCTGCGCCGCCTCATAGCGCATCCACGTGTGCAGCTCGCGGTACAAAGGCCACAAATCGCGCAAAAGACCCTGCATGAGGGTCATCATTTCTGGGGTGGAAAGCCCATAATCGCCTACCTGATAGGTAAAATAATCCGGGTAGCCGAGGGCCTGAACCGTTTCGTTGCGCAGTTCGCGCAGGCGCAAAAGGCCGGGCTTCAGCGTGGGGCCGATGGCCTTGCTCGCCTGCCAGGCTGCCAGCCGTTTGGCCGGGTCCGTTTCGGATTTCAAAATATCGTCAACCTCGTTGGGTGTGGTCTTTTTGCCGTTCAGCATAAACTGATAGCCATAGAGGGCCTGCGTCTGGTCGGTTTCAGCCGCAATGCGCGCCTTCACCAGGGGCGCAACCGTCTGCGGATTGTTGGCAGCGGCATAAAGAATCACTTCCAACTGCTTTTTCTGGAGCGGTGTCAGGGTTTTGGGCTGCGCCAGAAATTTCCGGGCGGCGGCGATGTTTTCCGTACTGCCCGTGAAGGCGGCCATGGCTTCGTCGGCGGCTTTGGCGCGGGCGGCAATAGTGGTGTCGCCTTCTTTGATCACCGTTTGGGAAACCCACTGCGCTTCGGAGGACTGGGTATAAAGCCGGACGTATTCCGCCGTGTAGCGGTCCAGAAAGGTTTGTGCTTCCGTTTGGGTTGTAGCGCCGGAAGCATTGGTTTTCTGCGCCAGGAGCGGTGCAGCGAAACTGCCCAGCGAAACAGCCAGACAAAGCGAATAACGGGTAAAAGCGTGCATGATAAAAAAGGGATTGAAAAGGGCAGGGCAGCAGCCCGGAATTTCCGGAAATTTCCGGAAATCCAGCCAAATAAAAAACTGCCTCTAAGCCCGAAAGGACCAGAGGCAGTATGAAATAAGACTGATTTTTCCGGAAAACCTTAGTCGCGGTCGCGGCGGTCGCGGCGTTCGCGGCGGCGTGGCGCTTCTTCAGTGGTTTCGGTATCGGTGTCGGTATCGCGGTAGCGGTCCATGCGGCGGGTTTCGCTCATGGGCTCGCGGCGGCTGCGGCGTGCCCGGCCTCCGTCGGTAGCAAAGTTCCACTGCACGCCCAGCATAAATTCGCGGCCAAAAGTGACGTCGAATGCGTTGTTACGCAGGTAGTTGCTGGAGTTGGAAGGATCTTCATTCTTCACCGTTGCATAGCCCAGGCGACCAAAAGCACCCGTAACAGCCATTGTGCGGGTGATGTTGATACCGATAGACGGCATTACATTCACATCCACACCATTAGCCCGGCCAGAAGTACTTGTTACGCCGGCAGACTCATTAGTCGCTTTGCCGGTAACATACAGCGCGTTGAGCTGACCGTTCACGAAGAACATCGGAGACAGGTGCTTGGTGTAGCGCAAAAACGGGCCAATGCCAAATAAGTTGCTTGTGCTTTTAACTTCAGTAGTAGAGCCAGACGGAGTGGATTTAGAGCTGTTGTACTCATATTTTACCATCAGACCAGCACCCCAGTTCCTGCTAAACTGATAGCCTACGCTGGGCGACAGCAGGAAATTGTGGCTGATAGGGCCGTTCACTGTAGTTGTGCCGGTGTTCGTTTCTGAGTTGGCATAGCGGTAGCCAATGCTACCGTTCACAAAAACGTCGCCCAGCTTTTGGGCGTGCGCGGCGCTGAGGGAAGCCACAGCCGCAAGGGAAAGAAAGATTTTTTTCATAAAGAAAGAAAAGAGTGAGGGGATAATTCAGGGCGCAAGATAGTACGCAGCATCCTCAAAACGCAAGCGGCTATAATGTCCCCTATTTCATCAATTCAAAATCACAAATTCCCTTCCCGCTCGCCCTTAAACCACGAACTGTAAAACAAATAATTCTTCGCAATCCGCTCTACCTCGCCGGCCATCAGCTCCGCCGAAACGTCCTTGACCTTTTTGGCCGGCACCCCCGCCCACACCGTTCCGGGCGGCTCCCCGGTTCATTCCAAAATCACCGCGCCCGCAGCAATCACCGACCCGGTGCCAATCCGCGCCCCATCCATCACAATCGCCCCCATCCCAATCAGCACCTTATCCTCCACCACGCAGCCGTGCACAATCGCATTATGCCAGATCGACACGTCGTTGCCAATCACCGTTTGGGTTTTCTCGTAGGTGCAGTGGATGCACGCCCCGTCCTGCACATTCACCCGACTGCCCAGCGTGATTTTATTCACATCGCCGCGCACCACGGCGTTAAACCAAAAAGAACAATCTTCCCCCGCCGTCACATCACCCACAATCGTAGCATTGGGTGCGATAAAACAAGATTCCGGAATTTGGGGGAAAACACCTTTGACGGGCAGGATAACAGGCATGGGAAAAGAAAATTTTTGGGCAAGATAAAGATTTGGGCGTGCCCCTTCGGGTCGGGCTTTCGGCTCTATGGCTTCCGCGAACGCTCCAGCCATGCCGCCTCTATCCCTCACGCAGAGAGCCGGCGCTTTCCGGGTTTCCAACATCGTACTACATAAGGAATCGCTGCCGGAAATTTCCGGAACATCCACCAGCCGCCTGCAAAGTAACCCCCGAAACGGCTTCCGCTTTCCTTGTTTTTCCGGAAAAGGCGCACCACCGCCAGCGCTTCGCCCCAGGTTGTTACTTTTGCCCTGCGGCAGCTTCAAAGTCCGGAATTTCCGGAATCGTGAGGGTGCCGCCCCGGCTTCGCAGCCCTCTTAACCATGCACCAGTACCTGTCCCTCCTGCAAGACATCCTCGACCACGGCACTGACAAAAGCGACCGCACCGGCACCGGCACGCGCTCGCTTTTTGGCCGCCAGATCCGCTTTGATCTTTCAGAGGGCTTTCCGCTCGTAACGACCAAAAAGGTGCATCTCAAAAGCATTATCCATGAACTGCTATGGTTTCTGAAAGGCGATACCAACATTGGCTACCTGAAAGAAAACGGCGTCCGCATCTGGGATGAATGGGCAGATGAAAACGGCGACCTTGGCCCGGTGTATGGCCACCAGTGGCGCTCCTGGACCGGCGCCGACGGCACCACCCACGACCAGATTCAGGACGTGCTCCACCAAATCAAGACGAATCCCGACAGCCGCCGCATGATTGTGAGCGCCTGGAATGTGGGTGACTTGAGCCAGATGGCTCTGATGCCGTGCCACGCCTTGTTTCAGTTTTATGTGGCGGAGGGAAAATTGAGTTGCCAGCTTTACCAACGCAGCGCCGATGTATTTCTCGGTGTGCCATTCAACATCGCTTCCTACGCCCTGCTCACGATGATGATGGCGCAGGTGTGCGGCCTGCAAGCGGGCGATTTTGTGCACACCTTCGGCGATGTGCACCTCTATAACAACCACTTTGAGCAAGCCCGCCTGCAACTAAGCCGCGCGCCGTACCCGCTGCCCACGATGCACCTGAATCCGGAGGTGAAAGACCTGTTCCACTTCCGCTACGAAGATTTCTCCCTCGAAAACTACCAAAGCCACCCCGCCATCAAAGCGCCGGTAGCAGTGTAGTGGATAGTGGACAACTGATAGTGGATAGTGGATAATTTAGCAGATGAAAGAGAGTGTTCTTAGGGAAAAGAGCCTGCGGTTTGCGATTCGGATCGTTAAACTATCCAAACATCTGATGGATATCCACAAGGAATTCGTATTAAGTAAGCAAGTCCTGCGCTCCGGAACTGCTATCGGTGCTTTGCTCCGCGAGGCCGAACATGCGGAATCCAAACCAGATTTTATTCATAAGCTTTCTATCGCACTCAAAGAAGCCAATGAAACCGCTTACTGGCTTATCCTCTTAAAGGAGACCCACTTTATAGAGGAAGGCCCTTTTGAAAGCATTAATGAGGATGGAACGGAACTCATCAAACTGCTCACCGCCAGCATCAACACCACCAAAAAGAAATAGCCCCAACTATCCACTATCCACTATCCACTATCCACTAAAAAATGGTTCTTTCTTTCATCGCTGCCCTTGACGAAGCCCGCGCCATTGGCTTTGGCGGCGGCATGCCCTGGCACCTGCCCGACGACCTGAAATTTTTCAAGCGCACCACAATGGGCAAGCCGATGCTGATGGGCCGGAAAACCTGGGAGTCCTTGCGCGGCGTGTTGCCGGGCCGACCGCATCTGGTGGTTTCGTCCCGCCCGATGGAAAATCTGCCCCAGGGTGTGCGGCATTTCACCTCGTTGGAAGCCGCGCTGGAAGCGCTCAAAAGCTACGGCACCGACGAAGGCTTTGTGATTGGCGGCGGCGTGCTGTTTCAAAAGCTCCTCCCGCAAGCCGACCGGCTCTACCTGACGCAACTGCATACCCGCGTGCCCGATGCGGATACATTTTTCCCGGAAATAGATTTTTCGGCGTGGAAAAAAGTCTGGGGCGAGCGCCACGAAGCCGATGACAGACATCCTTTTCCGTTTACGTTTGAGCAGTGGGAACGGTAGCTGATACATCCTTGCGAGCGCTGCAAAAAGAAAGGGCGCACCTGAACTATCCCCTGTGGCTGCAACGGTATCTTTTTTTCCGGAAAGCCAAAGGCGTTCACGGCGTACACTCGCCACTGGCCTACCGGCTGGCGACAGAAGTATTTATGAAAAAATCGGATGCGCCGGTGGCGGCGCGGTTGAAAGAAGCCTTGTCAGGCTATCCTTTTGAAAGCCTGGACGCCGCCCGATTTCCGGAAAACGGACTTCAATTTCCGGAAACGGCGCGCTTTGCGTTGTGGGTAGAAAACACGGCTGCCAACCGCGCCGCCTGGCTGGCTGCCTGCGCCGACCCGGCCGTTACGCTGGCCATCGACTGCTTTGACTGCGGCCTGCTGCTGCGCACGCCGGAGGTAAAAGAAAAGCAATACCTGCGGCAGAAAGCGGTGGTAATTTCCGGAAAATAAAGGGGCTTTGAACTTCGTAGCCGCTATCAAAAGCCGCCCGATCGTGTGATCGGGGCCGACATGGTTAATAAATCCGAAGCAGCTTTCCGGCGCTGAGGTCAAAACTGTCGTTGGATGTTTTGTGGCATTTAGGGCAGTGGGAAGAAGACTTGGTGCCGCCGGAGCCGCTGGCGGGCACTTCCACAATAACGACGCCTTTGCCGCAGTTTTTGCAGGGCACGACCACTGGATTGGTGTTGTAACTCATGATAAAGGATTTGGGGGGTAGAAAATAATTACGGGAGTCTATTGCCATTATGGCGGCTGGGTCGCGCCTGTTAGGAAGCGCTGAGAGAGGATAAAAATTTCCGGAAAACACCCGCATTTTCCGGAAATTTTTACCCATAAAACAGCCTCTTACCTAAGCGCTACCGGCTCCAAAGCCGATCCGGCTCCGCTGAACGGCCAAGGTTTCTGCCTCGCAAAAGGAGAGGAGGTTTTCCAGGCTCACAAGCCGACCGCCCACGATTTCTTCAATCTCACATTTCCGGACAATATTGTCGATTTGGCCACCGGAAAATGAAAAACGCGCGGCCAGCGTCTGTGCCTCTGCGGGCGAGAGCTGCGGCAGGCGAAGCGACCAGATTTGCGCACGGATGGCTACCGAAGGCGCTTCAAACCGGACTTTAAACAAAAACCGGCGTTCAAAAGCGCTGTCGAGGTTCATCGCCATATTGGTGGTAGCCATGAAAATCCCTTCAAAGTTTTCCAGCTCTTCGAGCAGGATATTCTGGATCGCATTTTCGGTTTGTGCGGTGCTGGCCGTGCTGCTTTCGCGGCGCTTGCCCAGGATGGCGTCGGCTTCGTTGAAAAACAAAATCGGCGTTTGTTTAGAGGTGCGCGCGCAGGCCCGGTAGTCGGTGAAAATCCGTTTGATACGTTTTTCGCTTTCGCCAAACCACATCGACTTTGCCCCACTGATTTCCACCTTCATAATATCGCGGCCGGTTTCGTGGGCCAGTTGCTTCACGATTTCCGTTTTGCCGGTGCCAGGCGCGCCGTGGAGCAAGACGGTCAGCCCTTGTGGCAGTCCTTTTTGCGCCAGGCGCTGCCGCGTTTCGGCATATTTTTCTTCTTCCAGAAGCGCCCGCAGGGTTTCCAGCTGACTCATTTCGGCGGGGTCAAAAATCAGTTGGCGCGGTGTGATGCCGGTGGCAGCGATCAGGTTGTCTTTTTTGGCTTCATTGAAAAACAGGTTGATGCCGCAGTCTTTTAAAATCTGGTAGGACGTATCGGTGAGGCGGGCTTCGGCATCGTTGAGAAAGCGGGCCGCTTCAATTTCAATGAGGCTTCTTTGAACCAGTGGGTTTTCGTCGGTCATAAACCGGCGCAGAAAGCGAAAATGGCTGGGGCGATCGTCGAAGATGCGGTCTGCGGTGCGGTCGATATCAAAGCTTTGCTTTCCGGAAACCGCCATCCAGATAAAGGCGATATAAACCAAGGTATATGTTTCCTCCAGTCCAAAGCTGTGGATTTGCTGGAAAAGCGGAAAGTGGTCGGCCTGCTGCCACAAGCCTTTTGCTTCTTCGATCAGCTCGTAAGTAGAAATCTCGTTATCATCTCTTTTTTCCAGCAGGTCGCAGATGGCTTCCAGCACGCCCAGGACGTCTTTTTCGGGTTCGGGACCTCGATTTTCCGGAAATGGCTGTCCGCGGATAATGGCTTCGGCAATAGCGGGGTGAATTTTATAGATGTCATTAGTAGGGTTGTTGCGCCGGCGGTGCACCGGGCGTGCCTTGCTTTTCTGGACAATGCCGCTGGCCGTCAGCGCTTCAAAATCGTCGAGGTATTCCAGCAGGCGGGTGGGGCTGCTACCGATGTGGCGGGCCAAGTCGGCCAGGTCGGCGCTGCCCTCGCGGTAGGTATAGGAAAAAATCAGCGCGGCGAAAAAAGCGCTGGTTTCGGTCGTCTGCAGGTATTGAGCCAAGAGCTGAATATCAGCTTGGATGTTTTGCGGCAGCTCGGTGGTGAGGTCGCATCTTTTGGCACCCTCGTAGATGCTGCCAATGGTTTTGAGAACGTGACGGTTGGCGGTGGGCTGTAGTAAGGTCATGCGACAAAGGTGGCAGCGGTGGACGCCAAAGGATGTCGCGGGGAGGAGGGATTGGAATTCAGGAACCAGCTATTAAAGCTTTCCCGGAAGCACATAAAAGGTGGATATATAACCGGAAGAACTTTTATTTTGCCAAATACGTTTAAGGCAGTGTTACAATCTCGTGCTTTCGGTACAACTTGCCCAAAGCACCAGATTTTATCCGGAACTGGCTGCGTCTTTTAGTGGTGCCTGCACCGGAAGCATTTTCCAGCTTGATTCCGGGATCATAAAAAACCTCGCCTGCTGCCATTTGCTGGAGGAAGAACTGAAAATCAGTACCCGTTCCCAGAATAACCTTATCACCATAGTAATAGCGACGGGGACCGGCTGTGTCGGAAAGGGAAGGAACAAAACAGGCCTGATGATGCTTGCGATTCCAGTGCAGCAGCAGCGAGTCAAAACCCCATGATGCAGCTTCGTTGCCCGTCGGATCTATAAGCGCAATGCGACCGTCAGCGCTCTTAATTTTGCCGCTGGCTGTGTCAAATCCGATAAGTTCCAGTTTTAGTCCGGTCCGGTGGTGCGTTTCACCTACTTTATGAACGCCACCAAAGTTCATCCGGTCGGCCCTACCGTGCAGGTCTTCATAGCCATACTTCCTGATAAACGACTTTACACCTTCGGTTACATAATAACCGTGCGTGGGCTCCGGTGTCATCAGAGTGATCACCCTGGAAGTAATGTTGTCCAAACTGGAAACACTGAAATTCTTCACTTCCCACCCCAGATAATCAGGTTCAGAATAGCCGTTGGGCCGGATGCCCAGTTCTGCTTCCAGTGTATAGCCGCCACACTGTGGCGCGTTGCAGGGTATAATTTCTCCTTCTTTGTTCAGCCTTTTGGAAGGTATCCATTCCAGCAGATGAATGCGGTAAAGTTCGCGGAGCAGTTTTGCGCGACTGTTTAGCGCACGAGGCAGGACGATTACGTCAAAAACACCGTAGGTTTCATCCGCTCCGCTGTTTTGAAAGGCTACTGCCACTTCTGAATCCGGCGCTGCCACATAGCCCAGCAGCTTTCCGTCCGGTGTGGGCGCAAGGAATAAGAGCCTGCCGTCCTGCCGCCGGGTCATCAGGTCTGAAGGGGCATTTGCGCAGCGCAGCAGAAAACCTGAGAAGCGTATCTCCGGATATTTGGGATAAAGAATAAACTGCGAGTGGGGCGCTGCCGCCAGACCGCCTTCTTCTGTTAACCAGTAAAAATCCACTGCCGCCTTAAACCGCTCCTTTTCCCATTCGCCGGGACTTTCATAACGAATGCCGGCTAAAGGAAAAATATTGAGCACCTCAAAGCTGCCACCTGTGAGATAAACTTGATTTTTTGAATTATCATTGGGTGCGAGTCGCTTTACGTAAATTTTAGTGCAGCCTTTCTCAGAAAATAAAAGCTTAAGTCTTTCTAAGGTCATAGCACAGGGGTTAATGCCTTAACCAGTTGCTTGGCAACAGCTTGTATAAGGGGAACAGATACTGAGTTCCCAAATTGTTTGTAGGCTTGCGTATCTGAAACCGGAATTACAAAATCATCCGGGAAGCCTTGTAATCTTGCACATTCGCGCGGAGTTAGCCTTCTTGGATTAATGCCCTGCTGTGGTACTAAAATTTCCGAACCGTCTTTATAGTATCTGGCCGACAATGTTCTAGCTATTCCATTTAAATCTGTCAGCCCGAATCCGAATCCATTACCTTTTGCTTTGTGCTTATCAGCATAATCCCGTAAATATTTCCACAAGTGGTCAGTAAGTGTATACTTTTCCGGAATATTCTTTTCTAAGATATCCCTAAAGGCAAGCTGTGTATTTGGCGGATTGGGGAACTGGAAGTCCTTAACAGCATCGCATATATCTTCCCGAAATCCTACTATAATTATCCTTTCACGATGCTGTGGAACGTAATACTTCCCATTGAGTACCTGCGCGTGAACAGTGTACCCAAGCTCTTTAAGAGTGCTTTCAATTATCTTAAAGGTGTTTCCTTTATCGTGAGAACGTAGATTCTTTACGTTCTCAAGCATAAAAGCTTTAGGCCTTTTATGCTTCAATATTCGGGCAATGTCAAAAAACAATGTACCCTGTGTTTCATCCAGAAATCCATGCGCCCTACCCAAAGAATTTTTTTTGGAAACGCCTGCTATGGAAAATGGCTGACAGGGGAACCCGGCAAGTAACACGTCGTGGTCAGGAATCAACGTTTCGCTTACCTGTGTAATGTCACCGAATGGAATTTCGCCAAAATTTGCTTCATAGGTTTTCTTGGCATAATCATTCCATTCGCTTGTGAACACGCACTTGCCACCCTCGTTCTGAAAGGCAAGACGAATGCCACCAATCCCTGCAAACAGGTCAATAAAATTGAACTGAGGATTTCTAACTGGCGGAAACGGTATATCCCACTTTATGGGGAGATAATACTGTAAATCAGGTTCTTCCGCCAATCCTAACTTTTCGTGTTGCTCCGCAAGGAATGCTACCCCTGCATCCTTATATAAGGAAGAGGCTTCATTTTTTTGATTCTGGAGATAATGGGTTAGATAAGCGGGGCCTTCTCCGCTTTTTTTGTTAACCTCTATTTGCAAACTCTGCTTTAGGTCCGAATAATTTACCGACATTTTGACTTTTCTTGCGACTTTCAGTTATGGCGTAGGTATCAATTGGTTCAGCTTCGTTTCTTCCAAAGACACTTTGAGCATTTCTTCATAGATGTCAAAACCATCCCTGTCAGCAACATAAAAGCATCGCTGCATTAAAGCATTAAGTTGCTCGGCTTTCTCTGCTGAGAATGTGGGCTGATTATTTTGCAGATGCATATAAGTAGAAAAATCGTCATCGGGATGTACATTAACCCCTTCCGAAACAAGCTGTTTTGTAAATGATTTTACGTCAGCGAGATTATTGATTGCGGCTATCATAATTAAGGTTTTTTAGAGTTTTTATTTGCCAGCTCAGCCTGAATTTTTTGAACACAGAAACTGAGATTCTTTTTCACTTCGTTTGTCCAAAACCGGAGTACTGTCCAGCCGTCTTCCAACAGCGTGTGATTTACCAAAATGTCGCGTTCTATATTTCCCTCAATCTTCTTCCACCAGAATTCGCGATTTGTTTTGATTCTGTATTTCTCGGTCTCCCAGCAATGGCCATGGAAATACTCACCATCCACAAAAATAGCTACTTTCTGCTTGGAAAAAGTAAAATCCGGACGGCCAAAAACTTTTTTATTGTTCTTACGATATCTGTGTCCGGCAGCCCAAAGCGCTTTCCCCAGAGCAACCTCGGCTTTGGTGCCCTTGCTTTTTATTGCCTGCATATTCCGTCTTCTTTGTTCCGGGGTGTGCACATCCATAAGAAAGCCCAAAGTATAGTTGTACCTGTTAGGGAGGAAACAGCTACCACAACTGTGCCCGCCCTACCAGCCCTTCTACCCTCGCGCCAACTGTTACTTCCCACCTCTCCATGCCTGCACTTTTGGAGCGCCTGCCTGGCGTCCCGTATTTTTTGAAACAGGGTAGCCATTTTTTTGGTGTTTTTCCAGCCTTTCTGCCGAAGGAAGGAGTGGCTTTTCAGCGGCTTTTAGTGTCCGGAAGCAATCAAACTTTTGGACGGGTTTCATAGCAGCTTTTGTTTCCTTACGTATTTCATCTAATCATTGCCAGCAACTATACGAAGCGGGTTTCAGCAGGTGCCGCGCGTCCTGTAGAAACGGCACCTGTGTTTCCAAACGTATCTAAACCGTCAGGGCTTCGTTAGGCTGCACCTGTACCTCCCGCCCCCCGCCTTTGCCTACCTTCGCGCCTTCCCATGCGCCGACTGTTTCTTTTCCTTTTCTGCCTGCCTTTTTTCGCTTCCGCTCAGCCCGAAAACCCGCTGTACTGGAAGAACCGTAAGCCCCACGCCGCCTATTGGCAGCAGGACGTGGCCTACACCATTGACGCCCGCCTAGACGAAGAGCAGCACAGCATCCGCGCCCACCAAACGCTGCGCTACACCAACAATTCGCCCGATACGCTGCGCTTTGTCTATTTCCACCTCTTCCAAAACGCGTTTGTGGAAGGCTCTTACCTGCGCAAGCTGCAGGGCGAGAAAAAGGTGCGTACCCAGCTCGGGCCGCGCGAAAAGGCCGGACTCGGCACCACCATTTCCGGAATTTCCGCCGACGGCCAGGCAGCCCAAACCGAGCTGGACAATACCATTCTGAAAGTTTATCTCCCGCAACCACTTTTACCCAACAGCAGCACGACGCTGGCGCTGGATTTCGTTACGTATTTTGACGACAAGGGCACCACGCGCCGCCGCATGAAAATGTACGACGCCTGGGGTTTTAAACACTACAACGGCTGCCAGTGGTTTCCCAAACTTGCCGTTTACGACGCGAAGCTCGGCTGGGATACCGACCAACACCTCGGCAAGGAATTCTATGGCGACTTCGGCACCTGGAACGTATCGCTCGACCTGCCGTCCAACTATATTCTGGAAGCCACCGGTGCGCTCCAAAACCGGAGCGAAGTGCTGCCCGAAGCCCTGCGCCAAAAGCTGGACCTCAAAAACTTTAAAGACAAACCCTGGGGCGAAGCGCCGTCCACCATTATTCCTTACGTAAAGGGCGAGCGCAAGGTGTGGAAATATTTGGCCGAAAACGTCCACGATTTTGCCTGGACCGCCGACCCGTCGTACCGCATCGCTACGGAGTACTGGAATGGCGTGGAGTGCGTGGGCATTGCGCAGGAACCGCATGCTTCGGGCTGGCAAAACAGTGCGCAGTACGTGGCCAAAATCATCAAAACCTTTTCGGAAGATTTCGGCGCGTATGCCTATCCCAAAATGGTGGCCGCCGACGCTGCCGACGGCATGGAATACCCCATGATTACGCTGGACGGCGGGCGCGACCCCGGCTACCGCGGCCTGCTGGTGCATGAAATCGGCCATAACTGGTTCTACGGCATGGTGGGTAGCAACGAAACCTACCGCGCGGCGATGGATGAAGGTTTTACCCAGTTCCTGACCGCCTGGGGACTCAAAAAAATTGACGGGGAAAGCCGCCTGGCCGGAAAACCGGGTGGTTTTTGGGAAAAGCGCGGCGAAGCCATTCCGATTATGGACCGCAGTGTGATTTTGCCCTACACCACCACGGCGTTGAATCAGAATGAAATTCCGCTTAATACCCACAGCGACGATTTCCGGAACGCAATTCACCACGAAAACGGCTACGGGATGGTGTACTACAAAACGGCCACGATGCTGTATAATTTGCAGTATGTGCTGGGCGATTCCCTTTTCCTCGGCGCGATGCAGCACTATTTCAACCAGTGGAAATTTGCCCACCCGTACTTTGAGGATTTCCGGGAGAGCGTCACCCACTACACCGGCCAAAATCTAGCCTGGTTTTTTGACGAGTGGTTTACCACCACCAAGACGATTGACTACGGCATTTGCGGCGTGAAGAAAGTACGGGGCACCGATTCGTTTGACGTGAAATTCCGCCGCGCCGGCCAAATGCAGATGCCGGTGCAGTTTACCGTTTTGGAGAAAGATAATTCCCGGAAAACTTACCTGATTCCGGCCACCTGGAACACGCCGCCGGACGCCCAAAATGTGTTGCCGCGCTGGATTGGCTGGGGGCAGTTGCAACCCAGCTACACCGCCCGCATTGCTGCGCCTTCCGGGATTCGCGAAGTGCAAATTGACACCACCTATCGCCTCGCCGACATCTATTATCCCGACAACAGTTTCCGGCCCGGTCTGGGCTTTGGAAAAGGGGTAGCCGCGCGGCTGGATTATGGCTTTCGCCTGCCGCCCGACCGCCGTCACTACCGCCTTGGCATCCGCCCGGATATTTGGGGCAATGCGGTGGACGGCCTGAAAGTAGGCCTTCATGCCGAGGGCGATTATCTGGGATTGATGCACCGGTTTGAGGCTACCGTTTGGGCCAATACGCACGTGCTGCAACAAGACCCATATCTCTCTTATCAAAGCGAAGGTTATTACGACCGTTACCTGCCGATTGCGTATAACTTTAATTACGCTTCGCCCATTTCGCGCTTTTATCCAAAGCTGCAATGGAACCTCTATAGCCGCATCAACGACGGACTGAACCGGCACGGCGTGGGGCTGTCTTGGCAGGCTTCTGAACGCACCACATTTTCCGGAAATTTCACTGCTTTGTGGCGGCAGAAAGGGTATGATTTGGATTATCTCCTGTATCCGCGTGAGTGGAGCAGCCTCGGCAACCGGCTGAATAATTCCCTCAATCTTGCGTGGAACTATACCCCGAACTTTTGGCGCGGAACCGGCAACCTTTCCCTTTCCCTGCGCACACCGTTTATGACCGGCAAGCGCACGGACGCCTTTGATTATGCCTACCTGCAAGCCGAAGGCAAGCGCTTCTGGAACTGGGGCAAAACCGAGTGGCGCACCCGCCTTTTCGCCCGCTACGGTATGGGAAATAATGTTCCGTGGGAAAGTGCGCTGTTTGCCGCAAGCATCAATCCGGAGGCTTTAATGGAAAACAAGTTCCTGCGCTCGGTGGGTTTTGTGCCGACGGATTGGCTGGGGTATTCTGCCACGACCATCAACCACCTGCAACAAGGCGGCGGACTGAATCTGCGCGGCTACGCCGGGTACCTCATTGCAGAGGAAAAAGACGGCCAAATTCTCCTCGGTTATAAAAGCCGCAGCGGCGCGGCCTTCAACGCTGAAATGGATTTTGACGGCCTGGTGAAATTCGCGCCCAAAGCCTTCCGCAACTGGCTGCACCTGGATGCTTATCTTTTCGCCGATGCCGGACTGATGGAGCTGTCCCGCTACGATAGCCTCAGCGCTTATCCAGCTCTCACGCCCGCCAATACGTGGAGCAGCGTACGTACCGACGCTGGCCTCGGTGTGGCCCTGACCATCAAGAAATGGGGCATTTTCGACAAAGCCAAACCCTTAACCGTGCGCTTTGATATGCCGTTCTTCCTCAGTCACCCGCCCGCCGGGGAAGATTATCTGAAGTTCCGGTATGTGGTCGGGATTGGGCGAACGTTTTGATAAAAGCACTAAAAAAGGGACCAAAGTCCCTTTTTTAGTGCTCGCCTTCCCGATACAGCCGCAACAGCTCAATGTTCTGAAGGTCTATAAAGTTTGAAATGGTTGTCGTTGAACCGACGCCCGGAAGTTCCGTTGGATCAAGATATTCAAATTCTTCAAAACGAGCCATACGGTCTTTGATTTCAGTGGGTATATGGCTGAATGGACTCAAATAATAAACGCCTTTGTATAATACTAACACGCGAAAGGAAAAGCTTCTTTGGTTCAGCCATTCGGTGAGTGCTTCGGTGAGCCGTACGCCGGTGTAATCGCCAAAGTCTGCCAGCAGGATGTAGCGTTCGCCTTTCCGGAAAAGCGCCATGATTTCCGGCGTTATTTCCGGTGCTTGGCTCCAATCCGGCAAGCGGAAGATTTCGATTCCGTTTTTGTAATGAATCCGGTCCGTGGGTGGATAGTAAGGAATCAGTTTGATGCCTTCAGGAAGCGCTATGCCTTCCTTATCGTAGTATCTTTTGTAAAGACCATGCGGGTACATAATACAGTAAAAGTCGCCCTCTAGCTTTGCTTTCCAGAAGGTTTCTACCATAAACTGGCTGCCGTGGCCGATACCGATGAAATGGGTTGTGGGATTGTTTTTCATAAAAAAGAAGTTTAAAAACACCCCGCACGGTTTCAGCGGGAAATTTCGGTGGTAATCACATTTTGGAAATGTGTCTTCCCGTTTTGCAGGCTTTGCGCAGCCGTTTCGTGGATATGCCCAAACAGGTGAAAAGCCGGTTTCAACACCGCAACATAGCCCCGCAGTTTCGGGCAGCCCAAACCGGCATCCAGAATACCCTTCGCCGGACCGTGTGTCAGCAAAAAGTCCACTTTTCCTTTTATTTCCGGAAGCCCGTGCAGCCACGGCCGTGCGGGCAACGACTGAAACACGATGCCTTCAATCTGAATCGTCTTGTTATTCAAATAGCGAACGCCGGGCGGCACCAACGCCAAGGCTCCGTCCGGTTCCAGTTCAAACGGCAGGTCGTGGTTTCCGGAAATAAACAGCTTGTAGCGTGCCGGTTGGGCCGCAAACCACCGGAAGAAATCCGTCAACTGCGCATCGTCGCCGTCGGTGCAGGCGTCGCCGCAGTGAATTAGGATGTCGGTGTCCGGAATTTGCAGCCGCCGGTGCGCACCGTGCGTGTCGGAAATCGCCGTAATCGCTTGGTTGCGGTAGTGTTGGTGAAACATAGCCGGCGAAGGTGAGAGGAGAGGACGCCAAAGGGTGACGTAGAAATAATTTTTTAGCCACGTCATAGTTTGGCGTTAGCCTGTGTAAATATTTGTCGCGAAACGACGGGGACGCCGAAAACCGATTCAGAGTAGGCACAAACTTATTTTCAATTATGGGATTATTCAGAGCTACCGTAAAAAGCACCCGCACCACCAATGGCGTTCGCCTGGAAAAAGGCATGACCGTAGACTTCGTATCCACTTACACTTCGCCGCTCGGCACCAATGGCGGACATGATGTAGTAGATGCGTTTCAGCGCGTCTATGGCGTGGACATCCGAAAAGCCTGCGCCGTTAACTCTGCTTACATTGAGGTGAAAAAGATTGGGTAGCTTTTCAAACCAAATTTTTAGAAACGTTTTACTTTATTCGTTTCCGGAATTAGGTTTGGTCTTTCTTTATTCTTCTTCAAACTGATTTTCATGAATACGCAACCTAAAACACTTCAAGAGCTTTTTGACACTGTTGGAAAGATAAAAGTGCCTTCCTACCAGCGGGCATACGCTTGGGAACAGGACCAACTAAAAGATTTTGTTGCAGACCTGTTGGAAATAACGGAAACTGAAGGCAGAGAATACTATTACGGACATTTTGTTTTGGAGCAAACCGACGATGGCTATACAAACGTCATTGATGGGCAGCAGCGGCTTACAACCTTCATCTTGTTTCTATTGGCCTGCCAAAGTTTCGGCAGGGAAAATTTAGAACTGTACATCAACCGTTTTGAAACCGTTAATTACGATACTTCAAATTTTGATATTATAAAGAAAGCCATTCGGAATAGTCCAGACTGGGATTTGAAATCACTGGAAACCCAGCTAGACAGCGCTACAACCACCCTTTCTATCAAGCGCATCTTATTCGCACTTGATTATTTCCGGAAATCGTTTGCATCTGAATCAGCGACCTCACTTCGCGATACTGATATACCCAAATACATTGATGCGCTTTTGAATGCAAGCATCTCTTGTCATCTCACGAAGAGCAAGGCGGTTGCAGCCCAGATTTTTGAGCTTCACAATTCCCGTGGTATTCAGCTTACAGTGCTTGAAAAAGTAAAGTCCAAGCTTATGAAGGCTGCATACGTGTGTGATGCGCCAAGCGAAGAAAGCGAAGTCGCAGTCTCAAAGATCCAGAATCACTTTGCAGAAATTTATCGTCTTGAGGAGTCGCTTTCCGCTGCTGTGTTCAGAGGGAACCTTTCTTTGGAAGGATTGCTATTTCATCATCTACGCATAGTAGATGATGGCTCAAAAGTCACTAATGTCAAAAACGGATTTGGTGAACCTTCAAGACACGGCAATCGGGAAGAAATCATTCTTCATTACATCGGCAAACGTCTCGCTCAAGGCAACGTGCTTGCGTATGCGACCGGCCTTGCCGAAAAGTTTGAGCAGTCTGTCAGATTCATAAGTACAGAACTGCCTAAGTTAGATGAAGAAAATAGACTTTTAGGCGACGCGATGATTCTGGACCGGGGACTCAGTACGGAGTTCCTGCTTCTGCTACATTTTAAGGGGTTTGATGCAAGCCTCAAAAACTCGCTTGTTCTTCGGCTTTGGGAAGTGTTGCTTTTTACAAGGGATTTTCATGGAAAGTACTACAACCTTAAAGGCAGCAGAGATAATTTTGAGGAATTCTTTCAAAGGATAGCTGCTAAATCTGAAGAAGAGATTTTGAAAACGCTTGCTGGTTATGTGGAAAAAGGGTTCCGAGCTGACAGAATGGACAAAGAAAGTTTGCCTTTGACTGTAAGTAATTATATTCAAAGCAATAAAACCAAGTTCTTAGATGGAGCTTTTGATTTTTGGCGGGGCAAGGTGAACTATATACTCTACAAGTACGAGCTAAGAGAAGGTGCTTCTCTTCAAGATTTGCGAACTGTAGTGAGGGAAGGTTTTTCAACCGAACATATTTTACCACGTGAGTGGGACTGGATAAAAGAAGGAGAAGATTACGTTGCGGCAAATGACATTTTGAAAAAGGAGGTTAACAGAAGCATTAACGGTCTCGGCAATCTTCTTATAATCTCAGAGGCAGAAAACAAATCATTAAGTAACAACCATCCTTGCGACAAAAGATACAAGAGTATTGCAGGCGGAACATATAGAAAGCACAACAATACTGCTAAGCAGGAATGGGAAAATCCGGAAAAATGGTCATCCCTCATTAGTGCCCGAGGCGAAAAAATCTACGCCTTCTTGGAAGAATTTGTAAAGCCACCAATAGTAGAAGAGATTTCTTAACTACCCTCTGCTACACCCCTTAACCACCCCCAGCGCAGCCCCATTTCCAGCAGCAGCAACACCCCCGCCGCAATCAAAAACGGCCAGGCCCATTCTTTGGTTCGCTCCTCGGTGGTGGTTTCAATTTTCTGTTTTTCCAACTGGTCAATATCGCCGTAAATCGCTGATAGGGACTGGTTGTCGGTAGCCCGGAAATACCTGCCGCCCGTGCCCGCCGCGATCTGCCGCAGCAAAGGCTCGTCTATCTGCACCGGCTGCTGGATTTTCTCCACCCCGAAAGGCGTCTGCACGCTCACCAGCGCCGTCCCGGTCGTACCAATGCCAATGGTGTAGACCCGCACGCCAAACGTTTTGGCAATTTCCAGCGCCGTGCCGGGCGAGATGTGTTCGCGGTTGTTCACCCCGTCGGTCATCAACACAATCACCTTGCTTTTGCCGCCGCTGCGCACGCGGTCCACGGCCGTGGCCAGCCCGTCGCCAATGGCGGTGCCGTCGGTGAGCATACCGCCTGCGCGCAGAGCATCCAGACTCTGCAAGAGCGCATTTCGATCCATGGTGGCGGGCACTTGGGTAAAGCTTTCGCCGGAAAAAATCACCAGTCCAATCCGGTCTGCGGGGCGCATCTGGATAAACTCGGCCGCCACTTGCTTGGCGGCTTCCAGGCGGTTGGGTTTAAGGTCTTCGGCCAGCATGGAGCCGGAAACATCCATGGCAAGCACGATGTCAATCCCCTCGCTTTCAATGTACTCGGAGACGTGGTGTTCCTGCGGCCGCGCGAGGGCAATAATCAGCGCCACCAACGCCCCGCTAAACAAGAGTGGCAGCCACTTTTCCACCCGGACGCGCAGCGAAGGCGCAACATTCCGGAACGCTGCCGTAGTAGACAGCCGGAGCGCCGGGCCGGTTTTGCCTTTTCCACGACGCACCCACCACAGCACCGGCAACAGCAAAAGGAGCAGCAGCGCTTCGGGGTGCGCCAGCCGCCAGTCGCCGAGTGTCAGGTTTTGTAAGAATGCGGGTGTTTCCATTTTGTTGCTGTAAAGAATCTCTTACTCAACTCCTTTAAAAAGAAAGTTTTACGGAGGATCCATTCAAGGACGACAACGCCTCTGCGTTTGTTGTTGACAGCGACTTTGTCATTCTGCAAAGAATTCCTTACTCAACTCCTTTAAAAGGAAAGTTTTGCGAGATCTCCTTTTAAGGATGATAAGGTCACTGTGTTTGTCATTCTGCAAAGAAACTATTTTTCAGCCCGCTTGTTCTGCTCCAGTTTTTTGCGAACGATCTGATCTTCACTTCTGCGCCACGACAGCATGTTCTGAATTTGTTCCGGAGTGGGTGGCCAATTGCCCAAAATGTCTTCATTCAGGTGTCGCCAGCCGGGGTTGAAGCTGTTGATAAGCGCCTCTTTGCGAAAATGCATCCAGGTTTTGATTTCTTTCTCTAAGGCAATGGCATTGAGGACGTAACGGGTTTCCTCGTGCCACACAAGATAGTATGTTTGGTAGGCAGTAGTGAAAGCCTGCTCGTTGCCAATCCAGTGTTCTATAAGGCGGAAGGCAAGACTGTTAGTAAAGCCCGTATACAACACCGTATGATTTTGGTTAGTAAGGATGTAGGTGCTGAATTGCGGGCGCATAGCGGAGGCCTTTTAGGGTTTACAGAACGCATCTACAAAATAATAGAACGGCTGTGTTTTTACATTCTGAGAGAAATGCCTTTTTTCATAAAATGGAAGTGTTCCAAGAGATTCTTACAAGGATGACAAAGTCGCTTTTCATCGTTTCTCCTTTATCTCTACCGGCGGTGGCTCTTGCGCATTCCTTTTCATAGGAAAAATATGAAGGGATCCTTACAAGGATGACAAAGTCGCTGTGTCTTTCGTTGTCTTTGTCATTCTGTAAAGAATCTCTTTCTCATTCAATTTTCCTTACAATTTCAGGTTTTGAACCAGCGCATACGCCGTTTGCAGAACCGTTTCTTGTTGCGTCAGGTTCGGTTGCAGCTTGGCAAATTTCACCGCATCAGCTTCCTGTAAAATCGCGCGGAGTTGCTGTTGCGGCAAACCTTCCAATACTTTTCCGGAACGGCGCAGCAACTGGGCGGAAGTGATTTCGCGGGTTTTAAAACCACCTTTCGCGGCCACGGCGTCGCGCACAATGTCGGTGAGGCGGGTGTAGAATTGCCGGTACTCGCCCCGCTGCGGCAAGCCTTCGGCTTCTAGTTCTTTCAGCAAAACCATAAACCCTTTGGGCGGCATCTGCGGCAGGGGCGAAGGTGCCTTTTTCTTCCGGCGCAGCCACATCCACAACGCAAGCGCCACGAGCAGCGCCACGCCCAACCCAAATGCCCACGGCTTCCAGTTCAAGTAGTCTGGCGCGGCAATGATATCCCGGATCGGGTCTATCGGTTTGGTCGTGTCCACGTCCATGGGGTAGAGATAGACCGAAACCGGCGCGCTTTGCACCGTTTGTCCGCCTACGCCAAACGTCAGCGCCGGCACTTCAAAAATGCCGGAATCCAACCCTACAAACGGGTATTCACGCAGGTAGCGCACCTGTCCGCCTGTTTCTACTGTGTCGGTTTTCGGTTCACCCGTGCGGGCCAGCGCCCGAAATGAATCCGGCACCTGCGGCCATTGCACTTCCGTTCCGGCAGGCAGCGGACCGGCATCCAACCGAAGCGTCAGCGGGGAGCCAATCAAGGCCTGAGTGGAATCCATAGACACGCGCACCGGCGATTGCCCTTTTCCAATAAAGGCAAACAACAAAAGGAGAAACAGCAGCGGCAGGCCTTTTTTTCTCATCGGCTCTGAAAGAAATTTTGCAACACCCGCACCGGGTCGTCGGCGGTGGCGAGGGACAGCAATGGTACGCCGCAATGCCGGAACACCGCCTCGGTGT
>JAEWBT010000122.1 GCA_023391015.1 Bacteroidota bacterium
CTGGGCAATACCCACAACAAACCTTATAAGAAATGCGCCCGTATCGTGGGCGAGGTACTGGGTAAATACCACCCGCACGGCGATACGGCGGTGTATGATACGATGGTTCGCATGGCCCAGCCCTGGAGCATGCGCTACACAATGGTAGATGGCCAGGGCAACTACGGCTCGCAGGATTCCGACGGTCCGGCTGCCATGCGTTATACCGAAGCCCGCATGACCCGCTACGGCGAGGCGATGCTCGACGACCTGGAGAAAGAAACGGTGGACTTCACGCCCAACTTCGACGACTCTTTAGAAGAGCCGTCTGTGATGCCCACCCGCGTGCCGCAGCTGCTTGTCAACGGCTCTTCCGGAATTGCCGTAGGTATGGCCACCAACATGATGCCGCACAACCTCACCGAGGTGATTGATGGCTGTATTGCTTACATCGACGATCAGGAAATCACTATTGACGAACTGATGAAGCACGTCAAAGCGCCGGATTTCCCCACCGGCGCCATGATTTACGGCACCGACGGTATCCGCCAGGCCATGCATACCGGTCGCGGCAGGGTGGTGCTCCGCGGCCATACCAATGTGGAAACCAGCAAATCCGGCAAGGAAACGGTGGTGATTACCTCTGTTCCGTATCAGGTGGACCGCGACGCGCTCACAGCCAAAATCGGAAATCTCGTCAACAACAAAATTATTGACGGTATTACCCACGTCGGCAACGAAAGTTCCAAGGAAGGCACCCGGATTGTGGTGGAATTGCGCCGCGACGCCGTTGCCCAAATCATCATCAACCAGCTCTACAAATACACCGAGCTGCAATCGTCTTACGGTATCAACAACGTAGCACTGGTGAAAGGCCGGCCGCGTACGCTGAACCTCAAAGATCTCATTTCGGAGTTTATCACCTTCCGGATGGAAGTGGTGGAACGCCGTACCCGCTTTGAGCTGCGCGAAGCCCGCAAGCGTGCTCACATTCTGGAAGGCTACATCATTGCGCTCAACAACCTCGACGCGGTGATTCAGCACATCCGGGAAAGCAAAAATCCGGAAATCGCCAAGGACGGACTCATTGCCAAATTCGGCATGACCGACATCCAGGCCAAAGCCGTGCTGGAGCTGCGACTGCAGCGCCTTACCGGTATGGAGATTGAAAAAATCCGGGAAGAGTACGACCAGCTGATGCGCACCATCGCCGACCTGGAAGACATTCTCGCCCGCGAAGACCGCCGCTATTCCATTATTAAGGAAGAGCTGGAAGAAGTGAAAAAGAAATTCGGTGATGCCCGTCGCTCAGAAATCGTAGCTGCGGAAGACGACGAGAATATTCTGGATTTTATCAAAGAAGAAGACGCTGTTATCACCATCAGCCACCTGGGCTATATCAAGCGCACGACGCAGGCCGATTACCGCAGCCAACGCCGCGGTGGCCGGGGCGCGATGGGCGGCAAAACCCGCGAGGAAGATTATATCGAGCACCTTTTTGTGGCTTCCACGCACCACACCCTTCTTTTCTTCACCGAAAAAGGCCGTTGCTACTGGTTGCCGGTCCACCGGATTCCGGAAGCCGACCGCACTGCGAAAGGCCGCGCCATTCAGAACCTGATTCAGATTCCGCAGGACGACCGCATCCGCACCATTATTGATATTCCGCAGCTGGATAACAAAGAATACGTGCAAAAGCACTCGGTGATTCTCTGTACGAAGCAAGGCATTATCAAGAAAACCTCGCTGGAAGATTTTTCCCGTCCCCGCGCCAACGGCGTGAACGCGATTACCATCGTGGACGGCGATCAACTGCTGGACGTTTCCCTTACCGACGGCGATTGTTATGTGATGATGGCCGTGAAATCTGGTCGGGCGATTTGTTTTCCGGAAGATAAAGTACGGCGGACGGGCCGCGGCGCCATTGGCGTTTATGGCATTGATATGGAAGAAGGCAAAGACGAAGTGGTCGGGATGGTTTGCGTGTCGAAAACGGCGCTGAGCAAGCAAATTCTGGTGGTTTCGGAGAAAGGATTGGGCAAGCGTACGCCGTTCCTGCAACAAGCCGGAGAAGATGCCAGCGAAGAAGAAAGCAACGTGGTGGAAATTGCCGGTGAGTCCGGTGAAATGCAGAAATACTACCTTTCTTACCGCGTCACCAACCGGGGTGGTAAAGGGGTAAAAACCCTGAACGTAACCGATAAAACCGGCGGTTTGGTAGGCTTCCTGGCGGTAGAACCAACCGATGACCTGATGATTACCTGCAAATCTGGACTGACCATCCGGATGTCGGTGGAAACGATCCGCGAGGCGGGCCGGGCCACGCAGGGCGTAAAGCTTATCAACCTTGAAGACGGCGACGAAATCGCTGCCATCGCGCGCATCTCTGAGCAGGAAATCCAGGGCGAGGACGATCCGGAAGCGGCGCAGGTTGTGGACATGAATCCCGTTCCGGAAAATAACGAAGAAATTTCCGGAAATAAGGATGCTGATGAAGCAGCGGAAGGACCGGTTGCGGATCAGGGAATGAATGAGGAAGCGTAACGGGTTTTTCCGGAAATCCTACTTTAATTCTAAAAACAAAGGCTTTGCAAGTCGCTTGCAAAGCCTTTGTTTTTCTTAAAAAAACAGTTTACGGAAGCGCAATTTTAACCCTATCCTTGTTTTTTGCGTCCTAATATTGAACCTGATTTTTCCACCCTGAAAATCTCTCATGAAAAAAACCTTTTTAACCGTTGTCGTAGCGGCGTTTGCGCTGTCGGCCTCGGCTCAAAAATCTAACCTCCGCGCGGCCAACAACTATCTTTCCAGCGGCGAATTTGTCAACGCAAAAAAAGCGATTGACGAAGCTACTACCAACGAAGCCACCGCTAATGACCCCAAAACATGGGCACTCCGGGGGCAGGTTTATCTGCAATTGCAAACCCAGGAAGCCAGCAAGGCTACCAATCCCTACCGCGAAGGCGCTACCAGTCTGCTCAAAGCCATTACGCTGGGCAGCAAAGACGCCGAAATCAATCCTTCTATCAAAGCAGCAGCCTTTTATTACTTCAACGATGGCGCAGTAGCCTCCCGCGCCAAAGACTGGCAGTCGGCCTATGATTACTTTGGCCAAACCATTGCGCTCCACGATGTAGAAGGCGGTGCCCGTTTTAAAGGCGATAAGCAATTTGATACAGTGGCCTCGGAAGCACGCCTCCAACAAATCCTTGCTGCCAAAGAGCTGGGTAAAACCAATGAACTGGTGGCGATGCTGGAAAGCGCAAAGGCCGACCCGATTGTGCGGCAGCCGTACTTGTATTTCCTTTTGGCAGAAACCTACACCAAAATGGGCAACACCGATAAGGCGCTGGCGACTTTTGAAGAAGGTAAAAAAGCGTTTCCCGGAAATAAAGACCTGGAAAACGGCGAAATAAACCTGTACACCAAAAGCGGTCGCACGGAAGATTTGCTCAAGCGCCTGGAGCAGTCGGCGGCGAGTGACCCCAACAGCGCCGAGTTGCAGTTTAGCCTTGGCAATGCTTATATGACATCGGCATTTCCAAAAGACGGAAATGCACCTGCCAATTATAAGGATTTGGTTGGAAAAGCAGAAGCGGCTTATACCAAAACGCTTTCGTTGAAAGGGGAAGTTCCTGATTATCAATATAATGCCGGTTCGCTGTATTACAATCAGGCCGTAGAGCTCAACAAGCAAATGAATGCCATTACCGGAAATTCGCAGGCTGAATTGCGCAAATACGATGCGTTGAAAGTGCAGCGGGATGCGCTCTTTGCGCGTGCCCGTCCGTACTTCGAAAAAGTGCAATCCCTGCTGGAAAGCAAAGGCAGCAGCATGAATCAGGACGAAAAAGTAACCTACCAGTCGTCGCTGATCGGACTGCGGGAGATTTATACCCGCGTGAACGATACCGCCAAGGCCGATGAGGTAAAAAAGAAACTGGACGCGCTGAAGTAAGTCCAACTGACCCTAAAAATCGTATCTGATACGGTTCCTAAAACCGAAGCCCTATTTCAAAACTGCGGTTCGTAATTTTGCGCACCCAAAACCCTTACAACTATTAACACCGCTCAACCCAACTTGGCCAAGGCCAGGTTTGAAATCGTCCGATTCGCGCCCAAGAAGGGTGTGACCAGCTTCCACGACGCGCTGCGCCGTAATGTGGATGAATACTTTTCCTCAACCGGTCTTTCGCCTTATCGAAACCGCCGGATGTTGCTGAAAACCGTGTCCATGCTGGCTATCTATTTTGTGCCGTTTATTGCAATTGTTTCCGGAATCTACGCCGTGTCGCCCATTCTGTTTTATGGCTGCTGGCTGTTAATGGCGCTGGGCATGGTGGGCATTGGCTGCTCGGTGATGCACGACGGCAACCATGGCGCCTACACCGGCCGCAAGGGCCGCGATAAGTTTATCGGACTGGTGATTCACCTGGTGGGCGGTAACGACATTACCTGGAAAATCCAGCATAACATTCTCCACCACACCTACACCAACATTGAAGGGCTGGACCAGGATATCGACGCCGGTATTTTGCTGCGCTTTACGCCCCATTCCCGGAAAGTACCCATGCACCGTTATCAGCATTTCTATGCCTGGTTTATCTATGGCATGATGACCATTTACTGGTGTACCGCCAAAGATTTTCTGGGTGTGATCAGCTATCATAAGATGGGCCTCTTGCGCAAAGAAAAGATTTCTCTGGGCGCGGCGCTGGTAGAAGTAACCTTATCTAAGATTCTGTACTTCGCGGTTTTCCTGGTGTTGCCGATTCTGTTTTCTGGTGCGGGTTGGGGGGCAGTCGTGATTGGCTTCCTGGCGATGCACTTTGTGGCCGGTTTGTCGCTGGCCTGCATTTTTCAACTGGCCCACGTGATGGAGGAAAGCGATTTTGCAGCTCCATCTGATGACCGCAAGATGGAAAACAGCTGGGCGGTTCACCAACTCCAAAACACGGTAAACTTCGCCCCCAAAAGCAAGATTATGTCCTGGTTTATCGGCGGGCTGAACTTTCAGATTGAGCACCACCTGTTTCCGCAAATCTGCCACGTGCATTACCCAAAACTCTCGCCGATAGTGGCTAAAACCGCCGCCGAGCACGGGTTGCAGTACCAGGTACGACCTACCTTTATGAATGCTCTGGGTGCCCACGCGCAAATGCTGCGCCACTTGGGACGCTCTTAGTAAAACCTCCTTTTCTGAAAAGACCGGTACTTTTGCCGGTCTTTTCTTTTAAACCTAAACTTTTAAGGCTTTTCTTTTTTAATAAGAAGAGACGATAAATTTCAATGAAAGAATACCATTATTTTGACGATTTTGATCTGGATTACGACGTACTCGACGGGATAGATGCCATGGGCTACCGAACGCCCACCCCGATTCAACAACAGGCCATTCCGGCGATTCTGGAAGGCAAAGATCTGATTGCCACCGCCCAAACCGGAACCGGAAAAACCGCCGCTTTCATCCTGCCGATTCTGGATAAAATCCTGCGGGCACCGAAAGGGCAGCTGAATACCCTTGTGCTGGTTCCAACCCGTGAACTGGCGCAGCAAATTGACCAACAGGTAGAGGCGATGTCCTACTATGTGGATGTGAGTTGCGCTGCGGTGTATGGCGGAACAGACGGCATTACGTTTGAAGCCCAGAAAAAAGCGCTTCGCAGCGGGGCCGACATTATCATTGCCACGCCGGGCCGGCTCATTGCCCTGATGCAGATGGGCAGCCTGGATTTTTCTACCATTCAGCACCTGGTGCTCGACGAGGCTGACCGGATGCTGGACATGGGTTTTTACGACGACCTGATTCGCATTGTTTCGGCCCTGCCCAAAGAGCGGCAAACGTTGCTGTTTTCGGCAACCCTGGCCCCCAAAATCAAGGCCTTAGCCGGCGCGATTCTGCGCAACCCGGTAGAGATTCGTATTGCGGTGAACAAACCCGCCGAAGCGATTACCCAAAAAGTTTATCTCGTTCAAAACGAGGAAAAAAACGCCCTGGTGTCGCGGATTTTTAAGGAAGATACTTACCAGAGCGCCATTATTTTTGCGTCGCGGAAAGAAACCGTGCGGCGGCTGGAGCGCGAATTGCGCAAAGAAGGACTGAAATGCAAAGCTTTTTCTTCAGATCTGGAGCAGGACGCCCGAAACGAGCTGATGCTGGAATTCAAAGCCCGGAAACTGCCCATTCTGATTGGTACCGATGTGCTCAGCCGCGGCATTGACGTGGAAGGCATTGAACTGGTACTCAACTATGATGTGCCGCCCGACCCGGAAGATTATGTGCACCGCATTGGCCGCACGGCCCGCGCGCAGCGCACCGGAACGGCCATTACGTTTGTAAACAGCGAGGATGTACACCGGTTTGTGCGCATCGAAAAGATGATTGGCCACGAACTGCCGAAAACGCCGCTTCCGGAAGGTTTTAAGAGTGTGGTAGATTACACCGCAAAGCCGGCCGGACGAAGCGGGAACCGCCCCCATTCCCGAAAAAAAAGTACTACAAAAACAAATAATGGCACGCCCCGGCAGAAGAATAGAGGATGACGCCCCCAAGGCAAAGATTACCAAAGAAAGCCTGCGGGAAGGATTGAGCCTTTTCCGGTATTTACGGCCCTATAAAGGGCTTTTTATACTGGCACTCGGCGCTATTGTGATGAGTTCGCTCACCACGATGGCCTTTCCTTTTTTGCTGAAAGAACTGATAGAAAGTGCCCGGATTTCCGGAAATACGCCTAACGCGCCGGTAGCCATTTTGCACGATTTAGGACCCGGTGGCATTGCCTGGATCATGATGGGCGTTTTGGCGCTGCAAATGGTTTTTTCGTTTGCGCGGATTGCGCTTTTTGCCTCCGTAGGCGAGCGAGCAGTGGCCGATATGCGCAACGACGTGTATAAACGGCTGCTATGTGTTCCGGTTGAGTTTTTTGCAAAGCGGCGGGTAGGGGAGCTTTCCAGTCGTATTTCCTCCGATGTGACGCAGGTGCAGGACAGTCTGACCGGCATGTTTGCCGAACTGTTGCGCGGCGTTTTGACCCTGGTTATTGGCTTTGCACTGCTGATTTATCTATCGCCGGTGCTGACGGGATTGATGCTCTTGGTCGTTCCGGTGATTGTCGTGGTGGCGCTGGTATTTGGAAAAGCCATCCGGAAAACCTCGCGGGAAGCGCAGGACAAGCTCGCCGACAGCGGAACCGTAGTGCAGGAAACCTTGCTGGGTATTTCAACTGTGAAGGCGTTTGCGAATGAGTGGTACGAAAGCCGGCGCTATGAATCAGCCTTGAACTCTGCCGTTCGGTTGTCGGTGAAGAACGGGAAGGCCCGGGGCCTTTTCGTTTCGTTTATGCTCTTTAGTGTGTTTGGCGCGGTGGTGTTGTGCGTGTGGTACAGCACGCGGCTCATGGCTGCGGGAGAGTTGAGTTTTGGCGCGCTGACGGCTTTTGTGGTGTATACTGCGTTTGTGGCGGGCAGCATGGCCGGCTTTGCAGACCTCTACAGTCAACTGCAAAAAACACTTGGCGCAACCCAAAGAATCCGCGAGCTACTAAAGGAAGAAACCGAACCGGTAAGCACCGGGCGTCCGGTAGTGGAAGAACCGTTTAAACTAAAAGGCAACGTGCAGTTTGACAACGTGTATTTTAGTTATCCTTCGCGGAAAGACATTCCGGTATTGCAGGGATTAAATCTGGAAGCCAAGGCCGGACAGCAAATTGGGATTGTAGGTCCGAGCGGTGCCGGTAAAAGCACGTTGGCAGCTTTGATGCTGCGGTTTTATACGCCGGATTCCGGAAAAATTCTGTTTGACGGAAAACCTGCGGAAGATTTTCCGCTCTCGCAGCTGCGGTTGCAAATGGCCTTGGTGCCGCAGGATGTGATGCTGTTTGGCGGAACCATTCGCGAAAACATTGCGTACGGGTTTCCGGATGCGGATGAAGCGCAGATTCTGGAAGCTGCCCGTCAGGCCAATGCCCACGAGTTTATCGCGCGGTTTCCGGAAGGCTATGAAACGGTGGTTGGCGAGCGCGGTGTAAAACTTTCCGGTGGGCAACGGCAGCGGATTGCCATTGCGCGGGCCTTGCTCAAAAACCCAACTATTTTGATTTTGGACGAAGCCACCAGTGCGCTGGATTCGGAAAGCGAAAAATTGGTGCAGGAAGCTTTGATAAATCTGATGAAAGGCCGAACTTCGTTTGTGATTGCGCACCGGTTGTCTACCATTCGGTCGGCGGATAAAATTGTAGTTTTGGAAAGCGGAAAGATTGCTGCGAGCGGTCGGCACGAGGAGTTGATGGATGCAGCTCTGCCGGAGGGTGAGAATGTATATAAAAAGCTCGTAGAGCTTCAAAACAGCTGATTTCGAAAGGAAAATCTATTTTGTTCCATAATTTAGGTTATGTAAAGTAGGTTATCACTAACCATATCTATCTCTAACAGAGACCCTTAATTTCCGGAAAAGTAACGAATAGTAGCTACTCCTTGATTTCATCCTGCTGGCCCCTCTTCTATGGCCGGTTCGTCGATGCGGAGAATATGCGCTACTTTCACCGCACAAAATGCGGAGATAAGATGTACATCTATCAAAAGAAAGACTGGCCGGCGTTTCGCTGGGATAACGACGCATTGGTTTACTTGTTGGCGGAAGTCCGGCACCGGCAAGGCCGTGTCCTGGGTCGTATGGAAGGACTGGGTTTCGATTTACAAACTGAGGCCCATTTGCAGACATTGACGCAGGAGGTTATCAAGTCCAGCGAAATTGAAGGCGAACATTTGGACCGTGGCAGGTCCGGTCTTCTATTGCCAGGCGTCTTGGTCTCGATATTGCTGGAATGATACCTGCCGACTGGGATGTAGAAGGTGTTGTAGAGATGATGCTGGATGCCACGCAAAACTATCCGTTGCCGCTAACCGAAGAGCGACTCTTCGCCTGGCATGCTGCTTTGTTTCCTACTGGTCGAAGCGGAATGACGAAGATTGTGGTCGGCAACTGGCGCAACAACGCTAAAGACGATCCGATGCAGGTAGTTGGTGGCCCTATGGGGCGTGAAACCATTCATTTTCAGGCTCCTGAGGCTGCCGTTTTAAAGGCCGAAATGGCCCAATTCCTGCAATGGTTCCAAGAGGAAAAAACACTGGATCCTATCCTAAAAGCAGCTATTGCCCATTTGTGGTTTGTAACGATTCACCCTTTTGAAGATGGTAACGGCCGGATTGCGCGGGCAATTGCCGATTTGCAGCTGGCCAGGGCAGATGGGAGCGCGCGGCGGTTCTATAGTATGTCAATGCAGATCCGGGCCGAGCGGAAACACTACTATCATAGCCTGGAAGCCACACAAAACGGAGATCTTGACATTACAGATTGGCTTCTCTGGTTTCTGAAATGCCTGGACCGGGCATTGCTGGCTACCGATGATTTGTTGGCCAAAGTGCTACTCAAAGCAAAGTTTTGGCAGGAATATGAAAGATGCTCTTTCAATAGCCGTCAGAGCATGATGATCAATAAGCTCTTGGATCGTTTTGAAGGGAACCTCACTTCTGCCAAATGGGCCAAAATAGCGAAATGCTCGCAGGATACTGCTACGCGGGACATCAATGAATTGATACATTGGGGCGTC
>JAEWBT010000041.1 GCA_023391015.1 Bacteroidota bacterium
TTGTTACCCATCATGCTGTAGTACTTGCGCCAGTATACTTCTTTGTAGCTTTCCAATGCAGGCAGCAACTGTTCCTTCTCTACGAGCGGCAGTAGCGCAGCAGCCAGGCAGCCCAGGTTCCAGTAGGCTATACTTGGCTGCTTGCCGAAGGCATAGCGGCGGCCGGGCAGGTCGGTGGTGTTGGGCGTAAAGTCAGGATCAAAATCATCCAGGAAAGAGTAGGGGCCATAATCGATGGTGAGGCCAAGTATAGACATGTTGTCGGTGTTCATCACGCCATGCACAAAGCCCACGCGCATCCATTCCACCATCAATAAGGCCGTTCGCCGCACCACTTCTCTATAAAAATCAACTACCACATCATCGCCTTTTAATTGGGAAAAATGCTTTTCGATCACAGTGCCGGTGAGCTGTGCCAAAAGGTCAAATTCCTGCCGGGCATACAACAACTCAAAATGCCCAAAGCGGATAAAAGTGGGCGCGGTGCGCAGCACAATTGCGCCGGGCTCGGGGCGCGGGTGGCCGTCATAAAACATATCGCGGACTACCGCGTCGCCGGTGCTGACGAGGCTCAGCGCGCGCGTGGTGGGAATGCCCAGGTGATGCATGGCCTCACTCATCAGGTATTCGCGCACCGAGGAGCGCAGCACGGCCCGACCATCGCCCCGCCGTGAATAAGCGGTTTCGCCTGCGCCTTTGAGCTGCAATTCTTCCGTTTGGCCGTCGGGCCGCACCCACTCACCAAGCGTAATGGCGCGACCGTCGCCCAGCTGCCCCGCCCAGTTGCCAAACTGATGCCCAGCGTAGGCCGAGGCGTAAGGCTTCATGCCGGGAGCCAGCGCATTTCCGGAAATGGCAGCGATTTCTGCCTTGGTTTGGGGCTTTTGGATGCCCAGCTCGTGGGCGAGGTTGTCGCTCCAGGCAATGAGTTTCGGGTCGCTGACAGGCGTAGGCGGCGTGGCGCTCCACAGCACGCCGGGCGTCTGGCGCGGGGTGGTGTTTCCGGAATCGTCGCCGGGAAACGTAGTGGTGAAAAAAGATTTGTAGTTGGGAGAAAGAATGGATTTCATGGAGTAGTTGGGGGCCTTTGGGCGTTGGAGCTTTGCGTTGGAACTATGTGTTGGAGCCCTTTGGGCGTTGGAACTGCGTGTTGGAGGTTTACTTTGTGTGGAATTGGAAAGAAATTCTCTTGGATGGAATTTCTTAAGAGAAATTGCTGCGCTGCGCAAGGCGCTCCAGTCTTTCCTACCTTGCAAAAAACGCTGTTTATGAATTCGTTTCTTTCCGGAACCCGCAAGCTGTTTGTTCACTACAAAAACCTTGCAGAGAAAACCCTTTCGCAAATCTCCGACGATCAGTTTTTCCACCAGCAAGGGGCCGAAAACAGCGTGGCTGTGATCGTGCAGCACATGGCCGGAAATATGAAAAGCCGTTTTACCGATTTCCTTACCACCGACGGCGAAAAGCCCTGGCGCAACCGCGATGGCGAGTTTGAGGCACCGACGCTTTCCCGCGCAGCGCTGATGCAGCAATGGGATCAAAGCTGGAAACTATTGCTGGATTTATTGGAAGCTCTGGGCGAGGACGACCTATCGAAAACCGTTTACATCCGCAACGAAGGCCACAGCGTACCCGACGCGCTGCTGCGGCAACTGGCGCATTATTCCTACCACGTGGGCCAGCTCGTGCACGCCGCCAAGCTGATGACCGGCGACGCCTGGCAGGCGCTGAGCATTCCCAAAGGCGGTTCCGAAAGCTACAACGCCGTTAAGTTTGCACAGGCAAAGACAGACCGGCATTTTACGGATCAGATATAAGGCTTAACTGCTGCGCCTGCGAATTGTGTTTTACCTTTCCCTTTTTTAGTGTCTTTTCGTACTTCTACTCCGTTATCCTCAGATCCTTTTGCAGACCGTCCGGCCCTTCCTTGGGTGCTTTTCGGGTTGCTGGCCTTTGTATTTATATGCCTGAAGCTGCCAGTGCTGAAGATTCCTTATTTCTGGGATGAATTAAACGTATACGCCACCGGATCCCTTTACATGCATGATCATGGGATTGGCATATTACCAGCCCAGCTGGACCCAGAGTATTCACGCGGGCATCCGCTACTGGCCTATGCATATACTGCTATTTTTTATAAGTTGTTCGGCGATTCGCTGGCTGTCGGCCACGCGAGTGCCATTCTGACTGCGGTGCTGGTATTGATTGCTTTATTCCAAACGGGCAGGCGCATTTTTGGTGATGTGGCGGCGCTTTGTGCGGTAGCTCTATTAATGGCTCAGCCCATCTTTTTTAGTATGGCAGGCGCTATTTATCCCGAAATGTTGCTGGCGTTGTTTTTTGTCTGGGGGATCTATGGAATGGCTGCAAGGCGCTGGGGACAGTTTGCGGTTGCGAGTTCGCTTGCCGTGTTGGTCAAAGAGCCTGGATTGATTTTGCCGGCTGCTGCGGGTGTCTATTGGCTGATAGATCTGCTTCGGGAAAAAAGATTTTGGAAGCGCGCCACTTGGCTGCAACTGCTTTCTGTATTGACCCCTCTTTTTACATATGGAGCCTTCCTGTTAATTCAAAAGGTACAGAACGGGTGGTATTTTTTTCCCTATCACCTACAATTAATTCACTATGAAAGCAGCTATATATGGGGCATCACACGCCGGTTGTTGGATGAGCTATTTCTGCAGCAAGGCCGCGTATGGTTAACGCTTCCCTTGCTTACAGGCCTTTTATTGTACCGGAAAATTTTTCAGGGTTCCCAAGTACGTCGTTATTTGTTAGCGTTTGGACTAGTGCTCTTTTTTACGCTTGCGTTTGCCGCCGTCAATTTTTATCTGGCCCGTTACTGGCTTTTTGTATATCCTTCTTTTGTGTTGCTTGGGGTGTACTGCTGGTTTTCAATAGGAAGGTATTTTTTACAGCAGCGGGGTTTTTATCTGGCTGTCGGCGGCATGACGCTGGCCATGGCTTTTGCCCTGCAAAAAATGGATGGAAAGCGTTTTGCCGATAATTACGATATGGCCTATGTTCATACGGTAAAAACCGTTCAGGAATGTGTGGACTGGATGCAAACCCAGCCCGAAATCATGGCTGATACGCCGCGGGTTACGTTTCCGATTTTTGAAGCATTACGGGATCCACGAAACGGCTATGTAAACTCCCCTATTCCACACCATACTAACTGGGACGTACCCACCCGTTTCTTTATCGTATATCTTTTGCCTACCGATCACATGGCAGAGCATCTTAAAGCTGCCAAAGAAATAAAACAGTTCAAGCTATATGATAACACCATACATGTGCTTGATACACACGCACCACAAAATCCTTAATTGTCTAAAACCACCCTTCCAGCGTCACCCCAAAAGTAATCAGAAGGTTTTCTTTATTGGTTTTGGAAACCTTATTGTAAGTCAGTGCGCTGGTGAGGGAAAGCCATCGGTACAGTTTTAAGCTCAGGCTGTTATTGGTCCGGAAAATAAAATCGGAGCCATCGTTTAGCGCGTTTTGCAACGTACTGGTGCTTTCAAAAGTGAGAAGCTGCCGCCAGCGGTAGCGCATCCGCAACCGTGCCGAGTTCCGGGCAATGCTGGACTGTACATTAGCCGTATCGCCGAGGCGCAGGTCGCTGTATTCATACAAAATCCCGTCGCTGATATTGAGAAACAGACTGTCGCCACGGTCCAGAATGCTATAAGCCAAGCCCCCACCGGCCTGCACGCGGTCGTTGACTTTAAGCGAATAACTTTTTTCGTAGCTGCCGAGTCCCCAATAGTACATGCGCGGCACAAACCGGCTGCGAATATTGAAGTCCAGCGCGCTGTTGAAGTCGTTGTTTTTCAGACTGTTATCCTGCTGGCCGTAGAGATAGTTGGCAGAAGCGTTTAAATCCATCTCCTGAATGCGCACCCCAAAACGCAGGGCGTTGGTAAGCAGGTAAGATTGCGAATTATCGGTGCGGTTGAGCACGCCGGTGCTGGAAAACTTCAGGTTGTAGTGCACCGAATCATTGTACTGCGCCCGCGCCTGCCGGGGGGCGAGCATCCCCAAAAATAAAGGAGCGACCCAAAAACAAAGCTTCATAAGAGAGGCCTGCAAAGGTAGGCAAAGGGTTTTAGGGGCTTTTTCCGGGGGAAAACCCCCATTTTCAGAAACGCGGGATTCTACCCTTACAGGCGAAAAAAGGCGTGTGGACTTTTGTATGGCAAAATTCCTCACACCTATGAAAAGCCTTTTTGTAACCACTCTGCTGCTGGCCGGCGGCCTGTGTGCTGCCCCGGACGCTACCGCCCAAATCATCAATCCCGGCGAAATCATCAAGCGGAAAGCCGAGCAACGCACCAACGACAAAATTGACCGCTCTATTGACGAAGGACTGGATCAAATCTCGGAAGGCCTGGGCAATATTTTTGGCGGGAAGAAAGACAAGGCCCAGCCAACAAATAACCGGGGTAATTCCGGAAATTCTTCCGCCGGAAGCCGCCAAACGTCGTCTTCCGGCGGACGTCAGAGCGGCTCCTCGTCCGGCGGCGACGTGCCCGACTTTGGATCTTATAAAGGCTCTACGTTTATTCCCGGAAAAGAGGTGTTGTTTTTCGAAAATTTTGCCTCAGCACGGCTCGGTGGAGGCACCGGCAACTGGAACGTAGTGTACTGGGATAAAGACCCGGCTGCGGCGGCCCAGCTCACGACCCTCAGTGGGTCCGGTGACCGCTGGCTGAAGATTCCGAAATACGGCATTTTTTATCCCAACAGTTTTAAGACGTTGCCCGAGGCCTGCACCATTGAGTTTGATCTGTATGCCGATGTGGAGGAGGTTTCGGAAATGCAAAGCGGACTTCGGTTTTCATTCACCAAAAAAGAAGACCGGCCCAATTTTGACCTCCATTTTGACACCGATCCACAGGTGATGATAGATGTGCATCCTTCCGGAAAGGAAGGCCACCTGAACGTGAGCGGTCGCCGCCAATATGGACTGGAAGAAGAGCAAATGCGCCTTTATGAAAAGGATTTTGAGGCCGCCTGGAATCCGGGTGTGGTGAACCATGTGGCGATTTCGCGCATGGGCCGGGGCGTCAAGCTGTTTATCAATGGCCGGGAATACGTGGACCTGCCGGGCGCTTTTCTCACCGGTGGGACCTACAACTTTATGATGAGTTCCAACCAGTTTGGCAACGGCATTTACGTTACCAATATCCGCGTGGGCGGCAAGGTGCCCAACGCTACGCAGGAATTCAAAGCTTCCGGAAAATTCGTGACCAACGCCATTTATTTTGACGTCAACACGGCCCGCATGAAACCGGAATCGTGGGCCACGCTTCAAAACGCAGCCACGGCCATTAAAGGCACCAGCGGCAACATTCTCGTGGTGGGCCATACCGACAGCGACGGCTCCGACGACGCCAACCTGAAACTTTCGCAAAACCGCGCGGCAACGGTGAAAACCGCGCTGGTAAACGAGTTTGGCATTCCGGCCTCGCGCCTGCTGACCGACGGCAAAGGCGAAAGCCAACCGGTTGGCTCCAACAACACGCCCTCCGGAAAAGCCGAGAACCGCCGTGTGGAATTTATCCGTCAATAACCCTAAAATTCCGGAACCATGAAAAGCCTTTTTGCGCTTCTGACGGGAGCCGTGCTGCTGAGTGCCTGCGGCGGCGGAAACAACATTTCCTCGCTGCGCATTCCCGATACCTTTCAGCCGGAAGCCCTTTTGCGTGACAGCAACCAACTGGCTTCCATTCTTACCAAAGAAATGGTGGCGGAAATAGCAGGCATAGATTCCGGAAAAATCGGGATGCGGCTGGAAAACGACATCTCGCGCGGCGGGCCCTACACCTTGCAGTACAGCTGGCCCACCGGCAAAACCCACACCGTGGGCGGCAAGCACGCCATTGCTACCTATCACAGCCTTGGAATTGGCTTTGTTTCCGGAATGGATGAAGTGGCGTTTAGTCGGCGCTACGGCAGTGCGGCAGGCGTGCAGGAAGCAGTGGATGCGCTGGCATCGGCACCTTATTTCAACAAAGAAGCGGCCCTGGCGGAAGGGCACTACCT
>JAEWBT010000116.1 GCA_023391015.1 Bacteroidota bacterium
CGCGGGAAAAGTTCCGGCCTTCCACCGGGTAGCCGAAAATATCCAGATTGCCGTTCAGGCCCACGGTCGTTTTCGCCGACAGGTTGTAATCCAGTCCCAGCGCCGCGTTGTGGCTTTGGTAGCGAAACACGCTGTTGTTGTCCTGGTCGTAGGCGTTTTGAAAGGCTCTGTTTTCGAAAAAGCTGCGGTACAGCGTCAGGTGGTTAAAGCCCTTGCGGTAGCCGTAGTTATACGACGCGTTCAGCATCAGTTTGCCGCCGCGATAGCTCAGCATCCCGCCGCCGCCTGCCTTCGGGTACACACCCTGACTGTAAAACGTATTGAGGCTGCCATTCAATCCCGCCCGCTTGTCGCGCCGCGTTTTGATATTGATAATCCCCGCCGTTCCGGCTGCGTCGTAGCGCGCCGAAGGGTTGGAAATCAATTCAATTTGGCCTACTGCTTCGGCAGGCATGCTCTTCAAAAGATTGGTGAGATTTTCCCCCGACATCGGCGTTAGTTTGCCGTCCAGCATCACCTGCACCCCGTTTTTGCCTTTAAGGGAAAGGGCGTCGTTCTGGTCCACCGTTACGCCCGGCGAGCGTCGCAGCACGTCCAGCACCGACGAACCCGCACTCGTGATACTGTTCTCCACATTCACCACAATGCGGTCGGCCTTTACTTCCACAAAGGGTTTTTGCGCCCGCACCGAAACTTCGCCCAAGCTTTTCGTGTTGCTTTTGAGAAAAATTTGGGGAAGCATTTTGCTTTCCGTCAGGGTTATCTTTTCCGACGCGTAGCCTTCCATTCCGGAAAAAGCAGCCTTCACAAGATAAGGCCTTTTAGAAAGATTCAGAAAGGAAAAAACGCCGCCCGTATCGGTGATTTCGGTTTTGAGCAGCCGGTTGCTGTCGGTGAGAAGCGTTACCTGCGCACCGGCCAGCGGCTCGCCGCCCGCGTCGGTGATTTTTCCGGAAAGAGTAAAACCGTCCTGCGCCGAGGCGGTGTAAACAGCGCAAAAAAGAAGAAAGAGAAGAGAGATGGGCGCTTTCATAAAAAAAGAGGTTTTTGGAGCACTTCAAAAGTCTTTTTTATTTCTGCCCGGCGGCTCCCCCTTTCTGCGGGAAATTGCCTAAAACCCTCTCCCGCCATTGGGGGGAATTTTGCCATCTCCGCCCAAATGCACGGCTCGCTTCTTATTTTCACAAGGTGAGAAAGGCTCTTTTTCGCCTCTTTGGGTGCCTCTTTTTCCTGCTTGGAATGGCGGGCAAAAACGCGCGTGCTCAGCGGCATCCGTTCTACAACCTGAACGTGGAAAACGGGCTGCTGCAATCGCAGGCGCGCGGCCTCGCGCAGGACACGCGCGGGTATTTGTGGATTGCCACTCTCGGCGGCCTTTCGCGCTACGACGGCAAAAGTTTCCGGAATTATACCGTTCGCGACGGCCTGCCGGGCAACACCCTCACGGCTGTAGCCACTACCCGCGACGGCGCAATCTGGGTAGGCGGCACAACAGGCCTTTCCCGCTTTGACGGCAAGTCGTTCCGGCAATATCCGCTTGGTGCGAAAAAGGCAGCCGTGCTGCGCCTTAAAACCGACCCCAATGGCAGCACGGTTTGGGTCCTCGCCGGTGGCGAAGTGGCTTCTATTTCCGGAAATAAGGTAACCAAACATCCCATTTCCGATGCACCGGCGACGGCCTTTGTGCGCACACCCGATTCGGCGCTTTGGGTGGCGGTTGCGGGTGGAAAAGTGTACTGTTTCCGGAAAGGCGACACGCTGGTTTTTCAGGTGCCGCAAAAAGGCGGGCGACCGCAAATTGTGCTGGACTTATACGCCGATTCGCGGGGAAAACTCTGGATTGCCACGCGCAACGGATTGTATCAGATTTCCGGAACAGAAGTGGTTCCGGCGCGGTTGGGAAACAGGTTTTTGGATAACCTGCCGCCGATTACGAGCCTCACCGAAGACCGCAACGGCGCGCTCTGGGGCGGGATGACGAGCGGTGCGTTTCGCCTGGCGGATTCCACCCTTACTTTTTTCAACAAAAGCAACGGCCTTACCGACAACACCGTTCAATCCCTGCTCACCGATGCAGAAGGAAATATCTGGCTGGCTACCGACGGGCAGGGTGTGTACCGCTACTCCGGCACGCAGTTTACGGCGCTGGACGAAAGCACCGGCCTGGCCAACGCGCAGGTGATGTCTATCGCCGCCGACACTTCCGGAAATCTGTATCTGGGGACGTATGAATCGGGCTTGTTCCGTTATGCCAATGGCGTGGTGAAACCGCTACCATTTTCCGGAAATCCGCCCGTTACGGCGCTGCGCTATTGGAAGGGCGACCTGTGGATTGGCACCGGCGGCGCGGGTTTGTGGAACTATCAAAAAGGGCATTTCTCCCCGATTCCGCAAGCCGAAACCCGCCTGCAATCGGCTTTTATCACCGCCATTTATCCCGACGACGAAGGACGGCTGTGGATGGGCGCGGCCAACAGTGTTTCGTACTGGAAGGATGGGAAGTTTTATGCCGCGCCGCTCACCGGCGAAAGCATTCTGGATTTTATCCAAATTGGGAAAGACAGTTTGCTGGTGGCGGCAGGAAGCGGGTTGAGGCTCATTTCCGGAAATAAGGCATTGCCGTTCCACACCGGCAGTGCGCCCGACAGCGCCACACCGCAGTGTTTTGCCCGTCAGGGCGACGCGCTCTGGATTGGCACGAGCGACAACGGGCTGCTTTTTTATCACCTCAAAACCGGAAAAACAGCGGTTTTCAACAAACGCAACGGCCTGCAATCGGATTTTATCTACAACGTCGTTTGCGATGACAACGGCGACGTCTGGGCCGGAACGGGTTATGGCATTCACCGCA
>JAEWBT010000139.1 GCA_023391015.1 Bacteroidota bacterium
GCCTAGCACACTCAGCGCGCCGGTCATGTCGCCGTAGAGGGTGCCGTAGCCCACGGCCAGCTCGCTTTTGTTGGAAGTGTTCAGCAAAATCGGCCCAAACTTGTTGGACAGCGCCATCACCAGCGCCCCACGAATCCGGGATTGCAAGTTTTCTTCTGCAATAGAAAACGGCAGATTGCCAAAAACGGGTTGCAGCGACTGCGTGTATTGGTCAAAAATCGGCGCAATGGGAATAATTTCGTAGGGATTGCCCAGGTTTTGCGACAGCCTTTCGGCATCGCTCACGCTGTGGCCAGAGCTGAACTCAGAGGGCAGCAGCAAGGCCCGCACATTCTCGGCACCCAGCGCTTCCGACGCCACCGCCAGCACCACCGCCGAATCGACCCCGCCGCTGGAGGCCACGATGGCTTTGGAAAAGCCGGATTTCCGGAAATAATCCTGAATACCAAGCATTAAAGCCTGATGAACGCCGGCGATATTAAGGGTTGGCTCCAAGTGAGAAAAGGTGCGCGTGGCCAGGTGCGGCATTGCAAGCGCACTTTTCTGGATGCCTTCGACAAACGTTTCGTCTTCCCAGCGCAGCGTCACGGCTTGCAGGCTTTCCCTAAAATATGGCAGCTCCAGACAAACATTCTGGTATTGATCCATTGCCACCGAGCCGCCATCAAACACCAGTTCGGTTTGGGCACCCACAGCGTTCACATAAATCATAGGCAGGCTGTAGCGGGCCACGTTTTGCTTGATGATGGCCTGGCGCACGAGCGGATGTCGATACGAAAAAGGCGAGGCGCTGAGGTTAATCATCGCGTGCGGCGCTTGCTCCATGAGCACATCCATCGGCGTTTGCCGGTAGAGCGGGTTGGTGTCGAGGTTCCAGATGTCTTCGCAGATGGTTACGGCCAGACGTTTGCCTTTAAATGGCAACACATTCCAGCTATAGGCCGGCTCGAAGTACCGGTTTTCATCAAACACGTCGTAAGTCGGCAAGAGCGTTTTATGAACCCGTCCGATTTCTTTTCTTTCATAGAAAAGGAAAGCGCTGTTGAAAAGGTCTTTGCCATCGGCCAGATTGGGGTTGCGCGACGGTGCGCCTACCAACACACCAATGGTATCAGAGGCTTCGCGGATAACGTCCAGCGCTGCTTCTGATTTCCGGATAAAATCGTCGAAGTCCAGAAAATCGCGGGGTGGGTAGCCGCAGACGGCCAGTTCGGAAAACACAATCAGTTCGCCACCTGCTGCTTTGGCTTCGGCAATGGCAGCCAGGATTTTTTGGGTATTGGCATCGAAGTTTCCGATGTGGTAGTTCTGCTGGGCAAGAAAGATTTTCATGAGGTTGGAGCAAGCCTTAAGGAAATAAAGCGGTTACAAAAATCAGGCGCGGGCCGACAAATTCCGGTTGTACTTAAAGAGAACGGATAATTCCACCTTTGAAAGGTTTGATTTCCGGAAATATTCCTCCTTTTCTGGGGCTTGGAAGCCTTTATGCAGGAGCGCTTATTTTCGCCGCTTTCTTTGCTTTTTGAGAATGAAATTTCTATCTAAAAGTCTTTTTGCCGCTTTCCTGGCGCTTATATCCTTTGCGGGCTGCACCAGCGAAAAAGCACCAGATGTTTCCGGCGTAAAAGCCGAATTACCTTCCCGCCGCTTCGATCGCGATTTTGCTGCCATCGATACCAACGCTATTGGCGCAGGCTTGCAGGCACTGAGCCAGAAATACCCGGATTTCCTCAATTTCTATCTGGACACGCTGATGGGTTTTGGCGTGCGTGGCGAGTACGCCGATGAGGCTCCGCCCGTTCGGGAAGGCGTGCGCGTCCTGCTCACCCACAAAGATTACCGGGGCGTTTTCGACACCGTAGCCCGCCATTTTCCGGACACTAAAGCTGCCGAAGAAAGCCTCACGAAAGCCTATCGCTACTACCGCCATTATTACCCCGAAGCGCCGGAAAAGCGGCCACTGGTGTTTTTTACTTCTAACCTCAGCCGTTACAACGCGATTACCTATGGCGATTTGCTGGGCGTAGGGTTGGATATGTACCTCGGAAAAGACTACCCATTTTACCGTTCGGTGGAAATCCCGGACTATATGATTCGCCGCCTGTCGCCCGAATACATTCCGGTGGACATGATGATTGCCCTTCACCGCGACCGCTATCCTTTCGACCCGGAAAATCACAGCCTCATCGACCTGATGATTCAGCGCGGACAAGAACTGTATTTTCTCACCAAGGTCCTGCCCCAAACGCCCGACAGCATCCGGCTGGGCTATACGGCGGCACAGTTGAAATGGCTTGGAGACAACGAAAGCAACGTCTATCATTTTTACGTTCAAAACAAATTACTGCACGAAACCAACCTCCTTAAAACCCTTCGCTTTGTAACCGACGGCCCGCGCGATGTGAATATCTCTCTCGAAGCGCCCGGAAATACTGGCTCGTGGATTGGCTACCGCATCTTCAGCGCCTGGATGGAAAAACACCGCGACATGCCGCTTTCAAAAGCACTGGAACCGAAAAGCGGCCAACAGATTTTGCAGGAAAGCGGGTATAAGCCAAAGTAATTTATGTAATGTGAAAATGGCTCAATTTCTCAATGGCTCAATGGGATTTTTTCCGGAAATTCCGGGACCTGACAGGTCAAGTCATGAAAGGACGCAGATGCCTGTCAGGTCAGAAGCACAGCTTCCGGGAAACGTAATTTCCGGAAATTTCTTCCACAAACGACACAGACCTAACAGGCATCCTCCGCTTCGCTGCGGACCTGTCAGGTCATAAAAAATCCCCGACTGAAAACCAGTCGGGGATTTTTAGCTTTAGTCAGACTTCTTTTTGGATTAAAATCCGCCACTCATATCCTCGCCACCGCCGCTGCGCGTGGCCTTCCGGCGAAACAAATCGCTGTCAGACTGACCAAAGCGCCAGCTGAAATTCAGCCGGAAGGTGTATGGATTGGTAATGCGATCATAGTCCTGCACAAAAAAGGCGTTTTCGGTGTGCTGGATAAAACGGCGCGTGCCA
>JAEWBT010000152.1 GCA_023391015.1 Bacteroidota bacterium
TCTGAAACCAGCCGTGGAAATCCCGCTCAAAACCGGAGCGCCAGGCAATGCCATACAGCAAGGCAGTGATGACCCAAAACAAAAGCCACAAGGGCAGAAAGGAAAGCGTATAAAACCGGCGCATAAAAGGAAAAGCATACAAAGAAAACCAAAATCCGTTTGGCAAGTACGCAGCAAATGCTTGGGCGGGTTATCCATGAAGAAGAAAACAGCGGGTGATTTCCGGAAATCACCCGCCGTTTTTACCCATCCAAGGCCCTGCAAGCCCTTTTGGTATGAGATGCGGCCGGTTTTCGGTGTTGGGAAATTGATTTTTGGATTTTGACTTTTAATATTTAGCCTGCCCCTGCCACTTGGCATTTTAAAACAATTATCCGTACCTTCGCGTCCCGATTCTCTTAAAAAGGGGGTATAACTCTATGCTTATTATTGATTCCAAAGATTGCGAAAACCTCGATAAGGCGCTGAAAAAGTACAAGCGCAAGTTTGAGAAAAGCCGTACTCTGCAACAATTGCGTCGCCGTCAGTCGTTTACCAAACCTTCGGTAGAGCGCCGCACGGAAGTGCAAAAAGCAGTGTATCGTCAGGAGCTGCTTTCCGGCCGCCTCGACGACTAAGAGGCGTTTTCGCTTTTCTGCGAATCCCGCTTTTGATTTTCAACCCTGCTCCGGTAAAACCGGGGCAGGGCTTTTTGCATTGGGCTAAAAGCCCGTATTTTTAAACCATGATGCAAACAGCTGTAGAAGCGTTTCTAAGCCTGCTGCGCTTTGAAAAGCGGTATTCGCCCAACACCCTTATTGCCTACGAAGGCGACCTGCAAAGCTTTCTGGAATGGCTGGGCCTTTTTCACCCAACGATTGAAATCTGGGGAGAGGTAACGTATCACCACGTGCGCGGCTGGCTGGCCCAATTGCGCCTCAAAGACCAGATGGAGCCCCGCAGCGTGAACCGCAAACGGGCAGCGCTTTCGTCGTTTTTTCAGTACCTGCTGCGCGAAGGGCAGATCCGGACCAACCCGGTGCGCAAAGGCCACGCCCTGAAAGTACCGGAACGGTTGCCTGTTTTCCTGAAAGAAGCAGAATCCGAACGGCTGCTCGACGATGTGCAATATGAAGAAGGCTTTGCCGGCGACACCGAAAAACTGGCCTTGGAACTGCTTTACGGTTGTGGGCTGCGCCGCTCGGAACTGATTGCCATTGAAGAAGGCGACGTGCAGGGCGGAATGCTGCTGGTGCACGGCAAAGGCGGAAAAGAGCGTTTGTTGCCCCTGAGCGATGCGCTGCAAGCCCTTATTAAATCCTACGTTTCTGAAAAACATCAGCGCTTCGGTACGGCTGAAAAAGCCCTGCTCGTAACCGAAAAAGGCGAACCGCTCTATGCCGGCTGGGTGTACCGGACGGTGAAAAAATACCTGAGCCTGGTATGCTCGCTGAAGCGCAAAAGCCCGCACGTGCTGCGCCACAGCTTTGCCACCCATCTGCTGGCTGGTGGGGCCAACATTCAGGCCATCCGCGACCTGCTGGGCCACGCAAGTCTTTCAGCCACACAGGTTTATACCCACGCCGATATCGAAGCGCTGAAAGACATGCACCGGCGGCTGCACCCACGGGGTTAAATTTTTGGCAAAGCAGAGCAGGCAAAGTTTTTTTGGATGGCAGAAAAGACCTACCTTGTCAGTCCATTCAAACAGAAATCCCACACGCCTACTGAAGCTATTCTTTTACTTTTTTTGTTTTCATCTTTTTTTTCACCCCCAAACGAATCTCTTATGAACGTTCGTGTCCAATCGGTGCATTTCGATGCCGATCAGAAATTGATTGATTTTGTAAAAGAAAAAGTGGCTAAGCTTCAGACGTTCCACGATAAGATTGTGGATGTGGATGTGTTTTTGAAGCTTGATAATGTGGCCCACACCATCAAAGACAAAATTGCAGAAATCCGGGTGGCGGTGCCTAAGCACAACTACTTTGTGAAGCACCAGTCCAAAACCTTTGAAGAAAGCTTTGGCCTTGCCCTCGAAAGCATGACCGAGCAGCTGAAACGCCAGAAGCAACGCCTCGCGATGGCTTAAAACGGCCTTTCTGCAACCACTTCTTCACGGCCCTGCCTTTTCCGGCAGGGCCGTTTTTGTGGCTGCCGGTTTGCAGATGCGCCGGGAAGGTTGTATTTTTCCGCCTTCTATCACGAGTCCCACTCCGCAAACTTCTACTTCTTTTTTAGCCAAATGCGCAGACTTTTAAACGTGGTCGTGCCCGGAATGATGGCGCTCATCGCTCTGGCGGGCCAATCCTGCTCAAAAGAATACAGTACCGACGAGCCTTTCGACAGCACTTACGGCCCCATGCTTTATGTGGGCAGCAACAACCAGATTTTGCGCGCCCTGGACCCCGAAACCGGCAAAAAACACTGGGAATACCGCCTCAATGCCGACATGAGCGCCACGCCGTTTCTGGATGACAAAGCGCTTTACGCCATTACCACCAACGGCGTGATTCACCTGCTGAATCCCAATACCGGCGCGCTCCAAAAACAAATTTACTGCCCCCAGGCCGGTATTTCTTCGCCGGTGGGCGACAGCACACTGCTGTATTTCGGCGGCACCGTGGACAGCTTTTATGCTCTGAACCCCGCTACCGGAACCATGCGCTGGACGTTTGAAACCACCGCACCCGTGCCCGGCTCGCCGATGCTCTACGGCAACAATCTGTTCTTTGGCACGGCCAACGGTAAGTTTTTTGCCCTCAGCAAATCTAATGGCACTAAGCTATGGGAAAACGACACCAACATTGTTTCCGGCGGCTACATGAGCAGTCCGACGCGCATGGGCAATATGGTTTTTGCAACCAACACCGACGGTTACCTCTATGCTTTTGAGATGAGCACCGGCCGCATCCAGTGGCGCTTTAAAACCGATGGCGCTATTTACAGCTCGCCTCACGCTATCAATGGTTCGGTCTTGTTTGGCTCCAATGATTATACGTTTTATTGCGTAGACACGACTACCAAAGCTGTTCGCTGGAAGAACCGAACCAATGAGCGCGTGCTTTCCTCGCCGGTGTTCAGCAACGACAAGATTTTCGTGGGCGGACTGGATAACGTGTTCTATTCGTATAGCTTTATCAACGGCGATGTGAAATGGACGGCCAAAACCCAGTCTTCTATTCAAAGCTCGCCCCTGGCCGCCAACGGGCTGGTTTATACCGGCAGCAACGATGGCTTTTTGTATGCTTTTGACGTGGCCAACGGCGTGTTGAAATGGAGTTATTATCTGGGCGGACAAGCGGTTTCTTCACCGATTCTGCGCGACGAAAACAACACTGTTATCTACCCAACCGTCTCCGGCGCTTCCAAAAAATAACCTTTTTAAGGTCCGGATTTCCGGAAATCCTGAAGCCGGCTTTTCCACACAGAGAAGCCGGCTTTTTGGTGCCGGAATGGTTTTGGCAGGCGTGGAATATGGCCACTTTTGCGCAGCGCATCCGGGATTTTAACCGAAGCCTTCACTTTCAGGAGCCGTTGCCCGAAGGGGTTGCCGTGATGAATCCGTTTCGGGATAGCCCGCTGGCCCTATCATGTGCCGATGCTTTTGCCGACCGGTTTTTTGACGACAACCGCCCGCGCCGCATGATTTTGGGCATCAATCCGGGGCGGCACGGCAGTGGCATGACAGGCGTTCCCTTCACCGATTTTAAACGCCTGCGCACACTTGGGTTTGATTTTCCGGAAAACCTGTCGTCCCATGAAATCTCCTCCGAGTTTGTGTATCGGGTGGTGGCGGCGCTGGGTGGGGCAGAAGCGTTCTACAAGCGGTATTACGTGAATTCGGTGTGTCCGCTGGGCTTTCTGCGAAACAAAGGCAATGTCCGTTGGGTGAACTATAACTACTACGACGCGCCAGCGCTGCAAGAGGCCGCTACGCCATTTATCCTGCAAACATTGCCGCAGCAAATCGCCCTGGGTTGCGAGACCGACCGGGTGGTGATTATGGGCAAGAAAAACGGGGACTATTTCCGGAAAATCAACGATGCACACGGCTTTTTCCGGGAAGTAACCGAGGTGCCGCATCCGCGCTTTGTAGCCCAGTACCGCCGTCGGTTTATGGACGATTATGTGGAAGAATACATCCGGGCGCTGGAAGGTTAAACTTTCCGGAAAAGCTCCTTCCCGACAGCTGTCATTCGTCCTGACACATCACCAAAAAGCAAGAAATCAGGAGACAGGTCAAGGGCTTCTGGCTTTGTCGTCTGGGTTTTCGTATTAAATGTATTCTTCTTGCAAAACCATCCATGCGCCTCCCAGATTGTGGGAAGTACACCAATGATATCATCCATGCACTTCCCAAGGTGTGGATATACCCCTGATGATATCATCCATGCACTTCCTAGGTTGTGGATATACCTCTGATGATATCATTGGTGCACTTCCTAGGTTGTGGATATACCTCTGATGATATCATTGGTGCTATCCCCAAGGTGGGGACATACCCCTGATGATGTCATTGGTGCACTTCCCGCACTTCGGAAGGCTTCTTTTTCATAAAATTTCCCCTTTTTGGGTACTGTGTATGGCTGAATGACGGCGCGCTTCGGGCTTTTAGCACTCTAGTTAGGCCACTGTTCCGGATGGGCGAATAGCTTCTTAAAGGAAGTTCCAGAAGCGATGTTTTCAAAGGATGACAAAGATTAGGTCCGAACCGGAATACGACCTTTTATACAACCCTTTTCTAAAAAAGCTGCCTGTTATGCGGTTGTTGAGGGGTTATTTGGATTTTGGCCCTTATAATTCGGTTATCCAACAATACTATTTCTTGCCTTCCATTGCTTTTTGCATAAAGTCGGCTATTTCCGCTTCCGTCAGGCTCATTTCTTTTCCAAAGGCCGTGAGCTGGGCTTCTTCGCTGGGCGTCAGGATATTGTCAATCAAAAACCAGTCGAGCATCATTTGCATGGCTTTGGGTGCGTAGCTGCGGTGCAGTTCGCGGACGGCCTCTTCGGAAAGTCCAAAAAAGGTTTGAATGGCGCGCAGGTTGGCCGCTTCTTCGGTTGCGATGTTCAGGTTAGCTACGGCTTCTTTGAGGGCGATGTTGTAAACATCCAGCCCCAGTGCTTCGGTGTCGGCAGCAGAGAGTTTATGGGCTTTCAGAAAATGAGCAACCGGCTTTTGCCAGTCGCGCCCTTCTTTTTTGCGCAGCGCAGCAAGTAGTTTTTTGGTGGAAGCAGACACGGGGATTTTTAAATTCTAATAAAAACAGGTATTTCCCTAAAAATGTGCCAGAAGAAAAACCATTTTCCGGAAAATCCGTCTGGCTCTTTTTTCCCATTGAGCCATTACGCTATTGAACCATTGAGCAATTAACCAACTACCTTTGCGCCCGCTATGACTGCTACCACCGCCACGCTGCCCAATCTGATTTCCCATTGCAAGGAATACGGCTTTATTTTTCAATCCTCTGAAGTCTATGACGGCCTTTCGGCGGTGTATGACTACGGCGAGAATGGGGTAGAGCTGAAACGTGCGCTGCGTGACTACTGGTGGAATTCCATGACGCGGATGCACGACAATATCGTGGGCATCGATGCGGCCATTTTTATGCACCCGCTCGTGTGGAAAGCGTCCGGTCACGTCGATTCGTTTTCCGATCCGATGATTGATAACAAAGACAGTCAGAAGCGCTACCGTGTGGATCACCTCATCGAGGCTTATGCCGAATCGTTGCGCGAAGACGGCGAAGCCAACCCCCGGGGCGAAGCCGTAATTGCGAAGATGGATGCCTTGCTGGCTGCCGACGACCTGGCGGGCCTGAAAGCGCTGATTGAAGAAGCAAAGATTACCTGCCAAATTTCCGGAACCTGCAACTGGACCGACGTGCGCCAGTTCAACCTGATGTTCTCCACCGAGATGGGCGCAGTGGCCGATGGCGCCGATAAAGTGTATCTCCGTCCCGAAACGGCGCAGGGCATTTTCGTGAACTTTCTGAACGTGCAGAAAACGGGCCGGATGAAGATTCCGTTTGGCATTGCCCAAACTGGAAAAGCGTTCCGCAACGAGATTGTGGCCCGCCAATTTACCTTCCGGATGCGCGAGTTTGAGCAAATGGAAATGCAGTTTTTCGTGCGCCCCGGCGAGCAGCAAAAATGGTATGAATACTGGAAAGAAGCCCGCCTGAAATGGCACCGCAGCCTTGGTATTCCGGAAACGGAGTATCGCTTCCACGACCACGTAAAACTGGCGCATTACGCCGACGCCGCCTGCGATATCGAGTTCAACTTTCCGTTTGGTTTTAAAGAAGTCGAAGGCATTCACTCGCGCACCGATTTCGACCTGAAGCAGCACGCCGAACTGAGCGGTAAAAAGCTGACGTATTTCGATACCGAAATCAATCAGCATTACATTCCGTATGTGATTGAAACCTCCATTGGCCTCGACCGCGCCGTGCTGATGGTGCTCAGCCATGCCTACCGCGAAGAAGATCTGAGCACCGACGAAAAGCAGGACAGCCGCGTGGTGCTCTCCCTGCCGCCGTTCCTCGCACCGACGAAGCTGGCCGTGCTGCCGCTCACCAAAAAAGATGGCCTTCCGGAAATCGCCCGCGAACTGATGGATGCCTGCCGCCGCGATTTTAAATGCTTTTATGAAGAAAAAGATTCAATTGGCAAGCGCTACCGCCGGATGGACGCGCTGGGCACGCCGTTCTGCGTAACGATCGACCATCAAACCAAAGAAGACGGCACCGTAACCCTGCGCCACCGCGACACGATGCAGCAAGACCGCGTGAAGCTGGAAGACGTGCGCCGCATTGTGGCGGAGGCTGTGACATTTCCGTATTGACGGGTGATTACGGTAGGGGCACCCTCTGTGGTCGCTTGGTTGCTATCCTGTTTGGTAGAGACAAGGCATGCCTTGTCTCTACAGGTAGGGCGATAGGGTTAATCAGCATTCAATTTTTCCGGAAAAATGGCTTTTGGAAACGACATTTTACCCGCCTACGAAGGCCAGCCGGAGGCCGCATTTTTGCAGGTGCTGGAAGCGTGGGTTGACGTTTTAATCGCCCAGGATCCGGAGCGTTTACGGCAGGTTTTGTATCGTGTGGATGTTTCGGAGTCTGATGCCGGAAAAGCCGCTCTGAGCGAAGCGCCCGCCCGCGAACTGGCCCGGCTGATTGCCGCGCGGCAAATCGCGAAATGGCGCTACCGGCAGCAAAATCCGCTTCCGCCGGCAGACGAAAAGGGCGAACTTTCTTGGTAAGAGTCGTATATTTACCAGATGAATAAGGTGTGTCTTGCCAGTCTGGCACTCGCCGGTTTGGCGTTTTTTTCGGCCTGCCGGAAACAGGCAGATATTGTGGACGACAGCTGCATGTTTCCGGCATCCTTACAGGTTCGGTTTTCGCCCGTTGTGAACGGTGCGCCGCTGGTCATGGATTCGGTTTGGTATCGCAATGCTGCCGGAGATAGTTTCCGGGTTACGGAACATAAATACTACGTCAGCAATTTTAGCTTGGAAACCGATTCCGGTGAAAAAATAGACTTCCCCGAATCCTATATTCTGGTGGATGGCCGAAATGTGCAAACCCGTTTCGTAAGCGATCGGCTTCCAAAGCGTACTTACACCAAAGTGTCATTCTTGCTCGGGGTGGATTCGGCGCGCAACGTCAGTGGCGCTCAAACGGGCGACTTAGAGCAATCCAAAGGCATGTTCTGGGACTGGAATACAGGTTATATCATGGCTAAAACAGAGGGCAAATCGCCGCAAAGTACCCTTGTCGATAGTAGCTTTTTCTATCACATCGCTGGTTTTTCCGGAAAGACCAGCGTGTTGCGTACCGTTACGCTGGAGCTGCCGACCCCACTGGTGGTAAAACCTTGCAGCAAAGTCCACACCCTGTATCTACAATCCGAGCTGAACAGTTGGTTTACCGGCGCTGCACCTTTTAGCATTGCGGAACAATCCAGTGTGACAAGCGTTGGGGGCCAGGCCGCCGGCATCGCTAATAACTATTCAAAAGGATTTTCCGTTGTCCGGGTGGAGCAATAGTCTAAAAGCGAAGAGCAGTCTGCTGCTTGCCGGCCTGTTGCTGGCTTTCTCCGCATGCCGGAAAGACCCGCAAATTCCGGAAAATGGCGTTGTCGGAACGAGTCCGGAGACGGGTTTCCGGGTTCCGGCAGGCTGGCCTGCGCCGCACTATTCTTTTGCCAACAACCCCCTTCAACCCAAAGTCATCCAGCTGGGCAAAAAGCTGTTTAATGACCCTTCTTTTTCCAGCGATGGAACGGTTTCCTGCGGCAGTTGCCACCAACCGGCAGGCGCTTTTTCGCAAACGGGCCACACGGTGAGCCACGGCGTGGCCGGACGATTGGGGACGCGCAACTCGCCGGGGCTTTACAACCTGGCCTGGCACACCAGCCTGATGTGGGACGGTGGTGCCAACAACCTGGAAACGCAGATTCTGATACCGCTTCAAAGCCATGAGGAAATGGATTTGACACCGCAGGAGTTGGTAGCGCGCGTAGCGGCTTCGGCGGAATACCGGCAGGCTTTCCGGGACGCTTATGGCGACAGCGAAATCAATCTGGCACGCATTCTCAAAACCATTACGCAGTTTATGGCCGTTCTGGTGAGCGACAACGCCAAATGGGATTGCGTGCAGCGCGGCGAGGCGAGCTTTACGGCGGAAGAAAAGGCGGGTGAAAAAGTATTTGCTGCGGCCTGCGCCGCCTGCCACAAGCCGCCGCTCTTCAGTGATTTTGCCTTCCGGAGTAATGGCTTGTCCGTTGGGGCAGTAAATGATTCCGGTCGGATGCGAATTACCGGCGTGCCGGCAGATCGCTATCGATTTAAAACGCCGTCGCTGCGCAACTGGGCGTTTTCAGCGCCCTATTTCCACGACGGGCGGGCCGCCTCGCTGGACGCGGTTTTGGCTCATTATACAGTGGAAATTGCTGCCCAGGCGCTTCCGCACACCGACCCGCAATTGCAGGGCGGCATCTCCCTGAAAGCAGGCGAAAAAGAAAGCTTAAAAGCCTTTTTGCAAACGCTCAACGATACGGCTTTTACGCAGAATCCGGCGTTCCGGTAGAGGCATTTGGATGCGGATTTATTTCTGTATTTCAGAAGAGGATTGCTTGAAAATATTTTGCTGTAAGTGCAAAAAAAGAATCCCGCAGCGTCTTCCGGATTTCCGGAAATCTGCGGGATTTTCTGGGTGCGCGTGGAGGGACTCGAACCCCCAAGCCTCGCGGCACTAGATCCTAAGTCTAGCGTGTCTACCAATTTCACCACACGCGCGTGGTTTTTTTTAGGCTAACGGGCGGCAAAGATACAGGGATTGGAGGAACAATACCGGGGAATTTTGACGATCCAAACGGCACCAAAGACGGTTGGGGGGCTTGCCGTAAATTGCCCTTTCAACTTTGTTGTTTCCGGTATGAAAAGACTTTTTCCCTGTGTTGTGGCGGCTTTGATGCTAACCTCTTGCCACGGCAGCCGAAAGGTGGCCGGTAACAACGCTTCGACCAGCCGGAAAAAGATTGTTCAAACCGCCCGGAAATATATGGGGACCCCGTACCGATATGGCGGCAATACACCGGAAAAGGGCTTTGACTGCTCCGGGTTTGTACAATACATTTATAATCTGCACGGTGTGAAGCTGCCCCGGACCACGCGGGATTTGATGAATGCGGGAAAAACGGTTTCGCTTCGTCGGGCACAGGTGGCCGATCTGATTCTTTTTACCGGCAGCAATCCGAATGGGCCAGTGGGGCATGTGGGCATTATCACACGTCCTGATGGTGAAAATACCGAGTTTATTCATGCGGGCAGCAGCGGGAAAAATGGTGGGGTGGTGATGAGCTCGATGGCAAACGGCTATTTTGAAAAACGGTTTTTAAAGGTGGTGGATGTGCTGAATTAAAGGTGGCAGATTTGGGGAAAATCAATGCTAAAAGGTATATGGTAAGCTGCCCAATCGGGTTAGTATAGCTCCTGTTTTATCCTTCTAGAATGAAAACGCTGAAATTTTGAAACCTTCCTGATTTGCATCGGGTAGGAGGCTGTGGGCAACAAAAAGAACCCTGAAACATGCCCTTTATTTTGCTAGTGGGGCTTTGTGTCGTTTATGAATGGTAGTTCAAAAGACAATCGGTGGGTAGGCTTTCAACAAGCTTATGCTCATAACCCGGAGCCCACAGGTAATCTCAATATTTCCCAACAAACAGCCGTTATCTTATTGAACTGACTGCTCTGTTTTCCAGAAAACAGAACCGTGTTTCTGGAATTTTTTAGAACGTAGCAGCTGGTGGAGGTATGTCTTAAAATGTATAGTGGTAGAAAACTTTTTTCTGCCCATTCTATCGGTGGAAAAGGCCTTTCAAAATGTGTATTATGATTGCCTTTGTTTGCTCTAAAAAGCCGGTACTTAACCAATAATTAAGCCAGTAATAAAAAATCCTTAAAAAAATCCTATTATTAACACATTGATAACAGTGCCATAATTAGAAAATTGGCAATTTCGATGCCCCTATCAATTTGTAGTGTAGTTGAATCTGAACGTGCGTAAATTGGGATGGGAGATAGGATTGGTTCTTGATGTGTCTTGTTGTAGTAGCAGTTTTGAGGTCTGGTCTGGCTAAATTCCCCTTTTTTAAAATTCTACAATTTTTCCCGCACCCTTTTTCCCCGCAAGGCTTATGAGAAAAGCTTTCCTCCAAACGCGCGCCTGCGCCTTTTTACTGATTCTTTTACTGTTTGGCGGCTGGCAGCAGGCCGGTGCACAAACGGTTACAATTGGCGCTACAACTGGTACGACTAACAGCTATCTCTATGGACCGATTTACCGGAGCTCGGCTTCTTCTACTTTCGACTACTCGCGGTATGCACATCTGTACACGGCAGCGGAGCTTGGGATTCCGACGGGTGCAACGATTACCAAGATTGAATGGTTGAAGTACAACGGCAATACCCTAACTGGCAACAATACATTTAACATCCTGCTGGATAACTCCACGGCAACTACACTGACAACCGGTACTGCCTGGAATACACTTACGGCGACTGCTACAACGGTTTATGCCAGTACGACGCAGTCTTTTACGGGTGCAGCAGGGACTTGGGAAAGCTATACGCTGCCAACGCCCTACACTTATACAGGTAACTCACTGGTGGTACTTGCAGACCACGTGAAGGCCGGAACTGCTAACGGTGCGTTGAATTATTACACGAACGCAGCCACCGGTAAAGCGATTGGAACTGCAAATAGTAGTGTGCTTACTGGCACTACTACATTAACTACGACTTCCTATGGCAACACCCGCCCCACCATCCGTATTACCTATACGCCGGGTACGGCCTGCTCCGGCACCCCCAACGCCGGTACGGCGCAAGCTAACGGTTCTTCCGGAACAGTGAACGTCTGCCAATCAATAGCGGTTAATTTATCAAACAGCGGCGGTACGAGTGCTTCTGGGCTGACGTATCAGTGGGAGTATTCGGTTTCCGGAAACGCGGGCACCTACAACCCGATTTCCGGTGCAACGAGCAACACCTATTCCATCGCCAGCTATGCCACGTCCAATGCTGGTTATTATCAGCTGGTAACCACTTGTAGCGGACAATCGGCAACTTCTGCGCCGGTGCAACTGGTAACGAATGCCGTTGCGAACTGTTATTGCACACCTTCGACGACCGGTGCTACTTCGAAATATATCAGCAATTTTACAACAAGCGGTAGTGTGAGCAATATTAATAACAGCTCTACTGCCGGATCTGCTTCGGGATACGAGGATTATCATACTACAATAACCGGAGCTGCTTATGCGGGCGCAGTAGTAAACTACATTATCAGTGTCTCTACCGGTACTTCTGGTCGGGCAATCTGGATTGACTTTAACGAAAACGGCAGCTTTACCGATGCCGGTGAGCAGGTAGTTACCGGAACCAGCAGCTACTCGTCCTCACCGATGACAGGCGATTTTTCCATTCCGGCAGGTACGCTGCCTGGCATAAAGCGAATGCGCATTCTTGCCAGCAATGTGCCTGCTGCTCCTACAGATCCTTGTGCTATCACCAGTACCGGCGAGTATGAAGATTACAGCTTTGAGGTGCTGGCCGCAACGGCGTGTTCCGGAAGTCCGGCAGCAGCTACCGCCACGGCATCTACGGCTTCGGCTTGTTCCGGCGAAGCCATTACCCTGAGTGCCAGTGGCGTGCCCATCGGGCGGCCCGGCAACACTTACCAATGGGAAAGCCGGACGGGTGCCAACCCATTTGCGCCTATCAGCGGTGCCACGACAGTTCCGTACGTACTGACGACCGGGCAGACGGCTGCAACGGACTACCGCCTGGTAGTAACGTGCAGCAACAGCGGCCTTTCTACGCCCTCCAACACGGTAAGCGTGGGTATCAATCCTTTCAACGTTTGCTATTGTCATACCGGGTTGGGCGGCAGCACTTCGGCGGCCATTACCGGAGCCACGATTTCCGGAACGACGTTTGACCACACCGGTGGACCTTCCGCCTCGCCTTTCTACACCCAGTTTCCGGCCACCGGCACCAACACCGGTACCCTGACGCAGGGGATGACTTATACCATCAGCACCACGCACAGCAGCACAGGTTATGTTTCGCTTTGGATTGATTATGACCACAGTGGAACCTTTGACGCAAGCGAATGGACGCAGATCAACACCGCCACTGCCACAAGCGGCAGTAAATCGTTCACCATTCCGGCCGGTGCACTGACCGGACCAACCGGCATGCGGATTCGCACACGGACTTCTACTTATACCGGAACGGACGCCTGTACCAACTTTACGACCGGCGAGACCAAAGATTTTATCATCACCATTGCCGCACCGGTGGCCTGCTCAGGTGCGCCAACGACAGTGGTTTCGGCTTCGGTCGCAAACGCTTGTTACAACGCACCTTTTGAATTGACCGTGAGCAGCGGCATTCCGGGGGGCACGACGGGCCTTTCTTATCAATGGCAAAGCCGGCCTGCGGGCAGCACGGGTGTCTTTACTGACATTTCCGGGGCCACTTCATACCCGTATATCGTAGCAGGCCAAACAGCGGCTACCGAGTATCAATTAGTGGTTACGTGCGCGAATGGTGGCGCAACGGCGGCATCTAACACGCTGAGCATTGGCCAGAATCCAGCTAATACTTGTTATTGTGTACCAACTGTAACGGGTACAGGAGGGGGTTCTACCAAATTTATCAACAACTTTACGACTAGCGGGGGTGTTACTGATATCAACAACACGTCTACCGGTAATGCTGCTGGCTATACAGATTTCCATTCAACGGTTTCCGGCTCGGCTTATGCAGGTACTACAATTAATTATAGCATCGGGGTTTCTACCGGTACTTCTGGTTATGCAGTCTGGGTAGATGTAAATGAAGACGGAACTTTCCAGGCGAGTGAACAGATTGTAAGCAGTAGCGCCTATGCAAGCTCTCCCATTACCGGAAGCTTTACGATTCCCATTCTGACGGCACCCGGTACGAAGCGCCTGCGTATTCTGATTAGTAATACACCGAATAATCCGAGCGATCCATGTACCCTCGCCAGCACGGGTGAATATGAGGATTATACTTTTACGATACTTCCGCCGCCACCTTGCTCCGGCACGCCAACGGCGGGCACGGCTGCTGCTGCCAGGACGGCGCTCTGCGCCAACAGTAGTGCCGACTTGTCGCTGAGTGGATTTACGGGTGCTACTACGCCCATCGGCGGCATTACGTTCCTGTGGGAGCAAGCCTCCAGCATAGGTGGACCTTACACAGCTGTAACAGGTGGTGCAGGTGGAACTACGCCTTACTTTACAAGTGATGCATTGAGCGCTACGACGTATTACCGCGCGGTAGTTACCTGTACCAATTCCGGACAATCTGCTACCAGCAATGTAGTAACGATAAACGTAAACAATCCACAGCCAGCCGGTACCGCTCCGGGCGCACGTTGTGGTGTAGGCACTGTGGCACTGGGCGCAACGCCTGCTGCCGGACAAACTATAAGCTGGTATGCCGCTGCTACCGGTGGGGTTCCACTGGCTACCGGCAATAGCTTTACTACTCCTTCTATTGCGACCACTACAACATATTATGTGGCGGCACAACAGGGCGGCAGCACCGGGGTTACGGGGCGTGTGACGAGTACGGCACCGGGTTCTGCTACGACTCTGAGTACTTACACCCTTCCATTTACCCTGACGCAATCGGCGACGTTTAATTCTGTGGATGTGTTTTCCTCTACGGGTACAGCAATTACGGTAGCACTTTACG
>JAEWBT010000155.1 GCA_023391015.1 Bacteroidota bacterium
GTTCGCGTTCTTCCTCAAAAACCTTTACGTAGGGCGTGCGCATCCGGGCCGTTACGTTCCAGTCAATGGTTTTCACATCGTCGCCGGGGGCATACTCGCGCACTTCCGAAAACGACATGCCGCGCCCGTGAAACCGCGAGTGATAGCCGCCGGCCAGCATCCGGTTGCTGCGGTGGCGGGTGCGGATTTCCAGTTGCCGGACTTTTCCCAGCAGCGTAGCGGCGGTGTATCTCATGAGGGGTTTAGAAGGGTCGTTTTTTCCGGAAATCGCTTCTCTTGTATGTTAGAAAAGACGGGTCATTGCGAGCGAAGCGAAGGGCCCTGCACAAAATACTTGGTTAGATGTGCAGGTTGCTTCGTCGTTCCTCCTCGCAATGACCCGCGAAATGTAAAAGGATTACGCGCTCACACTCGCCCCAGCCAGCACGCGCTCCAACACCGCTGCCATTTTTTGGCCCCGCTCGCGGGCTTCTTCTTCACTCCACAAAAGGCTCACGCTGGACGAAATGGTGCGGCCCATAATGGCGTCGCTTTGGGGATAAGCACGGTTGGCGTGGCGCAATACTTCCATCTTGTATTCGTCGGACATCCGGTGCATCCAAGCGCCGTTTTTCAGGTGCTCCCACTTGCGGATGTAGTGCCAGTTGTTGTCGTACCAGTAGAAATTTCCCCCAATACCGGCAGCAGCAAAACCGGCTACGGCTTCGCGGGCGGCCAGTTCGTTGGGCAGGAAGAACGAGATAAACGCGCCGGTGTCGCCGCTTGGGTCAGGAATTTCCCGGAAACGCAGGCCTTCTACTTTCTGAAGTTCTTCCAACACATACGAATGATTCTTTTTCTGGATGGCCAGGAAATCATCCAGCTTGCGCAACTGCGCCACACCCACGGCGGCGTGCAGCTCCGAAATCCGGAAATTATAGCCCAGATACGGGTGCAGGTCGGCACCACGGTCGCGGCCCAGGTGGTCGTGGCCGTGGTCGGAGTACTCGTCGCACTTCTTCCAGACGTCTTCGCGGTTGGTAATCACCGCGCCGCCTTCGGCGCAGGTCATGGTTTTTACAAAGTCAAACGAAAAAGTTCCGGCATCGCCAATGGTACCCAGATGCTGGCCCTTATAGGTGCCGCCAATCGCCTGGCAGGCATCTTCCAAAAGCAACAGATTGTGCTCGGCGCAAATGGCTTTCAGTTCGTCCATGCGGGCCATGGAGCCGCACATGTGAACGGGCATAATCGCTTTGGTCTTGGGCGTGATGTTGGCGCGAACGGCTTGCGGGTCCAGCGTCAAAGATTCGTCGATAGGCGTGATGACCGGCACGGCGCCCACCGAAATAACGGCTTCAAAAGACGCTACAAACGTGAAGGCGGGCATAATCACCTCGTCGCCCGCGCCGATGCCGAGGGCGGCCATAGCGGTCGTGAGGGCCGCCGTTCCGGAAGATACCAGTTGGGCGTATTTCACGCCAAAGCGCGCCTGCAAACCGGCTTCCAACTCTTTGGCTTTCCAGATGCCGTTGCGGGGGCCGTCGAAACCATAGCGCATCAGGATGCCGGTTTCCAACACATCATTTACTTCTTTGCGCTCTTCGGCGCCAAACAGTTCATAGCCGGGCATAAAATTGTGTTCTGGGGGATTTTTTGGAAAGGTGTAAAATTACGACGTATCTGTTTTGAGGCCCGTATTACGGCAGGTGTTTAAGAACGTTTATAGATTTCTTTGTAAGAAAAAGGATGCTTTGAAAAACAACTGTCTCAACAGGAAACGAAACTTCGTCTTGAGGCAAAACACTTGTATGGACACAAGACGAACTTTCGTCTTGAGGCAAAACAGGTGTATGGATAGGAAACCGAAGTTGGTTTTATGTAGAAACACCTGTTTTTGGCAGGTTTCTTCCCAGAAGAACAAACCAGCCATCCAACCCAACCCGACGGCCTTTATTTGGTTGGATCAAAACTGCGGCACGACATTTTCCCCCAACTTCGTTTCTCCATGCTCAAAACCGATTTCCTTGTTATTGGCTCCGGCATTGCGGGCCTTTCCTTCGCTCTCAAGACGGCCAAGAAATTTCCCGATAAAACCATCACAGTGCTTACCAAAGCCGCTACCGACGAAACCAATACCAAGTACGCGCAGGGCGGCATTGCGGTGGTGAACGACGTGGTGGGCGATTCCTACGAGGCGCACATCCGCGACACGCTGATTGCCGGCGACGGCCTTTGCGACCCGGAAGTGGTGGAGCTGGTGGTGCGCGAGGGCACTGAGCGCGTGGCCGAGCTGATTGACTGGGGCGCGCGGTTTGACAAAGACGAAACCGGCGATTTTATGCGGGGCCGCGAGGGGGGACACAGCGCCTTCCGCATCCTGCACCACAAAGACATTACGGGCTACGAAATGGAGCGCGCGCTGGTGGCCGAGGTAGCACGCTATCCCAATATTCAAATCCACAACCACTGGTTTGTGGTGGATATTATTACGCAGCATCACCTGGGGTATCTGGTGACGAAATCCACCCCCGACATTGAGTGCTACGGCGTGTATGCGCTGAACCTGAACACCTTCCGGATGGAAAAGATTCTGGCAAAGGTGACGCTGATGGCAGCGGGCGGAACGGGGCAGGTGTATCGCACGACCACCAACCCCAAAATCGCGACCGGCGACGGCATTGCGATGGCGTACCGGGCGAAGGCGCGGGTGGAAAATATGGAGTTTATTCAGTTTCACCCCACGGCCTTGTACGAGGCGGGCGTGAGTCCGTCTTTCCTCATTACCGAGGCGGTGCGCGGCGACGGCGGTATCCTGCGCAACCATAGCGGCGAGGCGTTTATGGAGCGCTACGACCCGGAGCGAAAAGACCTGGCCCCACGCGATGTGGTGGCCCGCGCCATTGATGCGGAGATGAAACGGCAAGGAACCGAGCATGTGTTTCTGGATTGCCGCCACATGGACCCGGACGCGTTCCGGAACCATTTCCCGAATATCCTCGCCAAGTGCCAAAGCATCGGGATCAATCCATTGGAACAACTCATTCCCGTGGCACCGGCGGCGCACTATTGCTGCGGCGGCATCCAGACGGATGTGTGGGGGCGGACGTCCATCCGGCAGTTGTATGCCTGCGGCGAATGCGCGAGTACGGGCTTGCACGGGGCCAACCGGCTGGCGTCGAATTCGCTTTTGGAAGCCCTTGTGTTTGCCCACCGCTGTGCGGAGGATGCGGCCCAACGCGTGGAAGGCGTAGACTGGCAGCTGGACGTACCGGACTGGAATACCCTGGGCACGCGACAGCCCGAAGAGTTGATTCTGATTACGCAAAGCCTGCGCGAAACCCAGCATTTCATGTCGGATTATGTGGGGATTGTGCGCAACGATGTGCGGTTGAAGCGTGCGGCCCGCCGCCTGGATTTGCTCCACGACGAAGCGGAACAGCTCTACCGCTCTACGCTTGTGTCGCCGCAACTCTGCGAGCTGCGCAACCTGATTACGATTGGGTACTTGATTGTAAAAGGCGCACAATTCCGGAAAGAAAGCCGCGGGCTGAATTACAATACCGACCACCCGGAGAAGAGCGCGATTGTGCAGGATATTGTGTTGTAAATCAGCCGCGGTAGAGACGCCCAACTTGGGCCGTCTCCTTTTTCAAAACACAGAAACGCCCGCCTAAAACACAAAGACGCCCAGGTTGGGCGTCTCTACGAAACATTGCCGTTTTTTTTATGTACTCCCATTTCAACGTCCGCGTGTATGGCTTGCTGATAGCCAATGGTGCTATTCTGGTGAATGATGAAGTCATTCACGGGCGGAAAGTCCGGAAATTTCCGGGTGGCGGGCTGGAACTGGGCGAAGGCACGATTGAAGGTTTGGCGCGGGAATTCCGGGAAGAGCTGGACCTGGAGATTCGCGTCGTGTCGCATTTCTACACCACCGATTACTTTGTGAAATCGGCGTGGGACCGCTCGCAGGTGATTTCTATTTACTACCTCGTAGAAGCGGTTTCTCGCGACTTTGAGATTAGGAATGTTTCGCCCGATGCCGAACAGACCGTTTGGGTTCCCTTATCCGACATCCGCCCCGAAGATTTCACCCTGCCGATTGATAAAACCGTTGCCGGGATGCTGCAAAAAGGGTTGGATTTCCGGAAAATATAGCGCTGCTGTCCATTCATCGTATAAAAGAAGGACTCTCTATCCAACCGGCAAGAACCCGCCGCGTTATCTTTGCACTCTGTTTTTGTGATGCAGCTGCCCGCCGGAAAAAAAGTGTATTTCGCCTCCGATTTTCACCTCGGAATGCCCAACCCCGCCGAGAGCCGCGAGCGGGAAAAACGCATTGTCCGCTGGCTGTCGGAAATTCAGAAAGACGCAGCGCATCTGTTTCTGGTGGGCGATATTTTTGACGTCTGGTTTGAGTATAAAGCCGTTATTCCAAAAGGCTTTACCCGCTTTCTGGGTAAGCTGGCCGAATTGGCTGACGGTGGGCTTTCCATTGAAGCTTTTACCGGCAACCACGACCTGTGGATGCGCGGCTATTTTGAAGACGAGCTGGGCATTCCGGTACACCATGCGCCGATTGAACGCACGATTTCCGGAAAAAAATTCTTTATTGGTCATGGCGACGGCCTTGGGCCGGGCGACCATGGCTATAAGTTGCTCAAGAAAGTGCTTGCCAACCCGGCCACGCAATGGCTCTACCGGCGCATCCACCCCGACACGGGTGTGGGACTGGCTACATGGGCCTCGCGGCGTGGTCCTAAACATGACGAAGGCAAAGAGGATGTTTTTCGTGGACCCGAAAAAGAGTGGCTGGTGCAGTTTTGCCAGCAAACCCTCACCGAAAAGCACATCGATTATTTTATCTTCGGACACCGCCATCTGGCTATTGATTACCCCTTGCCCGGCGGCAGCCGCTACGTGAACCTGGGCGACTGGATTCAATTCAACACCTACGCCGTTTTTGACGGCAGCGATCTTTTTCTGGAAACCTATTCACCCCTAAAACAATGAAGCGTACCCTCCTTTTGATTCGCCACGCCAAGTCGGATTGGGGAGATCCGCAGCTTCGCGACTACGACCGCCCACTCAACGCCCGTGGCCTGCGTGATGCACCGGAACTGGGCCGCCGCCTGCGTGAGGATTTGAAAGTGGCACCCGGAAAAATCCTTTCCTCTACTGCACGCCGCGCTGCCGAAACCACGCACGGCGTCTTGCAGGGACTGGACCTTTCCCAAATGGCGGTTCAATGGGAAGATGATATGTACCATGCGTCGCCCGCTGTTTTAGAAGATTTCTTGTTTGGAGTGGATGACGCGTACCGCACCGTTTTTATGGTAGCCCACAACCCCGGAATTTCTCAGTTTGCTCATCAGCTGCTGCCCGGTTTGCCCCTCTCTGAAATGCCAACCTGTTGCGCTGTAGCCATTCAAACCAACGCGGCCCGCTGGCAGGATGTGCCCCTGGCTAAAAATACTTTACTGTTTATAGACACGCCGAAGGTGCCTTCGGAAAAGATTAACCCATGACCACCGGACCAGACGTTTTAGAATCGCTTTTTAAAGATCATTTCTCCGAGGAGGTGCAAAGCAGCACCCGCATTGCCCAATCGGGCTCCGACCGGCGCTACTACCGCCTGAAGGCCGGAAAGCAAACTGCCATTGGCACGCTGAGCGACAATAGCAACGAAAACAACTCGTTTTTCTACTTTACCGACTTGTTGCGCAAGCACCAAATCCGGGTACCGGAAGTGTTTGCCCGCAGCCGTGACCGAAAAGCCTATCTACAGGAAGACCTGGGTGGCGAAAGCCTTTTTGACAAACTTCAAAAAGACGGATTTACAAAAGAAGTAAAAGCCCTTTACCGCAAAGCGCTTCACGAACTAGCCAAGATTCAATGGCTGGCCGGGCGTGAAGTGGACTTTAAGCAGTGCTGCGCGACTGCCGGTTTTGACGAGCGGGCCATCCTGTCAGACCTGTTGTACTTCAAATATTACTTCGTGGACTTGCAGCATATTTCATATGACCGGCAGGCACTTTCGGAGGAAATGGAAAGCCTGGCGCGTGAACTGGGCCGTTACCAGCCGCAAATGCTGATGTACCGCGACTTTCAAAGCCGCAATATCATGGTGCTGCCCAAAGGCGAAATTGCGTTTATAGATTATCAAGGTGCGATGCAAGGACCGCCCCAATACGATATTGCGTCTTTGCTTTGGCAGGCTAAAGCTGCTTTGCCCGATAGCTGGAAAGAAGAACTGCTCAACAGCTACCTGGAATCAGTGAAGGAAATCGGGGTTCGAATTGACGAATTGCATTTCCGGCGCGGCTACGGTCAGTTTGTGTTGTTGCGCCTGCTGCAGGTGCTGGGTGCCTACGGCTTCCGCGGCATTCTGGAACGCAAGCCACATTTTCTCTCCAGCATTGCACCTGCCCTGAGCAATCTGCACCATTTTCTCGACAACAACCCGCAGATTCCGGCTTACCCCGAGCTGCGCAACCTGCTGGAGCGACTCACTCAGGACGACATTGTGAGTCGCTATTCCGCGCCGGTATTTCCCCAAAATCCGAAGTTGCAGGTCGCCGTGCAGTCGTTTAGCTATAAGCAAGGATTGCCGGAAGACACCAGTGGTAATGGTGGCGGCTTTGTGTTTGATTGCCGGGGCATTCTCAATCCAGGCCGTTTCACTGCGTATAAGCACCTGAGCGGATTGGATGAAAAAGTGCAGCATTTCCTGAGAGAAGAAACCCGGATGCCCGAGTTTCTGGAAAAAATAAAAGAAACACTCGCCATCACGGTTGAAGATTATCTGCAACGCGGCTTTGAAAACCTAAGTATCAGTTTCGGTTGCACCGGTGGGCAACACCGAAGTGTGTATGCTTCCGAGCAGGTGGCCGCCTGGTTGAAACAACGCTACAACCTGACCTGCGTGGCAGTCCACCACAACCGCGAGCGGTGGGTGCGGGAGCCAGCATAAAAGACTCGACAAAACCCGGAAATTTCCGGAAAAATAAAGGTTTGGGAGATTTTTCTACAACTGAATCACCTCATCGGTTTTGGCGTCAAAAAAGCGGTATTGCAGGATGCCCGCGTCGTTGTCTTCCACAATCTTAAGGGTTTTCAACTCGTAGGTTTTCTTCCACTTTTTAGAGATATTGTTGATAAGCCCTTTAGTGAGGTAAGCCGCAACGATGGGATTTACGTGCAGGTTCAGCGCGCGGTGGCCCTGGCTGACGAGGTACTTTAGGTCGCGCTCGATGTCATCGGCCAGCAGGATAGACGGGCCGGTTTTGCCGGTTCCCTTGCAGCACGGGCATTGTTCGCTGGTAGAAATGGTGATTTCCGGGCGCAGGCGCTGCCGGGTAATCTGCATCACGCCAAACTTGGAAAGGGGGAGAATGGTATGGCGCGCGCGGTCTGTTTTCATGGCCGCTTCCATCGCGTCGTACACTTTTTTCCGGTTTTCCGGCAGGCGCATGTCGATAAAGTCAATGGAAATAATGCCACCGAGGTCGCGCAGGCGCAACTGCCGGGCAATTTCGCCGATACACTCCAGATTGGTTTGCAGGGCGTTGGCTTCCTGATTGGATTCTGCCGAGCGGGTACCGGAGTTGACGTCAATTACGTGCATCGCCTCGGTATGTTCAATAATGAGGTACGCGCCGGACGGCAGGCTTACGGTGCGGCCAAAGGCTGCTTTGACTTGTTTGGTAATGTTGAATGTGTCAAAGACCGGCTGGGCGTTGTTGTGGAGCGAAACGATGTCCACTTTTTCCGGAGCAATGCGCGAGATGTATTGCTGCACCTCAGCCAGGAGCGCGTTGTCGGTTACCACGATTTTCTGAAACGAATCGTTGAGCAAATCGCGCAGAATGGAGGTGGTTTTGTCGCGCTCGCCGAGGATTTTTTGCGGCGCTTTGGCACCAGCGAGGTTTTCGGTCAGGGTGCGCCAGGATGCGACAAGGTCCAGAATATCGCCATGAAGTTCGGCGGTGTTTTTGCCTTCGGCAGCCGTGCGGATGATAATGCCGAAATTTTGGGGCTTGATGGCCTCCACAATGCGTTGCAGGCGGCGGCGCTCTTCGGAGCTGTGGATTTTGCGCGATACCGAAATGGTGTCGTTGAACGGCGTCATCACCAGAAAGCGGCCCGGCAGGGAAATTTCGCAGGAAAGCCTCGGCCCTTTGGTAGAGATGGGTTCCTTCAGGATTTGAACGATCACCTCTGGTTTTCCACCCATCACCTCGGTGATTTTACCAAACTTGGGAATATCGGGGACGTTCTCAAATTTGGCTAGGTCTTTGCCCCACGGTGAATTTCCGGAAACGGCCCCTTGGGTGAAGCGCAGCAGAGATGCAAAAGAAGGGGAGAGGTCGGTGTAGTGGAGAAAGGCGTCTTTTTCAAAGCCTACATCCACAAAGGCCGCGTTGAGGCCCGGCATCAGCTTTTTGACTTTCCCGAGGTAGAGATCGCCTACAGAGAATCCGTCTTTGCCGTGCTCGTAGTGAAGTTCTACAAGCTTTTTATCTTCCAGTAAGGCTATTTCGACGCCGCCTTCGTGGGCGCTGTTAATGATAAGTTCTTTGGTCATGGAGCCATTTGCAGGCACCCTTCTATATTTTCTCCCAAAATATCACTGTATCTGTATTACAAAACATCAAAGCATTCGGGTTCGCGTTCACAAAGCAAAGCAGCAATCAAAAAAGTCAATAGACTACTCCAGACAAGACACGCCTATACCGAACCCAACGGATACTCAAGATCAGCCTGAGGCCTGAACACAAGATGCTCGTGTGACTCAAGAAAAGAGCAGGCCGGCAGAGACCAGTGGGTTAAGGTAAGGGTCTAGAAAGAGAAATTGCTTTTCCTTTCCTGCTGAAATTTCCGGAAAATAAGCCCCGCAAACGACGCGCCGGAAAGGAAAAGCACTCCTGTGGTTCAGGCGTTATTTCTTCTTATGACGGTTCTTACGCAGGCGCTTTTTGCGCTTGTGGGTAGCGATCTTATGACGCTTTCTTTTTTTACCGCAGGGCATAATACAAATAAAGGGTTTGGAGAAAAAAAAGGGTTGGTTGTTATTTAAAATGTTTTGAGATAGGCATCCACGTCACGGCTAAATTCCGGGTTGTTGACGGCCTTCTTAGCTCTTTCAAAGTACTGAACGGCTTTAGCACGGTCGCCTTTTTCTTTGTAAGCTTCCGCTGCAAAGTAAAGGGCTTCTGTGTTTTTGGGATCGGCAGCCAGCACGTGCTCAAAGCGATCAATAGCTTTGTCCCACTGTCCCGACTGCACCGCCAGACGACCCAAGAGCAGCAACGCCGGAACGTTATCCGGATTTTCACGAACAACGCCGAGCAGCAGCTGTACCCCTTGCATGGTTTCACCTGTGCCTTCAATGTAGGCGCTTGCCAAGTCGATAGTCGCGCTGTCAGAGGGAGCTAAATCAGCTGCCTTTTGAAAAAGGGCTACGGCTTGTTCGGCATTCCACATCCGCACAGCGGGCGCATCGTCCGGCTGATTGGCTACCAGCGACAGAAAAAACCGGCCTGCAAAGGTGAGCTTTTCCGGTGATTTTTCCAACCCGGCTTCTAAAGCAAGATAATGACCCGCTACGGAGCCTTGCCGATGGCTGGCCCAAAGTTTTGCAAGGCGGGCAAAACCAGGTATCATCCGAACAGAGTCGGTGGTTGCTTGGGCAAGGCTGTCCTCAACGGTTTTGATTTCAGTCAGCGCGTGCTCGCCAACCGCTTTGCGGGCGGTTTGCAAAACCTCGGCGGTGCTCGCTGCGGCCACTGGGCCATCAGTGCCTGTCATGCCGGCCCCGGTGTGGGGCGCACCTTTGCCTTCCTGCCCGGCTGCAACCGGGGGAACTGTGGGCACGGCAAAGAACAGCACCGCTACGAGAAGCGCTGCAACGCCAAGGCTGATGTAATGAAAAGGACGCACGAGGGTCGCAAAGGTACGGGCTATCCTTTTAAAAAATCTTTTTAAGATTCAGCTGTTTCCGGGGTGGTGCGTTCGGTGGTTTGCGGCGAGGCATCGCGCACCGCGCCCATGAACTCTTTGGCGGGTTTAAAGGACGGAATAAAATGCTCTGGGATGTGCACGGAAGTGTTGCGTTTGATGTTGCGCCCCACTTTAGCCGCACGCTTTTTCAGAACAAAAGAACCGAATCCCCGAATGTACACTGGCTCCCCTTCCTGAAGGGATTCTTTTACTTCCTTAAAAAATGTTTCCAGCGTCACCAGGATGTCAACCTTGGAAATGCCCGTCTTGTCTGCTATGTTATTTACCATGTCTGCCTTCCTCATAAAAATAAATTGGGGTATTATAAAGTAGTGTTTATGCGATTAATTAAAGCTCTCCGGGTACTGCTTATCGTATATTTCCGAAACCAAAAAAGTTAAATTAATGCGCTTTTTCCGTGGGAAAGATATTCACTTAGGGAGAGAAAACAAAATGTCGCTCCGAAAATGGGTATATATAAATCTGTTCCACCAAAAATCGGCGTCTATAAAGCGCGGATTTTTTGCAATAAATCGGTTGTGGAGTAACCACTTACGAATGGCAAAATCGCTACTTCACCACCTCTGTTTTTAACAAAATTGGCACCCACAATATTTTCCGGGGTATAGTCGCCGCCTTTTGCCAGGACGTCTGGCTGGACAGATTGGATCAGCTCCAGCGGTGTATCTTCTTCAAACACACAAACAGCATCCACCACCAGCAAGGATGCCAGTGCCAGGGCACGATCTGCCTCGGTGTTGATGGGCCTTTCCAGCCCTTTCAATCTTCTTACGGATGCATCGCTGTTAAGGCCCACTATCAGCTTGTTGCCCAGCGAAGCCGCCCGTGCCAGATAGTCGAGATGGCCGGTGTGGAGCAGGTCGAAGCAGCCGTTGGTAAACACAATTTTCTGCCCGCTGCCCCGCCAGATGTTGCACTTGCGGGATAAGGCTTCGGGTACAAAGATTTTGGATTGAATCCAACTAAATTTATCCGTTGTCATGCTTTTTGGGAACGGTTGTAAACGGGCAAGATAAGTAATGCTATAATGCCCAGTAAGATAATGACGGCCGTCAGCATGCCCCAGGTCACCCAGCCAAAAGCCTGCGCTTCAGCTTCGCCCACGCCATAACCCGAGGTCAGGATCAAAGCGGTCAGGAAAGGATACAAACCCAACCCCCCGGGCGAGGCAATCATAGCGACAGATCCGAAAATCAACACCATCACAGCCGGACCTACGCCAAGACCTGCGGTGCCGGGCAGCGCGTAAAACCCAATGATAATCTGCGCTACAAAGCTGGCCCAGATGATGAGCGTGTGGAGTAGAAAAAGCCCCCGTGCCTGCAACCGCCAGATCGAAGAAACGCCATCGGCCAGTCCGTGGATAAACCGGCTGATGCGGCTGCCGGGCCGGTAGCGGTACACCAGAAACAATGCACCCACTAACCCGATAAAAAATCCGCCCATCAGCACCAGCGACCGGCCTTTGGGAAGATGTTCCAGCAGCGAAGTGCGGGCGGTTTCATCCATCACCGAGGCCTGCCAGGCCAGGCCGCCCAGAATGATAAAAAGCAGGCAAACAGCATCCCACGCGCGCTCGGCCACAATGGTGCCAATCATCTTATCGGCGGGAATTTTTTCGTAGCGCGCCAGTACCGTACACTTAGCCACCTCACCAGCGCGCGGCGGTACCAGGTTTACCAGATACCCGATAACCACGCTCAAAACGGTGTTCACCGTTCCCGGAAAAATACCCAGTGGCCGCAGCATCAATTGCCAGCGCTTGGCCCGCGACCAGTCGGAAAGCAGGGTGGCGCCAATAAATAAGGGAATCATCCCGTAGCGCAGGTGCCGGACGGCTTCCGCCATCTGCGCTTTCTGATCGGCGCTCATCTGCCGGAACATGTACCCGATCACCCCTGCGCCCAGCAAGGCAAAGATCAAAAGCTGCAAGACGGTTTTTAACTTGGGCGCGCGCACAGGCAGCTGGTTTTTTTCCTACAAAGCGTACACGAAAAATAATTTTTTACAGGCGGTTGCCTTCTTTAGGAAACACCACCGAGGGTTTCCAGCGTTTGGCTTCTTCCAGCGTCATCTGCGCATAAGACATGATGATCAGCGTATCGCCCACCTGCACGAGGCGGGCCGCTGCGCCGTTCAGGCAAATCATGCCCGTGCCCCGTGTGCCGCGAATCACATACGTCTCCAGCCGCGTTCCGGCTTCCACATCCACCACCTGCACTTTCTCATGTTCCAGCAGGCCGGCGGCATCCATCAAATCCTCATCAATGGTGATGGAACCGATGTAATGCAGATTGGCTTCCGTAACCCGCACGCGGTGGAGCTTGGACTTTAGAACTTCTATCGTCATTGCGGGCGCAAAGGTAAGGATTGGAACTTCGTGTTGGACGCTGACGCTGTTGGAGCCGACGGCGTTGGAGGATGTTGGAGCTTCGTGTTGGAAATAGTGTGAATAGAGTGCCATTGAAATCCGGACCGGCAGCCGTCGAGAGTCTTTCATAAGAATAAATCACAATACCCAGTTACAACGGCCCACGCTCCAACGCCCGAAGGGCTCCAACAAAAAATCCTGCGCCACCGGCGCAGGATTTTTTGCAAATTGGTTTCGGCTTATTCGCCTACCACTTCAAATTCCAGGTCCACCACATTGTCTTTACCGAAGTCGATGGTGGCTTTGTGGGTACCGGTTTCTTTGATCTCGTCGGTGATGTTGATCTTGCGGCGGTCGATTTCGTAGCCTTTCTGCTCGCGGATGGCGCGGGCCAGTTGGATGGCAGTAACAGAGCCGAAGATTTTGCCGGAAGTGCCAATTTTGGCACCTACGCGCACCGGGCTTTCGCCCAGCACACGGCGCACATCGGCGATTTGCGCCAACAGTTTTTCTTCGCGCTTTTGCAGCATTTTCTGGCGCTCTTCCAGCATGGCCATATTGCCTTTGTTGGCTTCTACGGCCATCTTTTGCGGCAGTAGGTAGTTGCGGGCGTAGCCAGGGCGGACGGTAACCAGTTCGCCGTTTCCGCCGAGGTTATCAACGTCTTGAGTGAGGATGACTTGCATCGGGATAAATTCGTTTTAAGAGAAAAAACAGGGTGGAAACTTCAAAAACCAAGGGTCAAAGCCCTTTTCTTCAAATATTTCTGGCTGTCTTTTCAGGTTTAGGTCTTTTGTCTTTTGTCTTTAGACTTTGGTCTAAGAGAAAAGCCTATTTCATCAGGTCGGTTACGTAAGGCAGCAGGGCCAGCTGGCGGGCTTTCTTAATGGCCTGGGCCACTTTGCGCTGAAACTTCAGGGAGTTTCCGGTAATGCGGCGGGGCAGCATTTTGCCTTGCTCGTTGAGGAATTTTTTCAAGAATTCAGCGTCCTTGTAATCAACATACCGGATGCCCATTTTCTTGAAACGGCAGTATTTCTTCTGGCGGCGCTCCACACGGTTGGCGCTCATAAACTTAATATCTGGACGTGGTGCCATGGTAATAATCTTCTTATTCGGAAGTGAGAGGAATTACTGCGCGTTGGCAGCGGTGTCTTCGGTTTGTGCTACGGCAGGCTCAGCCTGATCCTGAGAAGCAGCGGTTTCAGCCGGCTTTTCAGACGCTTTCTTGCGGCGGCGGTCATTGTATTCCAGCGCGTATTTGTCGAGGCGGGTAATCATGTGGCGCATGATGTTCTCGTCGCGATTCATTTGGACCTCCAGCTTCGCGTTCAAATCGCTTGGCGCCTGATACTGCACGAGCCAGTAGAGACCCGTGGTTTTTTTCTGAATCGGGTAGGCCATGCTGCGCATGCCCCACGGCTCCTGGTGGGAGATGGTGCCGCCATTTGCGGTGATGAAGTCGGTAAACTTCTTTTGAGCATTGCG
>JAEWBT010000007.1 GCA_023391015.1 Bacteroidota bacterium
TTCACCACAATCACGGCGTTGGCATCCAGTCCGGAAAGCGGCTCGTCGAGGATCACGATTTCGGGGTTGTGGAGCAGGCCGGAGGTCAGCAGCACTTTCTGGCGCATGCCTTTGCTGAACGTGTCCATCCGCTGGTGCATATTTTCGCCAATACCGAAAGCAGAGAGCATTTTTATCATCCGCTCGTCCACCAGCGCCTTGGGCATTCCGTGAAGCACGCCGACGAAGTGCAGGTACTCGTGGGGCGTCAAAAGATCATAGAGCTCGGCCACTTCCGGCACGTAACCAATGCGTTTTTTTACTTCCAATGGCTGCGTCCGAACATCAAAACCGGCAACGGTGGCTTCGCCCGTGAAGTCGGGCAGCAGGCCGGTCAGGATTTTCACGGTTGTGGATTTGCCCGCGCCGTTCGGCCCGATATAGCCAATGATTTGCCCGGCGGGAATCTCCAGCTGGATATTATTTAAAACAACCTTTTCGCCGTAGGAGGCCGAGAGGTTTTGGAGGGAAATAGACATGGGGTTGGAGCTTCGCGTTGAAGGCTTTGCCGTTGGAACTGCGTGTTGGAGCCCTTCGGGCTTTGGAGCCTTCAGCATCAAATGGGCGTTTAAATTTCCGGAATTTTCCGGAAACCGAAGGCGCTAAAGGTCACTGAAATTTCCGGATAGAATGCTTCTTTTCTACGCGATTTCCAGCTCACTTAGAAATTGGGTGATGGTTAGAATCCGGGTGTTTTCAAATTGGCTTAATTCCAGCAAATCCCTGTCACCGGTGAGTAAGTAAGCTGCGTTTCCGTCTTTGGCAAGCGCCAACAGGAAATCATCGTTTGGGTCGCGGCAAAGGTGGACTTTACTCTTTACTGTAACGATTTCTATAAAATACGCCAATGCCTGAAGCATCTCTTCCAACGCGTCCGGAGCAAAATACTTTTGCAGTTTCGGCTTTTCCATTGTCCGGGCAAGTTCATCCAACAGTTCTTTACTGAAAAGAAAACGCAGCCCATCTATACGCAGCAGTGCATCCAACTTTTGAAGCCGGTTGGAGATGAGAAAACTTATCCACAGGTTGGTGTCAATCACCAGTCGCAGTCCCTTATTTTTGGTCATACCGTTCGGCTCTCACTTCCGCTACTACCTGCGCAATTTCATCTAAATCAGGTGACCTATCGGCTGATTGCCGCATCCTTTTTAAGTAGGCTTCCGCCTGGGTCAAAGGCGAAGGAGAAACCTTTATGAGGTTCAAGTCCTGCATACCTTCAATCAGTTTCATCGCCTTGGGGTCCAGGATTTCAATAGTAAGTGCTTCCATGTCTCAAATTTAAGGCATTTTAAACGGGTCCGGAGCGATACAATTTCCGGAAATCACGCTTCATTTTGTCCCATCGCAGGGGTCTTCGCATGCTGCGTTGAAATCTGTGAATATGAACTGCGTTGCGGCTTCGCGGTCCCTTCGGGATGATAGAACGAAATCACAGAGGCTGCAGGTCCCACATCTTCCAACGCCGAAGGCTCCAACTTTTCCAACGGCAACGCCTCCAACGCGAAGCTCCAACGCATTTATTGCCGAGCGCTAAAGCGCTCGGCAATAAATGCGTTGTGCGCCATCACCGCCCGGATATCCCCGTAACTAAATTCATCGCCCAGCAGGCCTTTCACCGGACCAATGCCGGGCTCTTTGTTCTGCGCCAGCGCCTTTTGAATAACTTCTTCTTTGTCGGGAGGCACGATTAAATGGAGCGGCAACAGGCCCGCTTTGATGCCCTGCGCCAGGTGGCTTTCAATGGTAGAGGCGGCCATACCGCGCTTTTCGGCGATTTTTTCCGGGGCTTCGCCCGCAAGAAAAGCATTCACGGTTTCCTTAAAACTTTCTCCTTTGGCGAGCTTGGGCCGGGCCGGTTCCGGTGCAGCGGTTTCTTTTTCCGGAAGCGCTTTCAGTAAATCTCTTTCGGGGCGTTCGGTGGCCTTTTGCGCGGCTTCCAGTCCGTGTGCACCGGCGCGAAAAACGTCGGTCCAGTGGTGAAGCCTCCGGAAATTATGAAGCAGCTTTTGCAGGTGGTTTTGCAGAATCGCCAGGTTTTTCTGGTAGGTCTTGCCGTTCTTTTTATACCGGAAATCAATCGCGTGGGCGTCCACCGCGCCGATAATGCCTTCCAGCTTCGGAATAAAATACGACTGCGCACCGGGCACGCGACCAAGCAGCGATTCAAACAGCAAATCGGCATGACCGCCCACTCCTGCGGCGAGTTGCCGGGCAAAGGTTTCGGCGTGGGTTTTCAGCTCTCGTAAGAGCATAAAAACCTCTTGCGTAAACCACAATTCGGCGGCTTCCCTGTCGGCTACTTTTTCTTTGGCGTAGAGGTCGGAATGCGACTGAATGGCTTTCCAAAAAGCCTTCCATTCAAAAGCTTCCACCAGCTTTTTACCGGCGTAGTCACGCATTCCGGCGTGCAAGACCGAGCCCAGATTTCCGGAAGACGTTTTGCTTTCGGTGAACTGCACAATCCGCTCGTCGGTGCGAACCGCTTGCGGATAAATCCGGGAGCGCAGCGCCAGTCCTTCCAGGCTTCGCAACCGGCTCAAAGCCACATATACCTGCCCTGCGGCAAAGGCTTTTCCGGCATCAATCACGGCGCTATCAAAGGTCATTCCCTGGCTTTTATGAATCGTAACGGCCCAGGCAAGGCGCAGGGGCAGTTGCTGGTAGGAGCCGGTTTCTTCTTCTTCAATCCGGTCTTCGGCTTCGTCGTAGCGAAAGCGCAGGGAGCGCCACACTTCTTTTTCTACCTTAATCGGCTCTTTGCTTTCCGGAAAAGACACCCACACGTTTTTGTCCGCGTCAATCTTTTCTATCTTCCCGATTTTACCGTTGTAGTAGCGCCGCTCCTCGCCTTTGTCGTTTTTAAGGAACATCACCTGCGCGCCTTTTTTGAGCAGCAAATCCTTTTCTACCGGCAGTAATTTTTCATTAAAATCACCTTCCAGCTTGCCTTCAAACACGTCGGGCGTGCCGGGCAGTTCCTGCAGGGCGCGGCTGTTGATCGACTCGGCCAGGTGATTGTGGGTCGTAAGGGTAATCTCGCCCTCGGCGGCCTTGTAGTCGGGTTTGTAATATTCGTGGAGCTTTTCCATATCCTCCGGCTCCAGCGTGTTGTGGCGAATGTTGTTGAGCAGGGAAATAAACGTGCGGTCGCCCTGCCGGTAGATGTGCGTCAGCTCCAGATGCAGCAAGGGAAACTGTTTAAAAACCTGTGCATCAAAGAAAAACGGACTTTCGTACTGCCGGGACAGCAGCTGCCATTCGTCATCTTTCACTACCGGCGGCAACTGGTGCAAATCGCCGATGAGAAGGAGTTGCAGCCCACCAAATGGCTCGGCTTTGTGGCCGGTGCGGTAGGTGCGCAAAATCAGGTCAATGGCGTCCATCAAATCGGCGCGTACCATCGAAACCTCATCAATAATGAGCAGCTCCAGCGATTTCAGCATTTCTTTTTTCTCCGCCGACAGCTTTACACCCTTCAGGTACTCGTGGTTTTGAGCACCGGTGCGCTTTTCATTCCAGCCGGCTTTGGGCAAAAACGGCCCGTGGGGCAACCCGAAAAGCGAGTGCAGCGTTACCCCACCCGCGTTGAGCGCCGCCACGCCCGTAGGCGCAGCTACCACATAATTTTTGTGGAGATTGGCCTTCAGGCTGTGAAGGAAAGTGGTTTTGCCGGTTCCGGCTTTCCCGGTGAGGAAAAGGGATTGATCGGTAAACCGGACGAGGTGTTCGGCCAGGCTCGTAAGCGCTGATGTTTCTATTTTCATATTCCTGTTCAATAAGTCGTTATTCCGGTAAGCAAGGTAATACCGCAATCCAAACAATAGAAGCGGGCATAGGTTTTGCCTTACTTTGGCCGTATGAAACGTGCACTTTTTCTCTTTGCAATCGCTTTTTTGACCACCCTTGCCGCGCGGGCGCAGGACACGGTAAATCTGAGTTCGATCCGCATTGGGCCGTATAAGATAGGGATGTCGCGGGCCGAAGCCGAGCAGCTTGCCGGTACGCGGCTGCGCATCGGCACCGAGGCCAACAACTTCAACGACACCAATATGGTGCTGTATGGCGGACAGCGCGTGTACCTCTCGCCGATGGAAGTGTATCATTCCGAAACCGACAAGCCGGTGATTATCGGCCGCATGTGGACGCGCAGCAACCGCTTCCGCACCAAATCGGGCATTGGCGTGGGCAGCACACGCCAGGATCTGCTGGCCGCCTACGGCTCTTTTCCCCGTTTTGAGGTCTATCCCGAATATGATGAGAACGGCAAACCCTCTCCTCACAAAGGATTTTTTACCCTTTACGACATGGATGCCGAAACCGCTATTCAGTTTTACCTTATCAACAACGTGGTGTGGGAAGTGCGGGTAATGAAGGATTTTGGCGAAGGGTGCTGAGAATAGAAATCTTCCCTACCAATTAACAACAACAATCTACGATTCATATTAAACATAAATATCACGGAAGGCTACTTTTGCCTTCCCAGAAAAGGAACTAAAGAAAAGAAGGCACTCCACTGTGAGGCAACAATAGGATTGCAAGAAGTCCGGCTTACTTAAAAACTTATTTTATTTCCGGAAAATTAGGCCCGATTTCCGGAAAGGCCCTTCAGACACTTGTCATTCTGAGCTTGTCGAATGTCAGGATGATAACAGCCGAAATGTGCCCTAAAAAGGCATAAGAGAATAACCATGCAAACCTCCCGCACACTTTAGCATTCCCGAAAAAGACTTTTGCTGTTGCCCCGCCGGCGTGAACTTAATTTTGCGCCCGCTTTCCGGAAGCTGACTACCGGATGCAAAGTCGGTTTTTCTTTACGCTTCGTTTTTTCTTTATGTGGCATCGTCTGGCAGACGTGATTTTAAAATTCCGGCTGCCCATCCTGACATTATTGGTTTCGCTCACGATTTTTATGGGTTGGAAAGCCCGCGAAGTGCAGCTTTCCTACGAGTTTACCAATGCCATCCCAACCGACAACCCGAAATATAAAACTTATCAGGATTTCCGGAAAACCTTTGGCGAAGACGGCACCACGCTGGTAACAGGCGTAGAGACCAAAGACTTTTTTAATCCTTCTTTTTTCCGGAATTATACGGCGCTGGCGTACCAATGGCAGGCCATTCCGGGGGTGGAGAATGTGCTCTCTATCCCGACGGCAGTGGCGCTCACCAAAGATACTGTGAGCGATAAATTGCAAGTAAAAAAGCTTTTTGCGGATTCAGCGCATCTGGCCGAAGATTTAGTTGCATTTCAAAACCTGCCTTTCTATGCCGGACAACTTTATAACAAAGAAGATGGTGTGTATGTGGCGGCGCTGCGTATCAATAAAGAAATCCTGGCCTCTAAAGACCGCGTGAAGGTCGTAGATGCCATTCTGGCCGCCGGAAAGGCTTTTTCTGCTGCTACCGGAACGGAGATTCATTACTCTGGTCTGCCGTATATCCGGACGCGGATGGCGGTGCAGGTGCAAAAAGAAATGACGCTTTTTTTGGTGCTTTCCTTTGCACTGACGGCTGCGATTTTGTGGCTGTTTTTCCGGTCTTTCTCAGCGGTAGTGATTTCTATGGTTGTGGTAGGCGTAGGTGTAGTCTGGAGTATTGCCACACTGGTGTTTTTTGGTTATCAAATCACCTTGCTCACGGCGCTGATTCCACCCTTAATTGTCGTAATCGGCATTCCGAACTGTATTTATCTGCTCAATCAGTACCACATTCAGTACCGCGCTTTGGGCGATCAGAAAAAGGCACTTCGCGAAACGGTGGCGCGGATGGGCGTGGTTACGCTGCTCACCAACCTGACGGCAGCCATTGGATTCGGCGTTTTTGCCGCCACGAAGAGCGCCATCCTGAAAGAGTTTGGGTTGGTTTCGGGGTTGAATATTTTCGCTCTTTTCTTTATTTCCCTGCTTTTCATTCCGATATTTCTCTCTTATCTCGCTCCACCCACGGCGCGACAAATCAAGTATCTGGATAATCAAGGTATGCAGGCGCTGCTGGACCGGCTTACGCGCTGGGTATTCCACAATCGCAAAGCCATTTTCGCGGTTACGGCGGTGGCGCTTGCAGTGGGCCTCTTTGGGGCCTTGCGGCTGCACAGCGAATCCCACATCGTGGACGACCTGCCGAAAAAAGACCCGATTTACACCGACCTGAAGTTTTTTGAAACCCACCTGAAAGGCGTGATGCCCCTGGAAATTGTGGTGGACGCCAAACGTAAAAACGGCGCGGTGAGCCTCCCCACCCTGCAAAAGTTAGATGAGTTGGACGCGTTTCTGCGCACGTTGCCCGAAGGCGGTCGCCCGCTGTCAATTGTCAACGGGGTAAAATTTGCACGGCAGGCCTACTACGACGGCGACAGCACGTCCTACGGCGTGCCCAACATGTTTGACGGGGCCTTCCTGCAACCTTATCTACGCACAACCAAGACCAGCGACACTGCAAGCGGACAGAAAGCGGCTTTGGGCGATTTGGTGCGTGCGTTTGTGGATAGCAACCGGCAGCGGGCGCGCATTTCGGTAAGCATTGCCGACATTGGTTCGGTGCGGCTACCAACCCTTTTAGAGAAAATCAAGGCTAAAACCGACAGCCTTTTTCCGGAAGACAAATATGGCGTGACGGTAACCGGCTCTTCGGTGGTTTTCCTGGAAGGTTCCGGATTTATCACCAGTTCGCTGCGCGAATCCATCGTGCTGGCACTAGCGATGATTGTAATTTGTATTCTGCTTTTGGTCCGGTCGCTGCCGGTAACGGGCATCGCCGTGCTGGTAAACCTGGCACCCTTGCTGCTGACGGCGGGCGTGATGGGTTGGGCCGGCGTGCCACTCAAACCGTCCACAGTGCTGGTTTTCAGCATTGCGCTGGGCATTACGGTGGATGTAACCATCCGGTTCCTCGTATCATACCGGCGGGAGCGCAAAATTCTTTCGGCTGCCGATGCGGTAACGGCAACCATGCACGAAACCGGCCTTAGTATTATCTATACCTCGCTGGTGTTGGCAGCGGGCTTTGGCGTTTTCGCCATTTCCCAGTTTGACGGCACCCGCTCGCTTGGCCTGCTGACAGGCGGCACCCTGCTCTTGGCAATGGCCGCAAATTTGCTCCTGCAACCGGCACTTTTGGTGGCGTTGGCGAAGCGAAAGAAAAATGATTAGAAATAACGTAGATACGATGCGTGCATCGTCTCTACCAATCCAGGAATGGAGAATTAAGGGTTGACTTCCCCAAATCACACTTCTTCTACCAGCAATTTTTCGCACACCAGCGCGCTGAGCGACTCTGCCTTGCGTGCGCCGTAGCATATCACCATGCTACCATCAAACGGCTCCACAGAAAGCACTTTTACTTTCAGGCCCAGCCTGAGTTCGCGGCTGTTGAGAAAGCGCAGAAAATCGTCGGCAGAGTGCGTCACAGCGGTCAGCACCACGGTTTCGCCGCGTTTGCAATCGCTGAGCTGCCGGTATTTGCGCCACGCGATCTCGCCGTTTTTATCGGGAATGGGCGAGCCGTGCGGGTCCAGAGTGGGATGCCCCAGCAGCACGTCCATTTGTTCAAAAAAGCGCGGCGACTGCACGTGCTCTATCTGCTCGGCAATGTCGTGGACTTCTTCCCAACCAAAGCCCATCTTTTCTACCAGATACATTTCCGTGAGGCGGTGTTTTCGCAAAATCAGCCCGGCTTCTTTCCGGCCTTGTTCGGTGAGTTGCAGCGGTTGGTAGCTTTCGTAGTGCACCAGGCCTTTCTCCGCCAGTCGCTTCACCATGCCGTTCACTGTAGGCATTTTAATGCCCAGCTGCTTGCTGAGGTCGTTGACGCTCACCGCGCCGGTGTCGGCCGATAAGAGCAGCAAGGCTTTGAGGTAGTTTTCTTCCGTCAGCGAGTTCATAGCGCCAAAATTAAAGCGACAAGAAGGCTAAAATTGTTTTGTTAGTTTGTACTAACAATATACATTTGTACACGCAAACTCTATTTATGCAAATTGCTTTACTTTTTACTTTTGCTTTCCTCTGTTTTGGGATTTTGCATGCCCAAACCGCCCGTATTTCCGGAATGGTGTTTTCCGATGACAAGCCGGCTGCTGCCGCGACCCTTTCGCTGGAGCAAACCGCTTTCACAACCCGCACCGACTCCGGCGGCAATTATGTATTGGATTCCCTGCCCGCCGGCACCTACAAACTCACCGTTCGCACCCTGGACCGCGGCAAAAGTACCCGCACCGTCACCCTCACCGACAGCAGCCGCCTCAGTGAGGACTTTGACCTCAGCACCAACAGCCAGGGCCTGGCTGAGGTAGTGATTTCCGGAACGCTCCGACCCGTTTCCCGCAGCGAAAGCCCCGTGCCGGTAGAGGTGTATTCGAGCACCTATTTCCGGAAAAATCCAACCCCAAATGTTTTTGAGGCGCTTCAAAACGTCAACGGCGTGCGCCCGCAGCTCAACTGCAACGTTTGCAACACCGGCGATATCCATATCAACGGGCTGGAAGGACCTTATACGCTGGTGCTGATTGACGGAATGCCCATTGTTTCGGCGCTTTCTACGGTCTATGGTCTTTCCGGAATCCCCAATTCTCTGGTGGACCGCATTGAGGTGGTGAAAGGCCCGGCGTCGTCGCTCTACGGCTCCGAAGCGGTGGGTGGATTGATTAATATCATCACCAAAAACGCCCAGAAAGCGCCCCGCGTGTCGGCGGATGTTTTTGGAACTACTTATGGCGAATACAACGCCGATTTGGGACTGAAATTCAATGCAGGCAATAAAGCCGCCGTGCTGACGGGCGCGAACTACTACTACTATCAGGCTCCGGTGGACAAAGACAACGATGGCTTTACCGACGTGACGCTTCAGTCCCGGATTTCCCTTTTCCAGAAATGGGATATGGCCCGGAAAGACAATAAGGTGTTTAGCCTGGCCGGCCGCTACCTCTACGAAGACCGCTGGGGCGGCGACATGCGCTGGAATAAAAGCTACCGCGGCGGCGATGAGGTTTATGGCGAAAGTATCTACACCAGCCGCTGGGAAATCATTGGAAAATACCAATTGCCCACCCATGAAAACATTACGCTGTGGGGCTCTTACAACGACCACAATCAAAACAGCTATTATGGTACCACGCCTTATATGGCCACCCAAAGAATCGCTTTCGGGCAGTTGCTGTGGGCCAAAACCCTGGGCCGCCACGAGCTGCTGACCGGTGCCGCGCTGCGCTACACGTATTACGACGACAACACGCCGGCCACCGCTTCCGCCGATACCATTTCCGGAAAAAACGAACCCTCTGTTACCTACCTGCCGGGTTTGTTTGTGCAGGATGAAATCCGCCTGGCCGAAGGCCACCGCCTGCTCCTCGGCGCGCGCTACGACTACAACAGCTACCACGGCAGCATCTTTACCCCAAGGCTGGCCTATAAGTGGACGCTGAACAACGAAAATATTTTCCGGCTCAACCTCGGCACCGGCTACCGCGTGGTGAATCTTTTCACCGAAGACCACGCCGCCCTCACCGGCGCGCGCGAGGTGGTGATCCAAAACGAGCTGCAACCGGAGCGCTCCTACAACGCCAACCTGAACTATATCCGGAAGTTTATCGCCGACTGGGGCTTTATCGGCCTGGATGCCTCGGCTTTCTATACCTACTTCAACAACCGGATTGTAGCCGATTACGACACCGACCCGAACAAAATTATCTACGACAACCTGCGGGGCCATGCCGAAAGCCGGGGCCTGACGCTGAACCTAGACGCTTCTTTCCTGAACGGACTGAAAATCATTGCCGGCGGAACGCTTATGGATGTTTCCCTGGTAGAGGCCGGGGTGCGGGAGCAGCAGATTCTGACAGAGCATTTTACCGGCACCTGGGCGGTTTCGTATCCCATCAAAAAGCTGAACCTGAGTATTGATTATACCGGAAATATATACAGCCCGATGCGCCTGCCCTTGCTCGGTCCGCAGGATCCGCGTCCGGAATATTCGCCTTGGTGGAGCATTCAGAATATTCAGCTCACGTACAGCGGTTTTAAAAAGTTTGAGATCTATGGCGGGGTCAAAAACCTGCTGGACTGGACGCCGGCCAAAAGTGCGCCATTCCTTATTGCCCGCAGCCGCGATCCGTTTGACAAGCACGTGCAGTTTGGCCCCGACGGGCAGGCCCTGACAACGCCGGATAACCCCTACGCGCTCACGTTTGACCCCAGCTATGTATATGCGCCCAACCAGGGAATCCGTGGGTTTTTGGG
>JAEWBT010000014.1 GCA_023391015.1 Bacteroidota bacterium
CGTTGTAGCTGCCGACCGGTACGTTTGTGAAAGTGTAAGTTCCGTTGGCGTCGGTTTCGGTGCTGGCCACCAGTTGGTTGTTGGTGTTGTTGCGCAGCAGGATGGTGATGTTGCCCATCGGGTCACCGACGGCAGTGCCGCGGTTTGCGCCCTGCAACACATTTCCGGAAATAAAGCCGGAGCCGCTCATGGGAATACCTTGGCGTAGGTAAATCGCAGTTCCTGTGGTAGTGCCGGTATGGTTCATCACCGTTGCGCTCTGCCAGTTGTAAGCACTGTCTGCATAGGTCGGCAGGAAACCTGTAGTCCAGGAAGAAGGTTGGTCAATCATATGGGCTTTGACCCGGTAGTCTCCTGCGGGCAGATTATTCCAATAAGCAGAAGCGTAATTAATGTTAGAGAAACACGGCATCAGGAAAGAATCCACTGCCATCAGTGTTTGAGCGACAGAGTCATACGCAATAAGCCAGAATTTTACCGAAGCACTGTCCGCATTGACACTCGAATCCCAGATAGCAACAGCGGAAATTTCATTGGTCGGTGGAATGCCCCCGGAAATAACTACCTGCTGCCCAGAAGAATCTTGGCACAAAACCGACCCGTTGGCCGACCAGGTAGCAACCATCCAAACGTTATACGTTCCCGGATTAGAATAGAAATGCACCGGCGAAGCAAGGGTATCCGTGCCGCCGTCGCCAAAATGCCATTCATACGTTACCGTAGCCGGCGCGGTGTTGGTATTGGTAGTCGTGTTGGTGAACGAGCAGGTCCAGTTGGTATCGGTATAAGTATATCCTGCGTTTACGTTTACGCAGTTAAAGGTTGGATTACTACCGCCTGTTACCGTGATACATTGAGTATCAATAGCCGTGCAGCCATTACCTGTAGCAATCGTAAGCGTAACACAATAGGTGCCGGAAGCTGAAAATGTATGTGTGGGGTTCATTACAATAGCAGTCGTCCCATCCCCAAAATCCCAAGACCAAGTGGCCGACCCCGGCATGCTAGGGGTGGAACTATTGGTAAAAGAATAAACACCCGGAGAAGGATTTGTGTAAGTAAATGAAGCCGTACACGGCGTCGTTTGCGCCCCCGCCCATCCGCTCCAGAAAAGGCAGAAAAACACTGCAAATAGAACTTTCATAAAGCGGATTTTTAAAAAGTGTTTAAGATACCGACAACAAATCTAAAAAAGGACGTTGATTATTTCAAATAGTTTACAAATAAAAAATCCATTTCCGGAAATTTCCGGAAATGGATTGATAATACTAAAGCGTTAAGGTCTTCCTACAGGTTGCCGCGCAAGGCCTGCTCGCGCTCAATGCTTTCAAACAAAGCCTTGAAGTTGCCCGCGCCAAAGCTTTGAGCACCTTTGCGCTGGATGATTTCAAAAAACAGCGTCGGGCGATCCTGAATAGGCTTGGTGAAGATTTGCAGCAGGTAGCCTTCTTCGTCGCGATCCACCAGGATGCCGAGGTCCTGCAGCGGCTGAATTTCTTCTTCAATTTCACCCACGCGCTCGCCGAGCAGTTCGTAATAGGCATTGGGCGGCGCCGACAGAAATTCCACCCCGCGGGCTTTCAGCTCGGTAACCGTTTTCACGATGTCTTTTGTAGCCACGGCAATGTGCTGCACGCCTTCGCCTTCATAGAACTCCAGATATTCTTCAATCTGGCTTTTCTTTTTGCCTTCCGCCGGTTCGTTAATCGGGAATTTCACGTAGCCGTTGCCATTAGCCATCACCTTACTCATCAGCGCCGAATACTCGGTGTTGATTTGTTTGTCGTCGAAGGAGAGGATGTTGGCAAAGCCCATCACGTCTTCATACCACTTCACGGTTTCGTTCATGCGGTTCCAGCCCACGTTACCCACGCAGTGATCCACATACAGCAGACCGGTTTCGGTGGGGTGATAGGCTGTTTTCAGCGGCACGTAGCCAGGCATAAAAGGTCCGGTGTAATCCTTGCGCTCCACAAACATGTGGATGGTCTCCCCGTAGGTATAAATTCCGGAAATAATCACCTTTCCATGCTCGTCTTCCAGCGTGGTCGGCTCCAGATAAGGCTTCGCACCGCGGCTTACGGTTTCATTGTAAGAAAGGGTTGCGTCTTCCACCCATAAGGCCAAAACCTTTACGCCGTCGCCGTGCTTTTTGATATGCTCCGCAATCGGCGAATCGCTTTTCAGGTTAGTGGTAAGAATCAGGCGGATTTTCTGCTGTTGCAATACATACGATACACGGTCGCGCACGCCGGTTTCCGGACCGGCATAGGCCACATCCTGAAAGCCGAAAGCGGTTTTATAGAAATGTGCTGCCTGCTTGGCGTTTCCTACATACATTTCAATGTAGTCGGTGCCGCGAATGGGCAAAAAGTCAGTTTTAGCGCGGCTTTGCAGCTCCTGGGCTACAATCGGAGATTCCATCATGGTTTTTATCGTTTTTAAAACTTAAAAGAATAGGGAAAATTTCCGGAAAATTCCGGATCAACAGGCTGTAGAGAATACCCTAAGACCAGATGGCCATAATGGCTTCACGCAGCAAGCCCTTGCAATGATGACGCTTTCGCATATGCAATCTAAAAATGCCTTACAAAGATAAGGCTCTAAACAAACTAAAAGAGGTTTGTTCAAGAAGTAGCTAACCAATACTGATTGTCGCGTATAAATTAGGGGTCTGCCGACCTCGTCCAAAGCCTCAGATTCAAGAGAAAAAGTGCCCCGGCGCGCAAGAGGCGAAGTTATTTTAAGGTATGATATCTCAGAAAGGCCGGTGCAACCAAAGAATCAGAAACATAATGCAGGCAACAATCACCAGCAACCACTTCATAAAATGGCTTTTTTGCTCTTGCAGCGCAGTACGAAATGTCCTGGCAAGTTGATTCCGGGAATTTTCAATTTCTTTCCCAATGGACGATGCTGTAATCCGGTTTCGGAGGGCCTGCTTTTCAATAACAACCTTTTCAATAGATGTAGTCAGGGATCTTGCCTTCTCCGTCTCTCCCAACGCCTCGACGAGCAATTCATAAATCTCCAAACGCTGCTTTTCTCTCATGCCCGGCGGCATACAGAAACCTTGCCAACCTCCCAGCTTACTCTATCCAGCTATACGCATACTGATCGTCTTCAATATCCAGCGCCTGTTGGGTCAGGTGCAGTGGGTGAAACGTATCCACCATCACGGCCAGTTCGCCGGTATCTTCCTTGCCAATGCTTTTTTCTACCGCGCCGGGGTGAGGGCCATGCGGAATGCCCGCCGGGTGCAGCGTAATCATGCCGCGCGTTACGTGTTTGCGGCTCATAAAGTCGCCATCTACATAATACAGCACCTCGTCGGAATCGATGTTGCTGTGGTAATACGGCGCCGGAATGGAAAGCGGATGATAATCGTATTTCCGGGGCACGAAAGAGCAAATCACGAAGTTGTGGGCGTCAAACTGCTGGTGCACCGGCGGGGGCTGATGCACGCGGCCCGTAATCGGCTCAAAGTCGTGAATCGAAGTGATATAAGGATATTCAGTGCCATCCCAGCCAATCAGGTCAAACGGATGATAGGCGTATACAATGGGGTAAAGAAAGCCTTTTTTCTTCGTGTGAATCAAAAATTCTCCTTTCTCGTCGTGGGTTTCCAGATCCTGCGGCTTGCGGAGGTCGCGCTCGCAATACGGAGCATGTTCCAGCAACTGCCCGTGGCGGCTCAGATAGCGCTTCGGAAAGGAAATCGGCGACGGACTTTCTACAATGAAAAGCCGGTTTTCTTCGCCGTCAAAATGAATCTGGTAAATGGTTCCGCGCGGAATCACAATGTAATCACCGTAGCTAAACGGCAGTTTGCCATAGGCGGTCTTCACCGTCCCGGTCCCTTCATGCACAAAAATCACTTCGTCGCAATCGGCGTTTTTGAAAAATTCTGTTTCGCCCATGCTTTTTTTCGGCGCAGCCAGTACGATGTGGCAGTCGTTGTTGAAAAGCACCGTTTTCCGGCTTTTGAGGTATTCGGTTTCCGGCTTGACGTGGAATCCTTCAAACGAACGCGGCTTCAGCAGGCTGTCGGTGGCCGGTTTGGGGCGCACGTCCGTTGGGTCGCCGGCTTTGGTGATGACGGTTGGCGGATGCACGTGATACAACAGGGAGTAATTAGACGAAAAACCTTCGGTCGAAAATAATTCTTCGCGGTACAATCCGCCGTCCGGTTTCCGGAATTGCGTATGGCGTTTGTGCGGAATTTTCCCTAGCGTATAGTAATGCGGCATAGTGGTTCAAATTTAGACAAAACCGCCAAACTGACGAAATATGCCGGGTGCTTTTGAAGCGTTTCACTGGCACGGCGACACTTTTGATCTTCCGGAAGGGGCTGTGCATCTGGCGCAAACGGCTGCCTGCGCCAATCAGGCTTTTCTATACCAGAACCGGGTGTTGGGCTTGCAGTTTCACCTGGAAGCTACGCCACAAACGATTTCCGGAATGTTGGCGCACGGTAGCGCAGAACTGGTTGGGGAAGCGCCGTTTGTGCAATCCGCGAAAACCATCCAAAGCCAGACCGATAAATGCCTTTTGTCGAATCAATATCTGACTGATTTATTGGATGGTTTGGGGTAAGGGGTGAACGGACAGGGCTTGCTGCTGGGGCGGCATTCATTGAACGTCCAGCCCCGAACCGCAGCCCGGTTTTGTTTTCTTGTTGAAGTTAAGAACTACTGCCGAATGTTGTTCGTCATGCTAGAACTGTTGCCGATGCTTGCACATAGCCGATGTTCTATTCGTCGCCCCGCCATAGCAGCAAACCCCATGTTGTAGGCATCTCTGTTCCGACATCCGAAATGCGCTATGCGTTTCTAGTTGCTTCGTCTTTACAAACGTGTCGCAACGCAATAAGGGTGTCTGCAAGAGGATTGAGTTTTTTCGTCCGTGGGTCTAAGTCAAGTGTTGGGCGAAGTTCTCTGATAACGGCGTCTTCGTGTTGCCTTAATAGTCTATAATCCATTGTGTCCTTGAAAACCCAGTAGCCTATTTTTAGGTTTTGCAGCATCCATTCCGTCAATTTTTCTTCGCCGTCAGCTGTGAATTTGTAATTGTCAAAGCGTTTCGTGTCATTAGTCCCGCCCCGTGGTATGGCTTTAAGTTTCAGCTTATCTCTCAATACCGCACCAAGAGAACGTCGAAGCGTTGACCTACCAGACTGTCCAGATTTGAAATGCTGGTTGAAGTCCCTGCTGTGCAAACTGTCTTTGGAAATGCCGATGTAAAGCAGTTGCCCACCTTGTCCGAATTGTCCCAAAGTTGAAGTGTCAGCTAATACAAAACCGTAGATGCCGGGCTGCTTAGGATAGTCAACGTGGTCTGAATAGTTGCGGCTTGTCTGTCGTAATGATGTTATGATTGAGGTTGTCATAGAGTTGCCTACAACTCAGAATTATGCGCCATTACCTTATCAAAAAGCATCGCATTAATACCTCTTACGGGTGGATATGCGCCAATTTTAAGGCAAAATCCTATGGCGGATATTTTCCGGAATTGTGGTTCCCAAATATAGCGCACGGCTTTCCCAATCGCAAATTACATCAGCGTAATCGCCACTTCCACCAACGCAAAAAAGCCCGGCACATACCGGGCTTTTCTAAAAAGCTTGTTCGAGCGCGAAGCTTATTTCGCGGCCAGAAAATCCTTTACCTTGTCTTTGTGAACGATTTGTTCTTTAAAGGTATAGGCGCCTGTTTTGGGCGAGCGGACCGCCTTGATTACCTTTGTCCAGTTTTTGGCTTCGGCAGCAAGTTTCGGGTCCTTTTTAATCGCGGTTTTAGCGGCTTTTGCCATGAGAAATGCGGATAAAAATAGGGTGAAGTAAAAAGTAAGGCGAGCGCCCCGGCTTACTTGATTTCTTTATGAACCGTGTAACGCTTCATGATGGGATTGTACTTTTTCAGTTCAATCCGCTCCGGCGTGTTTTTCTTGTTCTTAACGGTAATGTAGCGACTGGTGCCCGGCAGCCCCGTAGCCTTATGCTCGGTGCATTCCAGAATCACCTGAACGCGGTTTCCTTTTTTTGCTGCCATGATTGCTGTGCTGCTTTACGGAAATGAGGGGTGAGGAAAATTAGATTTTATGACCTTCGGCGCGCAGTTTCTTCACCACGCTCATGAGGCCATTTTTAGAAATCGTGCGAATTGCATCGGTAGAAACCTTCATGGTGATAAAGCGGTCTTCCTCAGCCAGGAAAAAACGCTTGGTCTGCAGGTTGGGCAGAAAACGTTTCTTGGCTTTCTTGTTCGAGAAAGATACTTTATGACCCGTCATGGGCTTTTTACCGGTTACCAGACAGACGCGTGCCATGTTTTAATTTTTAGGAGTGCAAAAGTGAGCCTTTTTTCCTAATTGGCCAAATCTTTTTGACCAAAGACAAAAGACGATAGACAAAAGACGAAAGATCTAACTTGGGGAAATTTCCGGAAATCAGGTGTCCGAAAAGCCTGTTCTAGGCTTCTTCGTCGGCCTCGGCGTTCCACTGCACTTCCGTCAGCACGTCGCCTTCAAACCACAGGCTGATGCCTTTTTCTTCCACAAAAAACAAGCGGCTGCTGCCCATTTCTTCTTCCATCTCGTCGTCTTCCTGCAGCTCGCCCCAGTCTTTGTTTTCAAACACATTCAGCACCTGTTCCAGGTCTTTGCCAACGAGCGAAACGCCCTCCAGGGTGTATTCTTCAAGGCTCACGGCAATGCTGCTGAGCTTCCAGCCGGCGCTTTCGTCAAACGACAAGGAAAGGCCGTCTTCGTCGTAGTGCCAGGCTTCGGTGCGGTCGTCCTCGTCTTCATCCAGCGAGAAGGTTTCTTTTTCCGAAGGGGCACCCAGGATGCTTTGCGCCTGCTCGCGGGTCATGCCAAAAGAAAGGTCGCCCAGGCCACTGAAAGGCTTTATTTCTGTGAATCCGTTTTTCATAAAAAGGAGAGTTTTTTCTGGCTGCAAAGTTGCGTTATAAAAAGCAGTGTTGCGGCGTGGTTTTCTCTTTGATAATATTGTATGTCTGTAAATGCGGGTCGCGGAGCGACCAAACGTTTGTAGCGCCATCATTGCATTTTCCGGGTGGTCGCGGAGCCTGTACCGCTGCACAGCGGGGCGACCTAATGTTAATATCACCGTTTCACGTCCAGAACATCGCGTAGGGCATTGCCCAGAATATTAAACGCATACACCAAAATCAGGATGGCCACGCCGGGAATCAGAGCCAGCAGCGGGCGGTTGGTTACCAGAAAATTGTAGTGGTCTTTGATCATCCCACCCCAGCTCGGCGCAGGCGGCTGAATGCCCAAGCCCAGAAAGCTCAACCCCGCTTCCAGCAAAATAGCGGTAGCAAAATTGCCCGCTGCCAGCACCAGCACCGGACCGGCAATATTGGGCAGGATATGGTGCGTCAGAATCCGGAAATCCGAGAGGCCGAGCGCCCGCGCGACCTGCACATAATCCATCTCCCGCAACACCAACACCTGACCGCGAATGAGCCGCGCCGCGCCCACCCAAAGCGTCAGCCCGATGGCAATGAAAATCTGCCAAAAGCCTTTTCCAATCGCTATCGTAATGGCAAAAACGAGCAGCAGGGTAGGAATGGCCCACAGGATATTCACCAAAAACAACACCGCCGAATCGGTTAGCCCGCGATAATAACCGGAAATCAATCCCAGAAAAATCCCGATGCTCAAGGACAGCAACACGGCCACCGTGCCCACCGCCATGCTCACTCGCGCGCCCACCAGCAGCCGCGAAAGAATATCGCGGCCATAACGGTCGGTGCCGAGGTAGAAGGTCTGCGGCTGAATGGCAGTTTGAAGATATTTTTCCGGAAATTTCCGGAAATTTTCCGGAACCAGCGCCGCCACCGGAAAGCGCAACGTGTCTTCCAGCCCATCATCAATGTAATGGCGGGCCAGCACGGTATTTTCTTGGAGAAAATAGCCGTTTATCGGAACGTACTGAAAACGGTCGGGCGTGCCGGTAAATACCCTCGCAAACCATGATTTTTTTTCCGGAACCACGGTGCGCGGCACGGGCAACAACTTGATGGTAAATCCCGGACTTTTCGCGCCCAGCTCCACAATCGTGCGCGCCGCGTCGGGCGTGCTGTCGGGCGCAAACACGTAGGCGAAAACGGCCAGCAGGGTCGTCAGCGCGATGACCAACAGCGAGGCTGCTGCTGCCGGTTTGCGCAGCAAACGCCGAAAAAGGGAATCGTTTTGTTTGGACATCTGCCTGCTTGGCCTCACCCCCGGCCCCTCTCCAACCCTTCGACAAGCTCAGGGTGACAAGAAGGGTGACAGCTTAGCGGTTTCAGTTTGATTTTACCTAAGAGCCTATCCGGAAATAGAACGCTTTCTTTGTCATTCTGCAAAGAATCCCTTTATCATTCCTGTTAAGTGGAATTGGGTAAAAGATCCTTTCAAGGATGTCAAAGAACCCGTCCGAATTCAGAATGAGTGTTCACAATCCTTTATTTTTAGAATAGGCTCTAAGTTAAAGGCCATTTTGGGAAAGAGTCCAGACAAGGCCGGTCATCGCCGCCGCGCCGAGCTTTAGTTCGCGGTGGTTCACGGTTTCAAACACATCGGCGGCCGTGTGGTGCAGGTCGAAGTAGCGCTGCGGATCGGGGAGCAGCTCGCCGGCGGGAACGCCTTTGGCGATAAGCGGGGTTACGTCGGTGCCGGCATGGCTGCCGGGGGCCATCGTTACGCCGAGGAAAGAGAGGCTGCGCAGCATGGCGTCGAGGGCAGCGCGTTTTTGGGCTTCCTGCGGATCCTTTTCCCCAAATTCAAACCCAAAATGACGCGGCGAGTGGCCTCCGGCATCGCTTTCGAGGGCAAAAATGGTTTTTTCGCCTTTGGCCGCAGCGCTGTCGGCATAGGCATAGCCGCCGCGAACGCCGTTTTCTTCATTCATAAAAAGCACGGCGCGAACAGTGCGTTTCGGTTTCAGTCCCAGGGCTTTCATCGTCCGCACCACTTCGATGCTTTGCACGCAGCCCGCGCCGTCGTCGTGGGCACCTTCGCCCACATCCCAGCTGTCGAGGTGGCCGCCTACAACAATAATTTCTTCCGGCTTTTCACTGCCTTTGATTTCCCCGATGACGTTAAAAGAAGGCGCGGTACCGGCCATGTGGCACTCAGAGCGCAGGGTGGCGGTGGGAGTTTTTCCGGAAATAAAGGCTTTTTCGAGCGCGTCGGCGCTGCGGTTGCCGATGGCCACCGCCGGAATCTTTTTGGTGCTATCGGTGTAGCGCATCGAGCCGGTGTGGGGATAATCGTCGAGGCCGGTAGAAACGCTGCGGATAATCACCGCTTTGGCACCCAGCGCAGCGGCAGCGTTGGCAGCGCGACTGCGGTTGGGAGCCGCATCGCCGTAGCCGCGAAACGAATTGACGAAATCCTGCCGGAAGCGGTAGTTGAGAAACACGATTTTGCCCCGCACCGCGCTTTCGGGCAGCGCTTTCAGCTCGTCCACACTGCCGGCCATGACGATATTTCCGGAAATATCCTTGCCGCCGGTACCCTCCGAGTTGCCCAGCGACAGCATCGGAATGGCTTTGGGGCCGTTGCCCAAATCCACTTTCAAAGACTCTTTGCCGCGAATCCATTTGGGAACGGTAACGGGCTGAAGCCAGACGGAATCGGCCCCGGCGGCCTTTAAGGTTTGTGCGCCCCACTGCACGGCGCGGGCCGCTTCGGGGGTGGCGCTGAGGCGGTGGCCAATGGTTTTGCAGAGCACGCGCAGGTCGTCGTAGCACGCGCCGCGCAGCAGGATGTGGTCGGAGATTTGGTGGAGGGTAGCGCTATCGGTTTGGGCGTGCGCACCGAGGGAAGTCAGCAGGGCGAGCGAACACAGGATTCGCCGGGGGGAAATCATAAGCGAAAATAAGACGCGGGGGATTTCCGGAAAGGCGGTTTCGGTTCGCGGTTTGGTTAAAGGCCCTTGTCCTGTTATCGTTTTTGGTTGAAGCGCTGGCGACCCAAAAATTTCCGGAAAGGGTAGAGACGTTGCATGCAACGTCTCTACGGAATTGGTATTCTTCCTACGTACAGGCACTATTCAAAACAGGTGGATAGCGATTTTGCCATGCTGCAAAGAATCCCTTGCGTTCTCCTTTAAAAAGAAAGACTTTGTCGAGATCCTTTTCCAAGAGGATAAAGATTTTGTGTTTGTGCTTTCCAGCACGCAATTACGCCGCGCTGCAAAGGCCAGGCTGCATACTTGCGCGAGCGGGGGGACTTTCCGGAAATGCGGTTTCGGCTGCGCGGTCTGGCAAAGGCTCCCGCCTTCGTCGCCTGTGTTTTGCATTCCACCGAATAATACCCGCTGGCAGAAAAGCCTTTTCAAAAGGAATTTTTCCGGAATTGGAAAGGATAATTTTGTGAAAAACTGGCGACGAAGGCGGGAGCCTTCGCCGAACCACAAACGTGCTACGCTGAGCTGGGGTAGATGTTTAATTAACCACATCACCCGCCATTGAGCCAAATGCCTGTTATGCACAGTTATTCTTTCTTTTTTCTTTTCTGTTTAGGTGTTTTTGTCTGTTCTATTTCAGCAACTGGCAATGCTTCCGCAGTCTCTATAGCTTTTTCAATAGCTTGCTCTTTTTGCTGTTCAATATTTTTTGTTTTGAATTTTTGATATTCCAAACTAGGCCATATTTTATTCAGTTCTTCTTCTAAGATCTCTGTCAATTGAATGCAGTTTTCATATGACTGTAAAAAGTATTGAATGTTTACAGGTAAAAACTGTCCTGATTTAACTCGGGATAATCTATCTGCTTTATTTGTGTAAATATCATTTGCAACACCTTGATTATGTATGTAAATGTCCCGTGTTGCTTTAAGTTCAATATATTTGTGGTAAATTGGTTGTTCCAGAAGTTTTACTCCTATATACTTGTCAAATTCTTCTCCATACTCTTTGGGGGTTTTATAGGCAAGTTCATTTAAAATAGTATTAACAACAGCTAATTTTATCTCGTCAAGTGATTTTGCTCCAAGAACGAGTTCGTAATCTAATTTTTTCTTGTTTGAAATTTTTGCTGGAAACTGGATAAGTGTCTCTTTCAAAATGTCTCCAAGTAGAGTTTCAATTGTTGTCACAAGTTGATATATTCCATTAATTGGCAACTGTGTCAAGCCTAAATACTGATAACGTTCAATTAAATTTTGTTTGGTGTAAGTTACTGTTGAGTCAATTGTGGTATTGTCTGGCCTAAAACCGATAGGATAGGTTATCTGAATTTCAGGTTCATTATTCTCATTGATGACTTCAATGTATTTTATAAATGACTGGTATGTCAATTGAGCAATTTCTCCCTGTAGGAAGAGTATATTTCTTGCGTTTGATATTAGTATGTAAAGTTTATCTCCAAATGTTTCCATTGTCGTCATTTATAATTGTTCTTAACAGCTGTATTGCCGCAACTGCTCCTTTCAAAATCTCAGATGCGCAGATAATGAATGAAAGCGATTGCTCTCTGCTTCAAAAATATCGCAGATCTTCAACCAAACAAATCCTCCCAGCTTCTTTTTTCCGGAAATCTATTTGTTCTCTGCCATTTCCGCAGCCTTTTTCCCTTTGGCACGATAGCTGTAGCCCTCCGGGCGGTGCTTTTTAAAAAAGGACTCTTTCTCGTTTGAAAATTGGTATTGTTTGTTATCCGACCTACGGCGGCTCCGGCGTGATGGCCACCGAACTGGGCAACGGTCTCGCCGAGCGCGGCCATGAAGTGCATTTTATCACCTATCAGCAGCCGGTGCGCCTGTCGTTTCACCCCAATATCTACTTCCACGAGGTATCGGTGCCCACCTACCCGCTGTTTGATTTCCCGCCCTACGAGTCGGCGCTCACCTCTACGCTGGTGCATGTCATTCAGACGCATAACCTCGATGTTTTGCATGTCCACTATGCCGTGCCCCACGCCTCGGCGGCCTATTTCGCGAAGCAAATCCTGAAAAATTCCGGAAAACCAGTGCCTTTTATCACCACGCTGCACGGCACCGATATTACGCTGGTGGGCAAAGACCCCAACTACAAGCCGGTGGTGACGTTTTCGATGGCCGAAAGCGACGCGCTGACCGCCGTTTCCGAAAACCTGCGGGAAGAAACCTACCGGAATTTCGACATCGAAAAAGAAATTCTGGTCATTCCCAACTTCGTGGACCTGCGCCGTTTCCGCCAAACCGACAAAGACCATTTCAAGAAAATGCTGGCTCCCAACGGCGAGCGCATCCTGGCCCACACCTCTAATTTCCGGAAAATCAAGCGCGTGCCCGATGTGATTAAAACCTTTGCGAAGGTGCGCGCCCAGATTCCGTCCAAGCTGCTGATGGTGGGTGACGGCCCCGAGCGCCAGCACGCCGAAGAACTGGCCCGCTGCATGGGCGTTTTGAATGACGTCCGCTTCCTGGGCAAGCAAGATCAGATGGACGAAATCCTCAGCATCACCGACCTGTTTTTGCTGCCCTCCGAATACGAAAGCTTTGGGCTGGCCGCGCTGGAAGCGATGGCCTGCGGCGTGCCGGTTATCAGCTCCAACGCGGGCGGACTGGGCGAAATCAACGTGGACGGGCAAACCGGCTATCTCTGTCCGGTAGGCGATGTGGCCCTGATGAGCGAAAAAGCGCTGGAGCTTTTGGAATCGGAGGAAAAACTAACTGCTTTCAAAGAAGCTGCGCTGGAGCAGGCCGCCCGCTTTTCCCGCGACCAGACGCTGGAAATGTATGAAGAGTTGTACCGGAAAGTGATTAATGAGTAGTGATTAATGATTAGTGAAAGAGTATAGAGGAAAAGTTTTAGAAATCCACAATCAGTTATCCATTAATCATTACTCTCTAATCATTAATCATTAGTCGTTAGTTTTGGCAGCATGTCCCTTCGCCAACTGCTGCGTAAAAAACCGATTGCTGCTGTCTTAGAAAACCCAAACGAGCACAATCCGGAAATGGACACCGGCAGCGGACTGAAAGCCGTGCTGGGCGTGCGCGATCTGACGTTTTTTGCAATTGCCGCCATCGTAGGCGCGGGGATTTTCAGTACCATCGGTAAGGCCTCGTTCGACGGCGGACCGGGCATTGTTTTCCTGTTCATTTTCGTGGGGATTGCCTGCGGGTTTTCGGCCTTGTGCTACGCCGAATTTGCCTCGCTGGTGCCGGTTTCCGGAAGCGCGTACACCTATAGTTACGTGGTTTTCGGGGAACTTTTTGCCTGGATAATTGGCTGGGATTTGCTCATGGAATATGCGATTGGCAACATCGCCGTGGCCATTTCCTGGAGCGATTATTTCACCACCTTGCTGGAAGGACTGGGCATCTACCTGCCGCCGTGGGTGCAGATGGACTACTGGACGGCCAAAGCCGGAGCTACTCAAACCGCGATCTCTGCCTGGGACAGTGCTCCCCGAATCGGCGATTTGCGCATAATCTGCGACCTACCGGCGTTTTTAATCACGGCTATCATTACAGCAGTCGTTTACATCGGCATTCAGGAATCGCGGCGCACGGCCAACGCAATGGTGATTTTAAAGCTCGCCGTCATTGCGCTGGTGATTGTGGCAGGCGCGTTCTACGTGCAGCCGGCCAACTGGAATCCGTTTTTACCCAACGGTTTTAGCGGTGTCTTGAAAGGAACCGCAGCCGTGTTTTTTGCCTATATCGGTTTTGATGCCATCTCTACCACCGCCGAGGAATGCCGGAATCCGCAGCGCGACTTGCCCCGCGCGATGCTGTATTCCCTGGTGATTTGCACCGTGATTTACATCCTCATTGCGCTGGTGCTCACCGGGATGGTTTCCTATACTTCGCTGGATGTGGGCGACCCGCTGGCAGCCGTTTTCAGTCGGGTAGGGCAGCCATGGATTGCCGGCGTGATTGCGGCGAGTGCCGTCATTGCAACCGCTTCCGTGTTGCTGGTGTTTCAAATCGGGCAGCCGCGCATCTGGATGGCGATGAGCCGCGACGGACTGCTTCCCAAAAAGTTCTCAAAACTGCATCCGCGCTACAAAACACCTTCTTTCAGCACGATTTTAACCGGCCTTGTAGTCGGCATTCCGGCCTTGTTTCTGAATCTGGAAACGGTGGTGGACCTCACAAGCGTGGGGACGCTGTTTGCCTTTGTGCTGGTCTGCGCCGGGGTGATTAAGATGCACGCCGACCGGCTCCGGAACCCGAGCGACAAGGAAGGCCGCTTCCGGGTGCCGTATATCAATGGCAAATGGGCCATTCCGGTACTGGCGCTGGCTACCATAGGTGGGTTTTTCTATGCCCAGAAAGACCATCTGGAAACGCTTTTGGTGCTGAACCGCGAAACCGTTCCTTATCTGGCGTTTGCCGTTTTATTGGTTTTTGTTTCGATAAAAACGTTTATGTCTAATTGGAGTTTGATTCCGGTTTTGGGCCTTTTGAGCTGCTCGTATCTGCTCTGCGAATCCGGCACGTCTAACTGGGAGCGGTTCCTGCTGTGGTTGTTGATTGGGTTGGTGGTGTATTTTCTCTATGGAAAGAAGCACAGCAAGCTGGCCCTCCGAAAAGAATAGTTTCCGGAAATCTGCCTTTTGGAAGAGCGTCTCTTTTCAAACAAAAACACCCGCCAGACAGAGCCTGTCCGGCGGGTGTTTATCATCTTGATTTTCCGGAAATACCGGCTGCTTTTCCGGAAAAGACTGTGCTATAAAACGCCAATCGTCTTTTTCACTTTCTCCAGAATGTCTGCTGTTTCTTCCGCTGAACCGCCCTCGGCGTAAATCCGCAGCAGGGGCTCAGTGCCGGAAGCGCGCAGCATCATCCAGCCGCCGTTGTCCAGGTGGTATTTCATGCCGTCAATATTCTCCGTCCGGCTGTAGCCGTACGGCTCAAAACCGGCGTAGCCGCCTTCCAGCGCCATTTTGATAATGGCTTCTTTTTGCTCGTTGGGCAGGGTGAGGTCGGCGCGCTCATATACAAACGGACCTACCACTTCATACACTTCCTGCACCAGCTCTGAAAGCGTTTTGCCGGTCTGGGTCATGATTTCATAAATCACCAAGCCGTCGAAGATGCCGTCGCGCTCCGGAATATGGCCTTTGACGGCAATGCCGCCGCTTTCTTCGCCGCCCACCAGCACGTCTTCCCTTACCATAATCTCGGAAATGTGCTTAAAGCCAATCGGCGTGACTTCTACGGGCAGTCCGTATTGCTCGGCCATGCGCTTCACGCGGTCGGTGGTGGAAAAGGCAATCGCTACTTTCCCATCCATGCCCTTGTATTTGTGCAGGTAATGTACCAGCAAAAGGATGATGTGATGGGCATCCACATAATTGCCGTTCTCGTCATAAAGACCAATGCGGTCGGCATCGCCGTCGGTTGCGAGGCCCATTTTCAGTTCCGGTGTGTTACGCAGGGTTTGCGAAAGTTCCAGCAGGTTTTTATGCAGCGGCTCCGGGGCAGTGCCGCCAAAACCGGGATTGTGCTCGCAGTGCAGGAGAACCGCACCGGGCAGCAAGCGCCGAATCACGTTCTGACCCGCGCCATACATCGCATCGTAGGCCAGCCGGAACGGCGAATTCCGGAGTGCTGCAAAGTCAAACTTAGTCTCCAGATATGCCACATACCGGTCTTCCAGATTCTCATAGCGCAGCATCCCTTCTGACTCGTATTCTGCCAGCGATTTTGTGGGAATGTGGACTTCTTCCGGAATCAAGGCTTCTACGGCAGCGATATCCGCCGGGGACGACGGGCCGCCGTGGGCACCTTTCAGCTTGTAGCCGTTGTAGGAAGGCGGGTTGTGCGACGCAGTAATCACCACACCCTGATCGGCCCCTAATTCCAACACCGCCAGCGAAATCATCGGGGTCGAAATAAAGCCTTTGGCCAGAATCACCTGTACGCCGGCGGCGCACAGCACGCGCGCCACCACGTCGGTAAACAGTTCGCCGCCAAATCGGCAGTCGTGTCCCACAACAACCGAGGGCTTTTCGCGTTTCTGTTTCAGCCATTGGGCAAGGCCTGCCGTTACGCGGGCCACATTGTCGGTGGTAAAATCCTGGGCGATAATGGCGCGCCAGCCGTCGGTGCCAAACTTTATCTTGATAGGTTGGGGCATTTGTGGCAGTATAATTGATGTTTTGGAGAGACCGCGAAGATACAAGCCTCTTTTCGCCGATTTTTAAGCCTAAACAGAATAATATTTTGCCGAATGAAGACTTCTTTTGAAACCATCAACCCCACCACCGGAAAACCGTTGGCAACTTACACTCTCACCCCTGCCAACGAGGTCTCTAAAATCCTTTCCGACGCCGTAAAGGCGCAAAAAGCATGGGCCCAAAGGCCCGTTTCCGAACGCTGTGAGGTATTGCGGCGGATCGCCGATGTTTTGGAAGCAAAAATTCCCGAATGCGCCCGCGAAGCCGCTTTGGAGATGGGCAAACCCGTGACGCAGGGGCGGACAGAAGTGGAAAAATGCGTGCGCACGTTCCGCTGGTACGCCGACAATGCCCAAGACTTTTTGCAACCGCAGAGGGTGCAAACCGAAGCCCGGAAATCGTATGTGAGCTACCAACCACTCGGCGTGGTCCTGGCGGTTATGCCGTGGAATTATCCGTTCTGGCAGGTGTTCCGGGCACTTGCACCTATTCTCGCCGGAGGAAACGTCATGGTGTTGAAACATGCCGCCAACGTGAGCGGTTGTGCGCAGATCATCGGTTCGTTGTTTAAAGAGAATAACGAGCTGCGTAACTTGTTGCAGGTCGTTTTCCTTTCCGGACCCGACGCCGGCGAGTTGATTGCCCGTCCGGAAATTGCTGCTGTAACCTTTACCGGAAGCACCGCCGTGGGACGGAAAATTGCCTCAGCTGCCGGTCACGCGCTGAAACCGCACGTGCTGGAGCTGGGCGGCTCCGATCCATATGTTATTCTTCAAGACGCTGATATAGACGCTGCCGTGAAGCTGTGTGCCGAGACCCGCATGGGCAACTGTGGCCAAAGCTGCATCAGCCCGAAACGGTTTATTGTGGTAAAGGATTGCTATGAAGCATTTTCCGGAAAAATGGCCGCTGCGCTGGAAGAAATTTCCTTCACAGACCCATTAGGCGAAGGCAGCGCGATGGGCCCGATGGCCCGCGAAGATTTGCGCGATGAACTGCATGAGCAGGTTCAGAAAAGCATTGCTGCGGGTGCTAAGCTGGTTTTGGGGGGCGAAATTCCCCAAAAGTCCGGTGCGTGGTATCCGCCAACGCTGCTTACGGACGTGAAACCCGGCATGCCTGCCTTTGACGAAGAACTTTTCGGACCCGTGGCGGCTGTTATTCCCGCCGAAGACGAAGCGGACGCTTTTCGCCTCGCCAACGACACCAATTATGGCCTTGGCGGTGCAGTTTTCTCTCAGGATCGCGACCGAGCCGAGCGCCTGGCCCGCGAAGTGTTGGAAGCCGGTAGTTGCTTTGTAAACGCCGCCGTACATTCAGACCCGCGCCTGCCTTTCGGGGGAATCAAAGAAAGCGGTTATGGCCGCGAACTGGGCGGAAACGGCATCCACGAATTTGTAAACATCAAGACGATTTATGTCCAATAAAGTCCGCTACCTCGCCCTCGGCGACTCCTACACCATCGGCGAAGGACTGCCTGTTGCGGAATCATTTCCTTACCAGACCGCCGCGCGCATGCGGGAAAAAGGAGAGCCCTTTGCCGACCCGGAAATCATCGCCGTGACTGGCTGGACGACCGACGAACTCCAAGCGGGCATCGCTGCGGCGGCTCCAAAAGGTGCGTTTGATTTTGTATCGCTGCTGATTGGCGTGAACAACCAATACCGCGGGCGACACGTAGAGAATTACCGGGAGGAATTCAAGGGATTGTTGGAGAAAGCCATTCATTTTGCCAACAACGAGCACAGTCGTGTCGTGGTTTTGTCCATTCCCGACTGGGGCGTGACGCCGTTTGCCGAAGGCCGCGACCGCGTGAAAATTGCCGAAGAAATTGACCATTTCAACCGTGCCGCCCGCGACATCTGCCAAGGGCGCGGCGTGGATTTCCTAGACATCACGTGCAGCACCCGCGAAAACGGGGTTCACGCCGAATACCTCGCGCCCGACGGCCTGCATCCTTCCGGAAAAGAATACGCTATTTGGGCTCAAAAGCTGGCGCGGGTATTTGCCGAACGGGTAGAGCGGATATAAGATTTTCCGGAAAATTCCGGTATCGTATAGACAAGGCATGCCTTGTCTCTACCGTCCGAAAACGCTTACTGATAAAACGGATTTACGGAAACGAAAACACCCGTCAGGTTTCAAAAACCTGACGGGTGTTTTATAAAAGCTCAAAAAATCTTAGCCGATCGAAACCAGCTCCAAATCGAAGTTGAGGTCTTTGCCGGCGAGCGGGTGGTTGCCGTCGAGCACCACAGAGTCTTCTTTTACTTCCTTCACGGTTACCGGAAAAACGTTGCCCTGGTCGTCGCTCAGGTGCATGGCTGCGCCCACTTCGGGTTGCACATCGGCCGGAAACTGCGATTTCGGGAATTCAATAAACATCTGATCGCTCGGCTGGCCGTAGGCTTCGTCGGCGGGGATATGAACGCTTTTCTTTTCGCCCACGGTCATGCCTACAACGGCATTGTCGAAACCGGGGATGACCTGCCCGCTACCGGCGGTAAACTCCAGGGGTTCGCGCTCGCTGCTGCTGTCGAAAATGGTACCGTCGGATAGGGTGCCGTGGTAGTGGATGCGAACCGTGTCGCCGGATTTAACTTGTTGCATGTTTTTAAGTCTGCCAGGCAGGAAAGTGGGCTGCCTGCGCTGCAATGTACGCGCCACGGCCTATTTTGCCCTCCAAAATCTTTGATAAAGCCTTTTTCATGAAAAAAATCTTTGCTGCTTTTCTCTTGTTATGGACGCTGGCTATGTGCCCGGGGGCCTTTGCCATTCAGACCGGTGCAGAACAAATTAAAAGCTATCTCCCACTGCTGCAAGGGAAGCGGGTGGCGTTGCTCATCAATCAAACTTCGCGCGTGGGCAGCGAAAACCTGCTGGATGTACTCCGGAAAAATAACGTGGAAGTGGTGCGCATCTTTACACCCGAACATGGATTCCGCGGCACCGCCGATGCCGGGGCGCACGTGTCCAGCGGTAAAGACCCGCAAACCGGCCTGCCGGTGGTATCGCTTTATGGGAGCAACAAGAAACCAAAAGCGGCAGATTTAAAAGACGTGGATTTGGTGCTGTACGACCTGCAGGACGTGGGCGTGCGGTTTTATACCTACATCTCCAGCCTGGAATACCTGATGGAAGCCTGCGCCGAAAACGGCAAAAAACTGCTGATTCTGGACCGGCCCAATCCCAACGGTTTTTATGTGGATGGCCCGGTGTTGCAGCCGCAATACAAATCATTTGTCGGGATGCAGCCCATTCCGGTGGTGTATGGCATGACGGCAGGCGAATACGCCAAAATGCTGCTGGGAGAAGGCTGGGCAAAGGGTTGCAAAACGCTGGATATGACGGTGATTCCCTGCAAAGACTACGACCACACCATGACCTACGATCTACCGGTGGCCCCATCGCCCAATCTGCGCACCGCTGCCGCCGTTTTGCTGTATCCGTCACTTTGTTTTTTTGAGGGTACGCCCGTGAGCGTAGGCCGCGGCACCGAAACGCCGTTTCAATTGTGGGGTCATCCCTCTTTCAAAAAAGCACCTGCTGCCGGACTCATCTCTTTCACGCCTAAGCCCACTACGGGGGCATCCGCCCCGCCTTACAGCGGCCAGACCTGCTATGGCTATATGCCGGCCAAGACCGCTGACGAAGCAAAGGCATTTGTGGGGAATCGTCTGCGCCTGCAACCGCTCCTCGCAGCTTATAATCTCTACGGTGAAAAAGCGCAGTTCTACAATTCTTTTTTTGAAAAACTGGCCGGAACGGAAGACCTCCGCCGCTACATAAACCAAGGACTAACAGAAGCGCAGATTTGGGCGAAGTGGGATGGCGAAATCGCGAAATTCAAAAAGATTCGCAAAAAGTATTTGTTGTATCCGGATTTTGAATAGTGTGGTTAAACCGTAAAGCCACATGCCCATCTTAGGTGCACAAAAACCACTTACAGAGCCATGAAAAAGATTTTTTTGCTGACCGCTTTCGCTGCTTTCTCAATGGGTGCTCATGCCCAGGAAGCCCGCAGGATTTCCAAAGAAGACCGGAAGGAGATGCACCAGAAGATGACGCCGGATGAGCGTGCCGACCGCCAGACAGAAATGATGCAAAAGCGCCTCAAACTTTCCGACGCACAGACCGCTAAAATTCGGGAAGTGAACCGCGAAATGGTATTCGACAAAAACAAGATGTCTGAAGACCGGAAAGCGCTGCGCAACGACCGGATGGAGCTGATGAAAAAGCGGGAAGAAATGTACAGCCAGGTGCTGACTAAAGAGCAGCTGGACGAATTTCGGGCACTTAAGAAAGAGCGCATGAGTGAAATGAAAGCGCGCCATTTGGACCGCGAAAAAAGTCGTCCACAACGTTTAGATAGAGAAGTGAAATAGGGCTTTAAAACCCTTCGTAAAAGCCGCCGCTGAAATGATTTCAGCGGCGGCTTTTTATATTCTGACTACTATGTTTCTATTTCCCCAAATCCTCTTTTGTCTTTTATCTATCGTCTTTCGTCTCAGTTACAAAATCCCAATGCCTCTTTCAGACCTTCCGGCAGGGGCGGCAGCATTTGGCGGGGCAACAGGTAAGAGGTGAGGTCGGCGAGTTCTTTAAAAACAAAATGGGTGTCGGCGGCTTTTTTCAGATAGTCGGCACCGGTGCTGCCGCCCGTGCCCACGCGGTTGCCAATCGTGGTGCGCACCATATTGATATGGCGCTGTCGCCACATACCAAGGCCGTGGTCGATGCTCAGGATGGTTGTCAGCATTTCGTAAGGCAGGTGCAGCAGCGGGTAATCGCGGTAGAGCATGATAAACAGGGCGCTGCGGGTGGCTTTGGCGCTCAGCGTGCGGCCTTCGGGATAGGTGCCCTGCGCGGTAAACAAGGCATCGAAATGTTCCAGATTGCCCATGTCGGCCTCGGTGAGTGAACGAACGTATGCTTCGCGGTAATAAGGCCAGAAATTTCCGGAAATTCCGGCCCCGGAAGCGTCTTTCCAATAGTTTTCATCGTCGGCGAAGGGCATCCGTTCCAGCCATTGCTCTACCAGGCGCAGCAGGGAGATTTTGCCTTCTTCTTCTTTCACCCGCGCAATGTCGCTTTCGGAAAGCTGGCTGAGGTAATAGCCTTTGCCGTGGCGCGCGTCGTATTGCAGGCCCAGGGCTGCTTCCACCATCTTAAACTGAATGCTTTGAAAACCGGAGGCAGGCCGCAATAAATCCCGGAAATCCAGGAAATCCAGCGGCGTCATGGTCTCGATGATATCCATTTGTTGCACAGCAAGGGCAATAATAGCCTGCACGCGCTTGAGCCGGTGGTGGGCATTATAAATATCCGGCGAAGAGTTTTCGATTTTTTCCTGGCTAAAAATGCGGCGTACGTAGTTCAGTTCGTGGAGGATTTGCTTAAACCACAGCTCATACACCTGGTGGATAATGATAAACAGCATTTCATCGGGCGCTTCGGCACCTTCCTTGGCGCTTTCCGGTGCCTGGGCGCTCAGAATCTTATCTAATTGCAGATATTCGCTGTAGTAAACCGGTGGCCGGTTGTCAATGGTTTTCATGGCAGTATTTTAGACCGGAAATTAGGCGTAATTTCCGGAATAGAAACCTTCTTATACTTTTTTACTTCTCTTTTCCCTGCTTTTTATGCCTTTTTCTCAGGATCAATATCCCGTCGGTGACCTTTCCGGACATCTGAAAATCATTCAGGAACGCCTCGACGCCGGCAGGCCCGAGGATGCCTTCGAAGTGCTGGTGGCGCCACTGCATGGCGAACTTTACACCCGGCAGGACTTTGGCTGGACCGACACGCTGCCCGAAATCCTGCGTGTGGCTTTGTATTTTGATTACGTCCGGATGCAGGTGCTGCAAGGTGGCTTTTTGCAGCTCATCGCCAATCATTACATTTCCCTGCTGCTGCCCATGCCGGAGTGGTTTTTGCTGCACGAACAGCCCGAAATGGCGCAGGTCTTAGACGATGTTTTAAAAGTGTATGTGCTGAACCGTGCCCACCTGGAAGGCGAGAAAACCGTGGATGAATTCGCCCGTCTCTATGATCAGTTTCCGGAATTTACCCAGCTAGACAGCCGTTTTGAAGCCGCTTATCCGGAAGCGCTTTCGGTGATGATAAAAGCTGTTCTGGATGCACTAAAGCGCTAAAAAAGGCTTTTTTGAAATGGGACGAACACCTGCTTTTTTGTTACTAAACCAATAACATTTAGTCAAACGCAGCGCTACTTTTGGTGTTATTTTCTCTTAAATTCCAAAAGTATCCACATGAAGCGTCTTCTACTTAGTTTTACAATCCTTCTGCAGGCGGGTTTTGTCTTTGCAAAGCCGGTTTCAGAAGCCACCGCCCGGCAGGTCGGCTGGACTTTTCTTTCCCGCAACGCTGCGCCTGAAAATCTACGCACAGCCGACAACCTGACGCTGGCGTATTCAGTGGGGGCGGAGAACGCCGCTTTTTCCGGAAAATCAGGACAGGATAAGCTGCTTTATGTGTTTAACGCAGGGGCTAAAGGCTTTGTCATCGTAGCCGGCGATGACGTGGTCGCGCCGGTTTTGGGCTATTCTACTCAAAGCAACTTCAACGCTGCCAACCAGGCACCGAACCTGCGCAAATGGCTGGAAGGATACAAATCTCAAATCCGCTACGCCGTTGCCGAAAAGCTGGAAGCCACACCGGAAATTCAAAACCAGTGGGCCGCTTACCAAACCGGAAAAAACCCTAAAAACCTGGCAAAGGCAACTGCCAGCGTCAATCCGTTGGTGCAAACCACCTGGGACCAGTCGCCTTATTACAACGATCTGGCCCCTTATGACAGCGCGCAGAACGACCGCTCCGTAACAGGCTGCGTGGCCACCGCCATGGCGCAGATTATGAAATACTGGAACCATCCGGCCAAGGGTTCGGGCTTTCATACTTACAACCATTCCAAATACGGTACGCTTTCGGCCAATTTCGGCGCTACTACCTATCAATGGACGGCCATGCCCAACGCCGTAAGCAGCGCCAATGCGGCTGTTGCCACCCTGATGTATCACTGCGGCGTGAGCGTGGATATGGAATACAGCCCGCAGGTAAGCGGTGCCTGGGTCATCGAAGACAGTCCCACACCAAGTGCCAATTCGGAAGTGGCGCTCAAAACCTATTTTGGTTACAAAAGCACCCTGCAAGGGGTAGAGCGTAAAAACTTTACCCAAAGCCAGTGGATTAGTATGCTGAAGACCGAACTGGACGCCAGCCGCCCGATTCTGTATGACGGCTTCGGCACCGGCGGCGGCCATGCTTTTGTCTGCGATGGCTACGATGCCAACGATTTCTTCCACTTCAACTGGGGCTGGGGCGGCTATTTCGACGGATTTTTTATGGTGGATGCCCTCAACCCCGGCGGCACCGGAACGGGTGGCGGAACGGGAGGCTATAATTCCGGCCAACAAGCGGTCATCGGCATCGAGCCTTCTACAACTGCACAGTCCTATAACCTGGAGCTGAGCACAGCGCTGACGCCCGCAACCACTACTATCGAATACGGCGATGCGTTCAGCTTCACTACCAATATCCACAACGCCGGAAACACCACCTTTTCCGGAGAATTTGCTGCTGCCATCTTTAATCAGCAGGGCGTTTTTATGGATTTTGTGCAGACCCTGCCCGGTGCTGCCCTGCCTGCCGGAAGCGCCTATCCATCCAACCTTGTCTTTAGCAACAGCGCCGTTTGGGGATTGCTTCCGGGCAATTACACTGTTCAGATTTACTACCGGCCTACCGGTGGTGCCTGGAGTCAGGTGGCCAACAATGGCAGCTATGTCAATACGGCTCAACTGGTGGTGGTGAATGAAAGCGCCATAGAGGTGAACTCCAACATGACCATCACGCCCGGAACCACCCTCAAACAAGGGCAGCCGGTTTCCGTGAACCTGAATATTCTCAACGACAGCACCAACACCTTTGTGGGGCAATACGGCGTGGGGCTGTATCGCCTCGACGGCACGCTGGCGCAAACGATTGACATCGTAAGCGAAACCACCGGACTGGCTGCCGGTGCCACTTATGCCGCGCCTTATCTGACGTTTAGCAACCCAATGGTAACCGCTGCACCGGGCACCTACCTGCTGGCCGTTCAGCACAACCGCGCCAATACCGGCTGGCAACTGACCGGCTCCAGCTATTTCCCCAATCCGGTTTTCGTCGTGGTGCAGGAAGCGCCCATCACACCCGATGCCTATGAGGTAAACGATACCCTCCCGCAGGCCCGCAACCTGCCGCTCGCTTTTTCCGGCAATAACGCCACTAAAGTGACAACCGGCGCCAATTTCCACACCGGCACCGACTATGATTTCTATAAAATCGCCCTGCCCGCCGGCTACGACTATACCGTAACCGCCCGCCTCCGCGATCTGGAAGACACCACCGCCAGCTACACCGCCGACGCCCTGTTTTCGTATTCCACCATCGCCACCTCCTGGACCGGGCCGTTTGATGATGTGATGCCCGGAAACATCACGGTAACCAACGGCGGAACGGTGTATTTCCACGTCGCGCCTTATTTCGCCGGCGAAGTGGGTACCTATGTGTTGGATTTAAAGGTGGTACGCGCCCGGACAACCGGCGTTGAAAACCCGGAAATTTCCGGAAATATTTCCCTTTATCCCAACCCTGCCAAAGACCTGGTAACCCTCGACTGGAGCGCCATTTCCGGCGAGGTGCGCGCTGTCACATTGCTCAATCTGCAAGGTCAGCAAGTTGGATCGACGGTGATTCCGGATCAAAAGGTTCAAAAACACAATATTTCTTTATCTGGCGTTGCTGCGGGCATCTATTTGGTGAAACTGCAAACCACCGCAGGCGTTGTTACCCGGAAATTGATTGTTGAGAAATGAGAAAGACCTTTATAGTTTTAGCGTGCTGCGCGTTTGCGGCCTGCAAATCAGGCTACAAGCTGGCGGGTACTCACAATGAAAAAAACCCGGAAAATCTGGACCCCAAAAGCACTGCCGGCGCGCCGGTAATGATCTATAAAACAAAGGGCGATTTCCGGAATCTGGTGCCGGTAACGCTTTCTGCCGATGGCAAAAGCATTGTTTCCTACCCGGCTATAAAGGATGTCAAAACAGAAACCGGATTTCAAACGCCCACTGAGCTGCACAACGGCTACCTGCTCGACAATCGCGGTATCACCCCAAACGTGGCTTTCCTCAAATATTCCTACGAAGAATACGCCGCACTCTCGGCCCTGCCCACGCTTCCCGAAATGTATGAGGCTATAAAGGTGAAAAACCCCCTTACGGAACTTTATGATTGCGGCAGCCAGACGGTCCGGAAAAACCGCGCGGATGCAGTCAACGAATTGATTGACAAAGGCCAACTACGCACTAAGTGCAAGACCCTCAAATAGCATTGAGCGGCCCGCTACGAAACCAAAAAATTCCGGAAATTTCCGGAATTTTTGGTTTTCAGAAACGTCCCCCAAAGGATTGGCCCCTTGGGTAAAATATTGCTGTCTCACCTTCGCAGCTCTACAACCACACCCTCTATGCCCTGGAAAGTCCTCTACAGCGAATACCTCCACCAAAAGCCCTTTCTGACGGTGCGCCGCGATCATGTGCAGCTGGAAAAAGGCACCGAGATAGAAAATTATTACGTCTTTGAATCCGCCGATTTTATCAACGTTATTGCCATCACCACCGAAGGCCAGATGGTGCTCGTCCGCCAGTATCGCCATGGCCTGCACCGCACCGATTACGAACTCTGCGCCGGCTACGTGGATGCCGGCGAAACCGACCCGATGGAAACGGCGCGGCGCGAGCTGCTGGAAGAAACCGGCTATGGCGGCGGAACGTGGGAGAAATGGGATGCGCTGAGCCCCAACCCGGCCATTACCAACAATCTCTCTCACACCTACCTGGCCACCGGGGTGGAAAAACTTCAGGAGCCGCACTATGAAGCGGGCGAGGAGATGACGGTTCACATTTTCTCCCCCGAAGAGGTAAAAAGCCTGCTTTTGAAAGGCGAAATCATTCAGGCGCTGCACGCCGCGCCCTTGTGGAAATACTTTGCGGTGTAGAATTGGACTTCGCCGTTGGCGAAATTGGAGAATTGGACACTGCTTCGCAGTATTGGACGTCCTTCGGACATTAGAAAACCGGATACCTACGGCCTTGTTGTTTGGTAATACATCACATCACCTAAGATTCATATTCTTTACACCACTATCCGCGATGTTATAATTTTTTATTACCTAATTGCGAAGCGGTGCAATTTTGCGAAGCAAAGTCCAATGGCGCAAGCCGTCCAATTTCGCCAACGGCGAAGTCCAATTGCCACAGGCAGTCCAATTCTCCAATAACTTTGTTTCCTTTAGATTATTATTAAGGCATGGCTGAGCAATATCTCGTTTCTGCGCGCAAATACCGACCGCAAACCTTCGACACGGTGGTGGGGCAGGAGCATATCACTACGACGCTGAAAAACGCCATCCGGCACAATCAGCTCGCCCACGCCTACCTGTTTTGCGGGCCGCGCGGAGTGGGGAAAACCACCTGTGCCCGCATCCTGGCCAAGACGCTCAACTGCGAACACCTGACCGCCGACACCGAAGCCTGCGGGGTGTGTGAAAACTGCCGCGCCTTTGATGCCAACGCTTCTTTTAATGTTTTTGAGCTGGATGCTGCGTCCAACAACTCGGTAGACGACATCCGCGAACTGGTGGCGCAAGTGCGTTTTGCCCCGCAGCAAGGCCGCTACAAGGTGTATATCATCGATGAGGTGCACATGCTCAGCGCCGCCGCCTTCAACGCTTTCCTGAAAACGCTCGAAGAGCCGCCGCCGTACGCTATTTTCATCCTGGCCACAACGGAAAAACACAAGATTCTGCCTACGATTCTGAGCCGGTGTCAAATCTTTGATTTCAAGCGCATCCGCACCGTCGATACGGTGGCGCACCTGCAAAAAATCACTCAAAAAGAAGGGATTCCCGCCGAAGAAGACGCCCTGCACGTCATTGCCCAGAAAAGCGAGGGCTGTATGCGCGACGCGCTTTCGATGCTCGACCGGATTTCGGCCTTTACCGACGGCAGCCTCACCTACGCGGCCACGATGGAGCACCTGGCAATGCTGGATGCCCAGTTTTATTTCCGGATCACCGATTCGGTGCTGGCCGCTGATCTGCCTGCCGTGCTGTTGCAGTTTGAAGAAGCCGTGGCCCGCGGTTTTGAAGGCGACGCCGTGTTGCTGGGACTGGCCGAGCATTTCCGGAGTTTGATTTTGTGTCGCGACAACCGCATGGCGCGATTGCTGGATGTTCCGGCCAACTACCGCCAATTGTTTTTTGACAAAGCGCGGCAGATTGCGCCTTCTTTTCTGATGAACGCGCTCACGCTGCTGCACACTGCCAGCCTGGAGTACCGCGCGGCTGCCAACAAGCGGTTGCATGTAGAGGTAACACTCATCCGGATTACATACCTGCCGTTTCCGGAGGTGGAAGGGGTTGGAGAAGCGCCGGTGCAAAAAAAAAATAGCAGTGCGGCGCCCATAAAACCAGCCGTTGCTGCGCCCGCAGCGCCTCAAATTCCGGAAACACCAGTCCCTGCCGCCACAGTGCCGCCCGTGATGCCGCCGGTAGCACCCCCGCAACCGGCTCCTGCGCCCGTTTACGCCGCGCCCCCGCCCGCTGCCCCGATGCCTGTGGTTGCAGAAAGTGCAGCGCCGCAGCAAGCTAAACCGGCTTCGGGGCGCCGCCGCGTGTCGATGGATCTGCTGCAAAAAGCCGCCGAAACGGGCGCGCGGTATTTCGACGACCGCCCTATAGCGCCCGTGCAGGAGGAAGATTTAAAAACACATCTGGAAGAATTTCGGGAAAAGTTGCGCGACGGCAATGAACACACACTTTTTGCGCAGTTTTCGCAGGTGGCAATCAAAAAAGCGGGCGACTCGGAAGCCGAAATTATTTGTCCCACCGAGATGGCCGAGGTGTATATCAAAAACACCCGCGACCGGCTTCTGGATTTCTTTCAACAGAAATATGGTCGTATTATCCGTGTGCTGACGCGCGTGGTGGTGGATGAATCCCTGCCCAAACCAACGAAGCAACTTTCCAAACAAGAGATTTACGAAGAGCTGGTAAAGGAAAACCCGGTGCTGCAAACCTTGCGCAATACGCTGGGCTTGCAGATAGAGTATTAGGCGCTTCGCATGGTTGGAGCTGCGCTTGGAGGCTTCGCTGTAGGATGCCCTTCGAGCGTTGGAGCCTTCGGCTTCTGCAAAACATTTGGAAGGTCAGAAATGCGTCTTTCTGGAAAGCAATATTGTCCGGAAAAAGTCTCGCTTGTCGCGCTTGCCGCATCACTCCGAGCCTCTCTTTTGTCTTTTGTCTTTCTACTTTTGTCTTTACAAATGATTCGGATTGGAAAAATAGCGGCCACCCACGGCCTGACCGGCGAGGTGATTCTAACCCATGAACTGCCCGACGCGAAATGGTTGAAGGTGGGCGACGCGCTGCACGTGGAAGTAAAGAAAGACTCCCGGATTCCGTTTTTTGTGGAAAGTTTCCGGAAAAAAGGAGATGGCGAGGTGATTGTTTTGCTGGATGATATGCCGGATGTGGCTGCTGCGCGGGCACTGGTAGGGCGGCCTGTATACGTGGAAAACGAAAAGCTTTCGGCTACCGATACCACCTCACCGCTGCGTTTTATCGGTTATAAAGTGGTGGATGTATCCTTGGGCGCGCTGGGCACGATCGATGATGTTTACAAAGCCGGACCGCAATGGCTGGCGCAGGTAGATACCGGCGAAAAAAAGGTGTTGTTCCCCTTGATCGACGCGTTTATCCGCGATACCAACGACCGTAACCGGTTTTTGCGGGTGGCCCTTCCCGACGGGTTGGTCGATTTATAGCTTCTCCAAGTGAATATTTCCGGAAATGCAACCTTGGTTTCCGGGAAATATACTTTTGTCAATAATCCCCTCGCCATAATCCGGCCTTTGGATTTTGAACCCTGAATCCTGGAATTTGACTTTTAAATCCTGATTTCTTACCCCCTGACCCTTTCTTTAGCACGCCATGCGCATCGATATTCTCTCCGCCGTTCCGGATTTGTTGGAAAGTCCGTTTAGCCATTCCATTATGAAGCGCGCGCAGCAACGGGGCCTTCTGGAAGTGCACGCCCACAACCTTCGGAATTGGGCCGTCAATAAGCACGGGCAGATTGATGATTACCAGTTTGGTGGCGGTGCCGGAATGGTGATTATGCCCGAGCCCTTGGCCAACGCGATTGGCCAATTGCAGGCCGACCGTACCTACGATGAAATTATCTTTCTCACCCCCGACGGCAAGCGCTTTGAGCAGGCTGACGCTAACCGGCTTTCTTTAAAAGAAAATCTCCTTTTAATCTGCGGTCATTACAAAGGTATTGACGAGCGCATCCGCCAGACGTACGTAACCAGCGAAATTTCTATTGGTGATTATGTGCTTAGCGGGGGCGAACTGGCTGCTGCCGTGGTGGTGGATGCCGTTGGACGGCTGATTCCCGGGGTGCTCAACGACGAAACCTCGGCGCTTACCGATTCGTTTCAGGATGATATGCTGGCACCGCCGGTTTATACCCGCCCTGCAAGTTGGCGTGGACTGGATGTTCCCGAAGTCCTGCTGTGCGGCGACCCGAAAAAAGTGGATGCATGGCGGGCCGAGCAAAGCGCCGGGCGCACCCGCGACCGACGGCCCGACTTGTGGGAAAAACAGCAGGGATAGAAAGCCAGCAGGAAAGAAAAAGGTTTTAGCCAAGCGAAGCTACTTTCTTTGTTTATACAAAAGATATTTCCTACTTTTGCCCGCTCAAATCGATATTTCTCATGAACGCCATAGCTTTTGTTCACGAACAGATGACCGCTCAAAAGACGGTTCCGCAATTCAAAGCCGGTGATAACGTAACCGTTAACTACCGCATTATTGAAGGTGCCAAAGAGCGCATCCAGGCTTTTAAAGGCGATGTTATCAAGCGCCAGGGCCAGGGCATGACCCAGACTTTTACCGTTCGCAAGATGTCTAACGGCGTTGGTGTAGAGCGTCTTTTCCCGCTGTATAGCCCCAACATCGAGTCTATCGAGCTGAACAAATCCGGCCGGGTGCGTCGCGCCAAGCTGTATTACCTGCGTGAGCGTTCCGGTAAGAGCGCCCGTATCAAGGAAAAGCGCCGCGCCGTTGCCCCGAAAGCAGCCGCTCCTGCCGAAGCTTAATTTTATTTCTCCTTATCCTGAAAGCCGCATCTTCCCCGAAAGGTGCGGCTTTTCTGTATGTGCTTCTCAAAAGTCTTGTACCCAAAGAAAAAGCCTTGTTGATTTCCGGAAATCAACAAGGCTTTTCTCCAAAAATGGCCTTTTAAATCACCTTCTTCACAGCCTTGCCCGTAAACCGCAGCCAGTTTACGTTGTGCAGGTTGATCTGAAACATGATAGTCTGCCCAATACCACTTTTGCCATGCACCGATTGCAGGTAATCTTTATAATCGCTGCTCATCAAAAACGGCCAGTACACGCTCAGGATGTCATAAGGCAAGTGCAAAGACACACCCCCGTCATACAATACCTTGCTGCCGGAAGGGTTGAGCTTATCGGCATCGGAGAAGGTGGCGACATCAAAAAATAACCGCAGGGGAAGTACCGGAATCGTAGTGGTCAGGTTGAGCGAGGCCAGCCAGTTGTCGGATACGCCCAGCGGGTTGGCATAATACGGCGTGGGCATTTTCAGGCCGCCTTCCCGAACCGCAAACTGATGGCTGGAAAAACCATCGCGCTCGCTGCGGCCCACGTACGTTCCATCGTAGAGGTAGTCGTTCGCGCCGGTGTAGCTCGCGTTCAGGGCATAGCGGCGGGGCAGGGGATTTCCGGAAAAAGCCGTGACTTTTCCGGCGAAAGCGCGGATGCCGAGCCATTGGCCTTTCTTGTGATAATCAATCCGCAAGGCTCCTTCCGCCATCAGTTTGAGGAAATCTTCCCCACCGTGTGCTTCCAACGAATAACTAAACGGATGCAGTGTGCGGTCGTTCCGGTGCTCATAGCGCAGCCGCCCGTAAGCAAATCTCTTTTCCCCAATCGAGGGCCGGTACAGGCTGTCGGCAGGATTCAATCTATAATTAAAGCCTTCCTCCCAAATGCCGTAGGCCCGGGCCGAAAGGGTGCGCGTAACGGCGCTGCGTGGGTTGGCGTTCCGGAAAATAAACGATAATTCCGGGGCGACTTTCGTGTAGCGCGCCATCAATAATCCGGGAATATTCACGCCCGACTCGTCGTAGTGATAAGATTTGAAATCAGCCTGCAAGCCCACCGACTGAAAAACGCCCGACCGGGGAAACCAGAAGTATCCTACCGACCCCGCGCCCGTCAACGCCTTGCTGCGAAACGCATACGTAGGAGCCACCGCAAACCGGAAATTGGCTTCAGGGAGCGCGAAAATGTTATGAATCAAAACCCCCGCCTGCATTCCGTCATACACATTATATCCCAGTGCCGGTGTGGCCCAAATCTTATTCTTATAGCCCGTCCGGAAGCCGCCCGCCAGGCCCAGTGCCAGTCCGCGCGTGGTG
>JAEWBT010000055.1 GCA_023391015.1 Bacteroidota bacterium
ACACCTGGCTGCCCGACGCGATGGCCGGCCCCACGCCCGTTTCGGCCCTCATCCACGCCGCCAAGATGGTAACCGCGGGTATTTATATGATTGCCCGCTCTTCCGACCTGTATAATCTGACCGTTTCCACCCAACAATTTGTAGCCATTATCGGGCTGGCAACGGCGCTGCTGGCGGGCAGCATTGCCCTGCGGCAGTGGGATATTAAAAAGGTATTGGCCTATTCCACCGTGTCGCAACTGGGCTTTATGTTCCTCGCGCTCGGCGTAGGGGCTTACACCACAGCGGTTTTCCACGTACTGACCCACGCGTTTTTTAAAGCGCTTCTCTTCCTCGGTTCCGGCAGTGTGATTCACGCGATGGGCGGCGAACAGGACGTCCGGAAAATGGGTGGCCTGGCAAAGAAGATGCCGATTACGAATATTACCTTCCTGATTGGATGCCTTGCGCTGGCGGGTATTCCGGGCCTTTCCGGATTCTTTTCTAAAGATGAAATTCTGGCATCGGCTTTTGGTCGCAGCCCTATTTTCTATGGTCTCGGCATTGTGGCTACGGCGATGACCGCGTTCTACTCCCTGCGGGTCTATACGCTTACTTTTTCCGGAAAATTCCGGGGCACTGCCGAACAGGAAAGCCACCTGCACGAAAGTCCGGTTTCCATGACTTTGCCGTTGATTATCCTCGCGGTGCTGGCCGTGGTTGGCGGATATCTTGGTTTGCCGCCGGTGATTTCCGAGCACCATACCCTGCAAAGCTTCCTCTCGCCGGTCGTTCACAACGCTGCGGGCGAACACCTGAGCCACAGCACTGAATGGCTGTTGATTGGCATTTCGTCTGTCGTGGCGATTTTGTTTGCCGTTTGGGGATATACCGCCCAGCGCCGTGCGCAGTTCAGCGAAGCCACCGGCATCAACAAAGCCTTGGAAAATAAATGGTATGTGGACGAAGCCTACGACGGCGCTGTGGTGAAACCGCTGAACGGACTGAGCCGCTTCTTCGGCGATGTGGTGGAACGCCTCGGCATTGACGGACTGGTCAACGGCGTGGGCAAAGGCGTTCGCTGGGGCTCCGACCGCGTGCGCCTGCTGCAAAACGGTCAGGTAGGCTATTATCTTTTTGTGATGGTGGTGGGGATGACCCTGCTGCTGGCCGTCGGCTTTTTCTGGAAGTAATTTTTGAAGACAAAAGAGAGAAACCAGAATCCAACATTCAAATCTTCTTTTAGCGATTTCCGGAAAACAGGTTTTCCCAATCCAAATAAGCGAAGCTCCAACGGCGCAGCCGGTCCAACGCGAAGCTTCCAAGCCGAAGGCTCCAACCCTCAAATTTTCCTTTCATGATTACCCTTCTTCTCATATTGCTGCCGCTGCTCACCGGTTTGTTGTGCTTTACGTCTAAAGAAGCGGCCAAACCCATGGCGCTGGCCGGCGCGCTGGCAACGCTCGGCGTGGCGTTTTGGCTGGTCGCCACGGCTCAATCCGGCGCGGTGCCCGATTTCTCGGTAGCCTGGATTCCGATGCTGGGTGCACGGTTTGCGCTCCACGCCGACAGCGCCTCGGTGATTCTCACCCTGCTGACGGCCTTGGTGATGCTCACCATTTTCATTTCCCAATGGAACAAAGAAGTAACGCGGCCCCACGCTTTTTATGGCTTGATGATGCTCGCCGCGGCGGGTCTGATGGGCGTTTTTCTGGCCTACGACGCACTGCTGTTCTACGTGTTCTGGGAGTTGGCCCTTATTCCGGTGTATTTCCTCTGCTCGCAGTGGGGTGGCCCGAAGCGCATTGCCGTTACCTATAAATTCTTTGTGTACACCTTCGTCGGCTCGCTGCTGATGCTGGCGGGACTCATTTATTTAGCCCAAAAAGCGGGTGGCGACTTTAGCTGGACGGCCATCACCAATGCCGGAGCCTTGCTGGGCAGTCAGGAGCAATCGTCGTTGTTTGTGCTGCTCTTTATCGCCTTTGCGGTGAAGATGCCCATCTTTCCGTTCCACACCTGGCAGCCCGACACCTACGAGCAATCGCCTACGCCGGTGACCATCGTGCTGAGCGCGCTGATGGTGAAAATGGGGTTATTTGCCGCGATGCGCTGGCTGTTGCCGACCGTTCCGCTGGGCGTAGCCTATTGGTCCGACGCAGTTACGACCTTATGCGTAATTGGCATTATCTACGCTTCCGTGATTGCCTTAAAACAAACCGACCTCAAGCGGTTGATTGCCTATTCCTCTATCGCCCACATGGGCTTGATGGCTACGGCCTTGTTTTCCGGAACGCAGCCGTCTATGATTGGCTTGCAGGTGCAGATGTTTACCCACGGCGTTATCATTACCGGCCTGTGGTTGCTGGTGAGCTTTATTGAGAACCGCTACGGCACCCGCAACATGCAGGAGCTGGGCGGCATGGCCTCCACGATGCCGAAGATGGCCACCGCGCTGGTGATTCTGGCCTTTGCCAACGTTTCCCTGCCGCTGACCGCCGGTTTTGTGGGCGAGTTTATGTTGTTCCATGGCCTCTTCCAAAGCTCCTCGGCCTATCACATCCTATTTATGGTGTTGGCGGGAAGTAGCATTATTCTGGGTGCGGCCTACACGCTGCGTATGGTTGGAAAAGTGGCCTGGGGCGAACCGAAAACCGCTTCTGTTCCGGGAGAAATTTCCCTGCACGACCTCACGGCCAACGAGTGGCTGGGCCTTGCCCTGATGCTGGCGCTGGTGTTTTTCCTTGGCTTTTATCCCCAACCGCTGATTAACCTGGCCGGAATGTAGCCATGTTTCATGTTTTATATTTCATGGATTGATTGGTCAGGTTGATTTCCGGAATTCGGGCCCTAGCCTTTGGCCCCTGGACTTTGGGTTCTGAAATTTGATTTCTCTTTCGTCTTTTGTCTCTCGTCTTTTGTCTCTGTCTTCAACATGAATTCTTTAATAGCCACAATCATTTCCGGTGTCCTGATGATGTTTGCCGGGTTTGCGCTGCGCGATAAAAAGGCAGCCGTTACCCTGGCGCAGGTCCTGCTGGTGGTGGTGCTGGGCGTCAATATCTGGGATCTCCTGAACGTGCCCGACGGCATCGTGGTGCCGCTTTTCAACGACATGATTCGGTTTGAGCGCACGACCGTGGTTTTCAACACCCTGATGACGGCCTGCACCCTTATCTACGCCCTGCTGCTGGGCCGGGAAGTGTTGCGCGTGGGCAGCCATGTGGCTGATTATTTTGCGCTCATTTTCTTTGTGCTGGCCGGCGCCTACGTGCTGGCGTCGTTCAACAACCTGTTGATGTTTTTCCTCGGAATTGAGATTTTGTCTATCCCGCAGTACATCCTCGCGGGCGTGGACAAGCGCAACCTGAAAAGCTCCGAGGCCTCGCTGAAGTACTTTTTGATGGGCGCGTTTTCCACCGGCATTATGCTGATGGGCATTACCCTCATTTACGGCGCTTCCGGCTCGTTCAACGTTCACCAGCTTAATTTCTTTACCGAAGCGGGCATCAACGTGATGGGGCTTGCCGGATTGCTGCTCCTGCTCGTTTCCATGAGCTTTAAAGTGAGCGCTGCGCCCTTCCACCTCTGGACGCCCGATGTGTACGACGGGGCACCCACGCCGTTCACCGCCTACATGGCTACGATTGGCAAGGTGGTAGCTTTCTTTGGATTCATTCGTCTCTTTCAAGGCAGCTTTGCCCAGCTTTCACCGCGGTGGGTGCTGGTGCTTTCCATCATCACGGCGCTGACCCTGCTGGTCGGCAACCTGACGGCGGTGTTCCAGCAAAGCGTGAAGCGGATGCTGGCGTATTCGTCCATTGCGCAGGCCGGTTTTATGTTGTTTGCGGTGATGAGCGTGGGCGAAACCGGGCGGCAGGGCATTTTGCTCTACGCCGTGGCCTATACGATTGCGACCGTGGGCTTGTTCACCGTTCTGGTCAAACTCAAAGACTACACCTACGACGGCTTTAACGGCTTGGCAAAGTCCAATCCGTTCCTGGCATTTGTGGCGGCTATTTTTCTGTTTTCGCTGGCCGGCATTCCGCTTACGGGTGGCTTTATGGCGAAGTACTGGGTGCTGCGTGCGGCCATTGAGCAAGGCAATATGCTGTGGCTGGTGATTTTTGCCCTGCTGATGGCGGCGGTCAGTTCCTACTATTATTTCCGGGTGATTATGGCCATGTATTTTAAAGAAGGCACGCCGGAATTTAAAAGCGAGGTCACCGGCTCCAACAAGTTTATGCTGGGCGTGACCTGTGCCCTGGTGATTCTACTTGGCATCGTGCCGCAGGTGCTGTTTTTCTAGAATTTCCGGAAATTTTTAAGAATCAGAACGCGCTAAAAGGCGCGTTCTTTTTTTAAGTATGAAACGTGGATAAAACGGATAGATGCGGGTTTGCACGGATTTTTCATCTGTGGCAATCCGCGTCATCCACGTTCCATTACGCTTTGCGCTACTTTCGCTTTTCATGCTTTCCCGCCACCTGCAAGCCTTGCTTTTCGCCGCCGACAAACCCTTATCTGCCGAAGACCTCTGCACCTACCTAAACGCCATTCGCGAGCCGGAAATTCCGGAAATATCTACTGAAAATGTCCGGGAATTATTAGAGGAGATTAAAGCGAAATACGCCAGCCTGGAGTTTCCGTTTGAAGTTGTGGAAAGCGGCGGCGGATTCCGGTTTCTCACCAAAGCGGAATACCACAAAACCATTCTGCAACTGACCGGCGAAAAGCACCTGAAAAAGCTGTCGCCGGCGGCAATGGAAACGCTTTCTATCATTGCCTATCGCGGGCCGGTTACCAAAGGCGAGATAGAATTCATTCGTGGGGTGAGCGCTGACTACGCCATTCAAAAGCTGCTGGAAAAAGAACTGATTATCATTTCCGGCAGAAAAGAAGACGCCATCGGAAAGCCGCTCCTCTACATGCCATCGCGGTATTTGCTGGATTATCTCGGCATCAATTCCAGCGAGGAATTGCCAAAGCTTAAAGACTTTGGAACGATTGAATATGTGGAGCCTACCCCGGCCAGCGAAGCCCTGCCGGAAGATCTAAAGTTTCCGCAAAAAGAAGCTTGATTTCCGGAAAAATCCCCCAAACAGGTGATTGCCGGGCCTCATGTGGTCGGGTAGGTTTGTGGTGTATTACCAAACCCTAATCTCCACACATGAAAAAGGTTTTTTCCCTCTTGCTGGTCGCAGCGCTTTATAGTTGCAGCGCCTGTAACAAAGACAGCAACAATTCCAACAACAACGGCAGCAACCCCGATGATAACACAGCCATCAACGGCTGCGGCGGCTCCTGGGACGTCGCCAAAGGCCGTATTACGTTCAAAGTAAACGGCACGCAGGTCAATACGATCAACCACACCTGTAGCTGGAGCGACGCCATTGGCTTCCCCATTATCAACATCACTTCCTCTATGCACAAAGACGGGCGGACGGTGAATCTGAACGTGGGCGGCTGGAGCACCGGAAACCGCGTGATGACCTCCAAAGCGGTGGTCAATAACAGCGAAGCGCAGGGCGTGTATGCGCCGCATTACTGTGATTATGAGATGGCCATTTTCCAGTCCGGTGCTGTCAACATCACCCGGTTTGACACCACAGCCCGCATTGTGGAAGGCACTTTTTCCGGAATAGCCGAGAAGGACGGAACGAAATACGAGATTACCGACGGAAGGATCATCAACTGCCAGCTGGAGCGGTTCTGAGGAGCCGGTAATCGCGGCGTTTTCCGGAAGTGCTCTATTTCTTAAAACAAAAAAACCACCTCAGAAGAGGTGGTTTTTCTTTCCAGAAGAAAGAGAAGAGAGAAATAACTTATTTCTTAACTTCGGTAGTGGTGGTAGTCGTTGTGTTGGTAGCACCGTCCGGAGTCATAGTAGCCATGCTATCAGTAGTGGTAGTAGTGGTAGCAGGAGCAGCCATAGTTGTGTCCATTACAACTGGAGCAGTCACTTCTGGAGCGATTACAGTAGAGTCGGTCGTTACAGTAGTGTTCTCTTCAGTAGTGCTGGTGCAGGAAGTAGCGAAAACGCCCAGAGCCAGAGCGAGGAAGCTGAATTTTACGAGTTTCATGGTTTGGTTGGTGTAAAAAAGGTTTTGAACTGCTGTTTATCCTCAAAGCAGAGAAAGGTAACCTCTCTTTTTGAAATATTTTTTGCCTTTATTTGTGCTGCTTTCTGAGGGTATAATTATTGTCTTCGCCAACGCCGGACCCTTCCTTGTTTGTACGACATGACGCTCTCCGAAAACCTTGTAGAAATCTTTGTTATTCCCCTGGCGATTGCCTGCATTGCCTGGACGGTAACGCACGAAGAGATTTTCCGGGAACCCCGCGAGTGGGCCGCCAGGAAATCCCATTCTTCCAAAACACTTTTGGAAAGAAAGTTTTTTTACCTCTTTACCTGTGAATACTGTTTCAGCCACTATGTTACCATCTTTTTCTTAATCATTACCGGCTACCAGCTTTTGATGCCCGATTGGCGCGGTTATCTGATTGCAGGGTTTACCTGGGTGTGGATTGCCAATGTTTATATGTCGCTGTTTGGACTGTTGCGCCAGGGGCTTAAGAAAGAGCGCATCGAGGCGAGCATTAAGGACATGGAGTATAAAGAAATAAAAGAAGAGGACAAGAAGGAAAGTCAGAAATAAGCCATCCGGCAATACAAACCGCATTTTATTTTCATAAAATGTTTCCTGCAGCTTATCTTTGAAATCCTTTTTTTTGATACCATGCAATTGGATTTCCGGAAATTTCTGGCAGGCGCGTTTTTGTGTTTGGGAGCGAGTGCGGCCAGTGCCCAGGTCTCCCCGACGATTACGGCCAATGGCCCAACTACCTTTTGCAATAAAGACTCTGTGGTGCTGACGGCTTCGCCTCAGGATCCTTCTTATTCTTATCAATGGCTGCGGGGCGGAGGGCCAGCGCCGGGTGCTGCAACGGGATCTTCCTTAGTCGTTAAAATTGGGGGTTCCTATCGGGTGGTGATTATCTCAGCCAATGGTCGACGCGATACTTCGGCTGTGTTATCTGTAACGGTAAAGCCGGTCAACTCCGATATTACCCCGCCGGGGCCTTCCAGCCTTTGTGGCGGCGGTAGCCTGACGCTCTATGGTACTTCCGGAAATTATACCTACCAATGGCTTCAGTCTAACACGCCGATTGCCGGTGCTACTACGGTTAGTTACACCGTTACAACGCCCGGTGTATATCGCTTGTTTGTCGTTAACCGTGCCAACAACTGCGCTGATACATCTGACCCCAGAAATATTCAGATTTTCCCAGCCCCGGTGGCTGCTATCGCGCCGGCTGTCAACGCCACCCGCTGTGCCAACGACTCGCTGGTCTTGCAAACCACTACGCCCAATGCCGCCCAGTGGCAATGGTTTTTCGATAATGCAGCAATCCCCGGTGCCACCTCCGCACGCTATGTGGCGCGCACTTACAGCGGCCAGTACAGCGTTCAGATTACCGACAGCAACGGTTGCCAAAGCGATACCAGCGCGCCGGTAACATTGACCGTTAACCCAACGCCAACAGCCAATATTACATTCACGGGTGCTGTCAGTTTTTGCGAAGGCAGTTCGGTTGTACTCAACACCCAAACGGAGCCAGGAAACCTGCTGCAATGGATTATTGACGGCGTGTTGCGCCCGCAGGACAACGACCCTTACAAAACGGTATCTACTTCCGGAACCTATCGCATCCGGACCTCCAACGCGTATGGGTGTACAGCCACTTCGGCCATCGTTCCGGTTACGGTTTATCCGGTGCCACAGCCGGTCGTAACGCGCAACGGACTGGTGTTGCGGGTAGCCAATGCGCAGGCTTTTGTGTATCAATGGTATCTCAACAACACTGCGATTCCGGGCGAAGTGTACCGGTCACATACGGTGAGCGCCATTGGCTCTTATACTGTAAAAATATCCGATGGGCACGGCTGTGAAGGCACCAGCGCGCCCGAATATTATTCCAGCCTTTCGGTAGCTGCTGTGGATCCAGAGGCGCTGCACCTGTATCCCAATCCCGTTCGGGACGTGCTTTCCATTGAGTCGCCGGTTGCCGTGAATGCGGTTTTGATGGATCTTTCCGGCAGATCGTTGTTTTCCGGTAAAAACGTCCGGCAGATTGATTTTTCAACACTGGCAAAAGGAATTTATTTCCTGCGTTTAAGCGATGCGGAAGGGCAACTGCTGAAAACAGAAAAAGTAGTCCGGCAGTAGCAGATGATTTCCGGAAATTGGGGCCATTTATCCGCCCGTTATGGCTTGGCAGGATACCCCCTCGGCCACTCCTTTTCGCCCGCTTTTTTTGGGGAGAAATTCCGGAAAGAAGCTATCAGCGCGCGCTACGACGCTTATCCGCTGGAGCAGGCTGCTGCGATTCCGGCATTGATACAGTCTCATGACCTCCGGGGACTCAACGTTACCATTCCCCATAAAGAAGCCGTTATTCCTTTTCTGCACCACCTGGACCCGCACGCTGCCGCCATTGGCGCGGTAAACTGCATCCGGGTAGAAGCAGATGGCACGCTCCGTGGTTTCAACACCGATTGGCTGGGGTTTAGCAAAAGCCTTCCCGGCTGGTCTCCATCCTTACCCGAAGGCGCACTGATTCTTGGGACTGGCGGCGCAGCCAAAGCTGTCGCGTATGCGCTGACTCAGCTGAACATTCCTTTTCAAAACGTATCCCGAAAGGCGGAAGGCGGAAGTCTTTCGTACATGGATATTTCCGGAAAACTGCTTGATCAATATCCACTTCTGATTAACACGACACCACTGGGCACTTTTCCGGAAATAGCCGAAAAACCCCCATTGGATTACAGCTTGCTAAGGCCCGAAAGCCTGCTTTATGACCTGGTGTACAACCCGGCGGAAACGGCTTTTATGAAAGAAGGCTTGCAGCGGGGCTGCCGCGTGAAAAACGGACTGGAAATGCTGCACATCCAGGCCGAAGAAAGCTGGCACATCTGGCAGGCTTAACGCTGCCGGCGCTTTATGAGCTTGGGTGCGCAGAGGGTGTACTTTTTTCGGCCCATTGCCATAGCAAAAGACCCTTGCTTAAGAAACTTCTTGACAGAGACGTAACTTAGCCGTTAACCTAACGGATATGTATCGTTTCCTGCTGGTAGCTGTGCTTTTGGGGTGGAAGATCTCCCATTCGCATTGCTGTGCGCAGGGGCTGCCCTTGCCGCGATTTGAGATGCTGGGCGTCAATGAAGGGCTTTCGCAAAGTACCGTTACGGCTATTTATCAGGACCGGCAAGGATTTATCTGGATTGGAACGGGCGATGGCCTTAACCGCTTTGATGGGCAGGCCGTACAACGGTTTTGGGTGGCTACGGCTAAAGGCGCGCCCCCAGCTTCTTATGTCCGCAGCAAGATTTGGGAGGATTATGGAGGCAACATCTGGTTTGCTAATGAGAAAGGCCTGCACGGGTATGTGAGGGGGCATAAGAAAATACAAACCGTATTAACAACCAATCAGTGGCAGGACTATACCTTGATGAAAATCACCGGCTCCGGCCTGTGGGCCTGGCATTCCGGAAAAGGGGTTTTACAGTATGATTTTCAAAAACACAAAATCCGGTATTTCCCCCTGCCCGATTCGCTTCATGTGGTAGATAGTCGGTACTACTGCGGATTGTCGGAAGGACCGGGCAATAAATTTTGGACAAAACGCAGCCGGAACGGGCCTTTCTACTTTTTCAACCCGGAAACAACAGCCTGGGAGAAAGGCTCAAAGCCAACAGCGGCGACCATCATCTGCTTTGGCCAGGGACACCATTTTATGCCAGATGCGGATGGCCTGATCGACTACGACAGTGCCACCCGAACAGCCCGCCGCGTAGCCATTCCTTTTGAGGAAGCAGAGCCCAATCCGCAACGTATTCTCACCGATCGCTGGGGGCGCGTCTGGATAGCTAACCGCTGCCAACGGCCTGTATTGCTATCAGCCGGCTACCGGTGCCCTCACCGCCTATCGTCACAACAGCATCCAACCTGCATCGTTGCCTACCGACCTCACTTCCGTTCTTTTTATAGATCGCGCCGACAATCTTTGGGTAGGAACCGACGGCGGCGGTGCAGCCCGTCTGGACCTGAAGCCGCCCCGTTTCGGGCTGTTCCCCATGCACGAAAGCGATTTTCCGGAAATAAAAGGCTTTTTCGTGCGTTGCTTTTACGAAGATTCTGCTGGCAAAGTTTGGTTCGGTATCCATGCTGATGGCATTGGCATCATGAACCGGCATACCGGAAGGCTGGAAAAAGTAATCCGGAACGGCGAACATGGCAAACGGTTGCAGGTGGTGAATGCAATCGTTCCGGATGGAGACGGCAAACTTTGGATAGGACACGCTAGCGGCTTTTCGCTTTTCGATCCGGAAAGCCAGCGCTTTACAGACTTATACCGCAATCCGGTACCGGCTTCTACAGTGCCGCAGAGTTATGGAATCGATATTCTTCCGCTTCAGGATGGACGGATGCTCACCGCTTCGCGCCAGGGGCTGATGCTTTTCCGGCGTTGGAAAGAGGGTTGGACGGGCCGCAGCTTTGCGGCAGATGCCCGGCTAACTAGTTTTACAAGCAACCTCTGTCAGATGCCCAATGGCAGCATTTGGGCGGCTGTAAATGGTCAGGGACTGCTGCACCTGCGCTGTGTGGGCGACAGTTTGCTGGTAGAGCGCCAATACTTTGCCGGCCTGCAGGTGCGTGGTCTGCACTGCGATAGCCAAATTCCGGAAATCCTGTGGGCCGGCACCACCAATGGTCTGGCCCGTCTGAACACCCGCACCGGATCTGCTGCTTTTAAAGGCACCGACGAAGGCATGAGCAATGCCTATGTGTATGGCTTGCTGGATGATAACCGGCATCGCCTCTGGCTGTCCACCAATGGTGGGCTTATTTGCTATGACCCAAAGAAGGAACAGTTTGTTTCCTATACCCACGCCGATGGGCTGCAAAGCAATGAATTCAACAGTGGTGCTTTCTATAAGGGACCTTCCGGAACACTGTATTTTGGCGGGATTCACGGCTTTAACTGGATAAAGCCGGGCGCTGACACCGCTGCTGGCCCACCACCGCAGGTAGCGCTCAGCTCTTTGCTGGTAAATGGGCAGCGGCAGCTAGCTTATCCTAGGCGACCGCTGGAATTATCCCATAATCAAAATGACCTTTCCTTCCAGATGGCTGTTCTGGATTATACCCGCCCAAAAGCCAACAAGTTGAGTTGTTTTTTGGAAGGCTGGGATAGCGGCTGGATGACGCAAGATGGTCCGGAAGCGCATTATGCCAACCTGCCACCCGGGCACTACAAGCTGCACATCCGGGGCCGCAATGCAGCCGGCCTGTGGAGCGAAGACCTCACTTTCCCGATTCATATTCGGGCCCCTTTCTGGAAAACGCCCCTTTTCTACACAGGCCTCGGGGTTTTACTGGTGTTGATGCTGGCATCGCTCTTATACGCAGCTTTTCGCCGAAAGCTTCAGCAACAGCAGCGCATCATTGCACAGCAAAAAGCTCTGATGGAGGAGCGGGCGCGCATCTCCCGCGATATGCACGACGAGATTGGCTCCGGGCTAACCCGTATTGCCATGATGACGGAAATGCTGAACCTGCGGGAAGGGAAAATTCCGGAAATGAAAAACATTGCGCAGGCGGCGCGCGGGCTGGTGCAAAACGTGGGTGAAATTGTCTGGGCACTGCACCCCGATAACGACCGTCTCGATAGCCTGCTGGCCTACCTGCGCGAGCAGATCCACGCCTTTATGGAACCCTATGCCTTGGACTATGAGATTCTTTTTCCGGAAACTATACCGGAATACCGGCTTTCGAATGGTCAAAGACGCAACCTGTACCTTACCGTCCGGGAAGCCGTAAACAATGCGCTGAAACACGCCGGTGCAAGTCGTCTGTCTATAATCGCAACAGTAGACAATCAGGAATTGCAATTCCGGGTGTGCGATAATGGGCGAGGTTTTGCACCTGCTCCGGTGCGCACGGGTGCCAACGGGTTGCGTAATATGCGCCGGCGTATGAGCGATATCGGAGGCTATTTTGAGTACACTTCTGTGCCCGGTAATACCTGCATTTTCTTTGGCATTCCGCTCGGAGAGGGCGATTGCAAACCCAGGAAGCGCAGGTTGGCTACTACTTTTTTCACACGGACCTACCAAACAGGAAAAAGTATTTTTGGAAAATGACAGGCGTAGCAATCTTAGAAGACGACGAAACCGTCCGCAACTACCTGGCAGCGCTTGTTGCCGGCTCCGGGGAATTTGACCTGTGTACCACCTTTGCGAGCGCTGAGGAAGCCACCAATGCCTTTGCGTGCGGGACTTGCGATGCGGTCGAGCTCCTGCTCTGTGATATTGAGCTTCCCGGAAAAAGCGGCATTGAATTCATTGCAGAAATGAAAGCGATGCGACCGCATATTCAGTTTATGGTGCTCAGCTCTTTTGATGATTCTGAACGGGTGTTTGGTGCCCTCAAGGCCGGTGCTTCCGGCTATGTTCTTAAAAACACAACGGCACCGCGACTGATTGAAGCTTTGCAGGATTTGCAGCGTGGCGGCTCGCCGATGAGCAGCCAGATCGCCCGTAAAGTGGTTGCAAGTTTTCAGGAAGAAAATATTACCTATCACAGTCCAATGGAAGGTCTTTCGCTGCGCGAGCGCGAAGTGCTTTTAAATCTTTCCAAGGGTCATTCCTACAAAGAGATTGCCGCTGCACTGTTTGTTTCGGTGGAAACCGTTCGTACCCATGTTCGCAACATCTACGAAAAGCTGCATGTTCACAATCGCAGTGAAGCCATTCGAAAAGCAGGGCTGCATTGACGCAGGATAACGGATATTCCGTTTTGAAAAGGCCGGTTTGCGGTTGTTTCCAGAACACCCAAACAGCCGTATTTCCGGAAATTCCTGTAGTTTTTTTAGTCGTCATACTGTAATAAGGCAGCTGCATGCTACCTGGAGATAAAGGCCATTGCTACTACTTTTTTCATATTTTCTGGGTGATGCAGGAAAAATAGTTTTGAAAACTTAAAATTTCCTGTTATGAAAAAAGCACTTCTACTCCTCGGGCTTTGTTCCGGCTTCTGTCAGGCCGGTGCCCAAACCGTTCTAACGGCGTCATTGAATATGGCCCCGGTTGGCACCACAGACACCATCTCGTTCGCAGCGGGCGTTGCGCCGGGTGTCGCCGGCAATGGCGTTATCTGGGATTTCAGCAATGTACCATTGGCGCCGGTCGGGGTTGGAAAGGTTGTGGCACCTTCAAACACCCCCTACAGCAGCACTTTTCCTACGGCTACGCAGGCTTTTGAGATTACTCCTTTTGGCAGTACTTCTTCTATGTATGAGTATTTGCTCAAAAACAATTCCGGTTTGTATATCCTGGCTTCTGAATACAGTGCAGCCAACACGATGTACAACTATAATCTCAATTCCAAGCTTCGCATTCCATTTCCTTTTGCATTCGGCAACAGCGTTTCGGATACGTTTCAGAAAAATGGCAGTGCTCCTGATGCCTATACCATGACTTATGACGGTTTCGGAACTTTAAAAACACCCCGTGGGATTTATACAAACGTCGTGCGGATGAAGTACGTATGGATTGGCGGCGAGATCGCCTATCAATGGTTTACAACAGCACCGTTGGCCTACCTGGCTTCTTGGAATCAGGACTCGGGTGGAAAGCTGACCCTGATTGGCGGCAGTAGAACGACAGGCGTTGAGAACCTGGCTTCGGATGACTTTGAAGTTTTTCCCAACCCGGCAGGGGAATGGGTGCAGTTGCGGCTTCCAACACATCTGGCGACGCAGAAAGAATTGTCTTGTGTGCTCTATGACAGGACCGGAAGAATACTACGCACAGCAGCGGTCCAAAATGGCGAAGCAACGCTTCAGCGGCAGCAATTGCCCGCCGGTATGTATTTCCTGGAAGTACGCGCATCAGGCCGCCGTATCCACACAGGCCGCATCGTTTTTGAATAATTCATCTCTCTTTTCTCCTACTCAACCAGAGCGCCTGTGCTATACTTTCTGGAAACAGGCTGTATATCGAACCAAGCGTTCTGGCTGGAATTCCAAATCCTCCTTTTCAATTCTCAAGCCATGAAAAAAGCCTTCCTGATCCTGACCTGCCTGGCCGCGTTTGCTTCCTGCAAAAAAGACGAAAGCAAAACGAGTAGCAACAACAATAATAATGGAAATAATAACAACAATAATAATGGTTTTGTACCGCCTGCCACCAATTACTGGAAGCTAAACTCAGTAATGAATACCAACAGCGCCGATGCCGGAAACTCCAATATGGCAGGGAATACCTTTAGTGTGTCAAAACCCTTTGGCAATACCTCAGCTTACTCCCGTTTGGATTTAACCTGGAATTCCGGAAAAAAGGTTCGCGATATGGTCCCGGAAGGCGAATACAAAGAATTTCAGGTGGCAGTCGGACGCGATGTGCCTACAAGCAGCTCTGACAGCGTGCTGGTACAAATCACAGAAGAACGAGGCGGTGCCTATTACTACTATTACGGTACCGGCGGAAAAATATTTGTTTCCAAGAAAAACGACAAGCTTCGCTTCTCCACCAATGCAAACCTTAATATGACTGGGGTAAAGTATCCGGATATGAACACCTTTAATCAGACGGCTACAACGGAATTTAGCTGGGAAGAAAAATAATGCTTAGTGTAATTCCGGAACTACAACAGTGAGGTCTAAAGGCTCCTGATAAGCGCTCGGGAGCCTTTAGATTATTTATAGCTCCTCATGACCCGGCCCCATAACCCGGAGTTGCTTTTGAATGCTGCTTAAGTGAATTAGCTGAAACAAATCCAGCACCTCGGCCGGCTCCAGCCCATGAAAAAGAGCCCATTCGCTGCGGCTCTGAATAATCTCGCGCCAGCGCTCCGGCTGAAAAGCGGTCATGCCCTGCTCTTTCTTGAGTTCGCCAATTTGCCGCGACAAATCAGCCCGACGCCCGAGCAGGTGAACCACTTCTGCATCGATAGCGTCCATCTGTCCGCGCAGGGTCAGAAGTTGCTCGTTGCCTTCGCAAGGCGTCCGGCGTACCACCAGCCGTGATAAAAGCGCCCGCAACGCTTCCGGCGTTACCTGTTGCGCGGCATCGCTCAGGGCTTTTTCGGGCTGCACATGCGTTTCAATCATCAACCCATCAAACCCGAGGTCCAGGGCTTTTTGAGAAACCGGTTCAATGCCGCTCTTTTTTCCGGAAATATGGCTGGGGTCACAGATGATTCTCAGGTCGGGCCGGCGGCGGCGCAACTCAATCGGCACGGCCCAGGACGGTGGATTGCGGTAAGGAGAGGCTGCGCCATAGACCGGAAACCCCCGGTGGATGGCCCATACATCCGAAAAACCGGCCCGCTCCATCCGCTCAATGCCGCCCAGCCATAGATCGGCGTCGGGAATAACCGGATTTTTTACCAAAACCTGCACCGGCGCGCCCCGCAGGGCATCTGCCAGTTGCTGCACCGAAAACGGGTTTACCGTCGTGCGCGCGCCAATCCACACGGCATCCACACCCGCCCTTAAGGCCGCTTCCACATGACCGGCATCGGCCACTTCCACCACAATTGGAAAGCCATACTTTTCCTTAACCTCGGCCAGCCAGGAAAGCGCCACTGCTCCTGCCCCTTCAAAAGCGCCGGGCCGGGTGCGTGGCTTCCAGACGCCTGCCCGGAAATACCGCAACGGCAGCCCGGCCAGTCCGGCAGCGGTTGCCAAAATCTGCTCGTGCGATTCGGCACTGCAGGGGCCGGCAATCAGGGTAAAACCGGGCGTTCCGGAAACAATCGGTTCCATACAAACGAAAGCGCAAAATTAGGCTGCACTATTGCTAAGAAGCTGTTTAGAATAACCGCCGCAGGGCATTTAGGTTTTATGCTTTTGAACTTTAAAGACACCTTTACCTTCGTCTGTAATTCCCCCTTCTTTCAAAAAAGATTTCCATGCGCTACTACGTCTTGGCCGGCGAAGCCTCCGGCGACCTGCACGGAGCAGCATTGCTTCGCGCGTTGAAAACCGCTGATCCACAGGCCGACTTCCGCGCCTGGGGCGGCGACCGCATGGAGGCTGCCGGAGCAACGCTTGTGAAACACTACCGCGACTTGGCTTTTATGGGTTTTGTGGAAGTGGTCAAGCACTTGGGAACCATCCTGCGGAACATTCGCCTGGCGAAGGAAGATATCCTCGCGTATCGCCCCGATGTGTTGATTTTAATTGATTATCCGGGGTTCAATATGCGGATTGCCAAGTGGGCAAAAGCGCAGGGCATTCGCGTGGTGTATTACATCTCGCCACAAATCTGGGCATGGAAGGAAGGACGCGTGGAAGCACTGCGCCGCGATGTGGATCAAATGCTGGTTATCTTGCCTTTTGAAAAAGATTTTTACAAAAAACACAGCATGGAAGTGGCCTACGTGGGCCATCCACTGATTGGTGCCATAGCGGCGCAAAAAGAAAAACCGATAGACCCTTCGGTCCGCTTTGAAAAGCCGGTCATCGCGCTTTTGCCCGGTTCGCGCGCGCAGGAAATCCGCCAGAAGTTACCCCTGATGCTGTCTGTTGTGGGACATTTTCCTCAGCATCAGTTCGTGGTGGCGGCTGCACCTGCCCAGCCGCTTTCACTTTATGAAGGCTTGGCTGGAAACCTGCCGGTGAAGATTGTTTCCGGAAAAACCTACGAGGTTTTGCAAGTCGCCCAGGCAGCGCTGGTAACGAGTGGTACCGCTACGCTGGAAACCGCACTTTTCGGCGTGCCGCAGATTGTTTGCTACCGGGGCAACCCAATTTCCTATCAGCTGGCCAAGCGTTTGATTAAAGTGAAATATATTTCGCTGGTCAATCTGATTCTGGATGCGCCGGTGGTTCCGGAACTCATTCAGGATGCGCTCAACGAAGCGACCCTGACCCGCGAACTGAAAAAACTTACGGACGCGGAATCGCCGGAACGCGCGCAAATGCTGGCACACTACCAAGAGCTGTGGAATTTGCTGGGCAGCACCGATGCTTCGGCAGAGGCGGCGCGGCTGATTGTGGAAGGCGTTCGCTGAAATGCGGAAAGAGCGGCTCTTTTTCCGGAAATTTCCCTGTAAAACTTCTTTATTTCCGGGAAATTCAGGCGCACTGCGTTGACTGGAGACGTTTTAAATCTTACGGTCGATGGCAAAATTGACCAGTTCTTCCAGCGCCCGTTTTACCTCGGTATCCGGAAAAACTTGCAGCATCCTGATAGCTTCGGCCCGGTAATCATTCATTTTTTCCTCTGCGTAGCGAATGCCGCCGGCTTCCACAACCTGTCGGATAATATCGGCAACCACTTTTTTATCGGTGTTGTGATTTTTAACGCCGTAGATAATCTTGCGCCGGGCTTCCTTGCTCACCGTATTCAGGGTATAAATCAACGGCAGAGTCATTTTCTTTTCCCGGATGTCAATGCCCGTTGGCTTCCCCACATCGGCGGTGCCATAGTCGAAAAGGTCGTCTTTGATTTGAAAAGCAATGCCGACCGCTTCGCCGAATTTCCGGAAAATCTCGGTTTTTTCCTCACTTTCTGTGGCCGACCAAGCCCCGGCGGCACAGGCGGCGGCCAGCAAGGAAGCCGTTTTGGCACGGATGATTTCAAAATAAATTTCTTCTGAAATATCCAACTTTCGGGCCTTTTCAATTTGCAGCAATTCGCCTTCGCTCATCTCGCGCACAGCGCGGGAGGTGATTTGCAAAATCCGGAAATCGCCGTTGTCGATGGAAAGCAGGAGTCCTTTAGACAGCAGATAATCGCCTACCAATACCGCAATTTTGTTTTTCCACAGGGCGTTGATGGAAAAAAATCCCCGTCGTTGGGCCGAGTCGTCCACAACATCATCGTGAACCAGCGTAGCGGTGTGAAGCAGTTCGATAAGCGAAGCTGCGCGGTATGTGGCAGGTGTTACCTCGCCTGCAAGGCGTGCGCAGAGGAACACGTACATCGGGCGCAATCCTTTGCCTTTGCGGCGTACAATAAAGCGCATGATGCGCTCCAGCAGCGGATTGGACGCGCGGGTTGCTTTCTGAAATTCTTTTTCAAAAAGTGCCAGTTCTTGCCGGACGATATTTTTTGCAGACTCCATAAGGTGCGCTGCCGGTTGGGGAAACGAAGGGTGAGGAACGGCTGCAAAGGTGCTACATTATGCGCTTTCCGGCATTGGCATAATTCTGTTAGGAGCGGCAGAGGAAAACAAAAGTTGAAGATAAATTTTGTTTTTTCGTTTTGGTGTGCAACCTTTGCCGGATAAAATCTTTTAGAAGGCACTTATCTCTCACTATAAAAACCTCCTCTCTTTTACTCAACCTCCAAGTTATGGCATACACTAAACACCTTTTGGTAGCTGGTCTGTGTTCTGCCCTTGCCGTTCAAACTGCGTCTGCGCAGGATGGTATGGCTACGGCGACATATACCACGCGCGACATGACCTACCGCGGTCAGAATTACGACGTGTTTGATTCTACAAAGTACGCTGCAGGGCGTATGAATCAGTACCGTCAATACATGAACCATGAATACGCATTCCCGCCGAAACCCCGCAACCAGTGGGAGATCGGTGTGCATGCTGGTTTGTGGAACGTACTGGGCGATGTGCCGACACTGATGTTCTGGCAAAAAGCCAATACCAAAGATAACTTTGGTAGCTATGGTATTGGTGGTCACCTGCGCAAAGCACTGGGTTACACCTTTAGCATCCGTGCTGATTACACCTACGGCGTAGGTAAAGGTCTGCAATGGCAACCTGCCACAAATAACATTGCTAGTGCCAACGTTCCAACTCGTCTGGATGCAGCTGGTAATGCTGTTAATATTATCGGCCTGTACAATAACGACTATTTCTATAACTACCGGACGGAAGCGCATAACCTTAATTTAGACCTCGTTGCGAACCTGACCAATATCCTGTTCCACAAGGCTAAACCCAAAGTGAACGTTTATGTATTTGGTGGAGTAGCTGCTATGGCCTTTGGTACGCGCATTGATGCGTTGAATGCACAATATCAAGGTTATAATTTCTCGGCTCAGCCTACATTGGCTAAGTTCTTTCCGACCGCTACAACAAAGTCCGGTTTTGTTCATGAAAACCGTAAAGACATCCACGAGGCGCTTACAAACATCCTGGATGGTTCTTACGAAACAGATGGTTTAATTAATGAGAATCGTAATAATAGCCTCATTGGTCGCAAAACCACTTTGTTGGCTGCTACCGGTGGTCTGGGCTTCCAGTTCCGCCTCAGCCGGACCATCAATATCTCGTTGGAAGATCGTGTAACTATGCCTTTTGGCAATGCTGCGGATAATATTGATGGTGTGAAGTACTCTCAAGTCCCCGGTGGTGGTGTCTCCATCTCCCCGGACAACGACCTGATTAACTACGCTAACGTTGGTATCAACCTGAATATTGGTAGCCGTCGTACGCAGGTAGAGCCGCTGTACTGGATGAATCCGCTGGATCATGCTTACAACGAGCTGTCTGACCCGCGCCACATGCGCCTGCCGGATCCGGTTCTGTCTGATTCTGATGGTGATGGTATCGTTGACCAGTTCGACAAGTGCCCGGGTACCCCTGCTGGTGTAGCAGTTGATGCTCACGGTTGCCCAATGGATACAGATGGCGATGGTGTTCCGGACTACCTTGACAAGCAACTGATCACTCCGACTGAGTGCCAGCCAGTTGACGCTGACGGTGTTGGTAAATGCCCTTGCAACTGCACAGGTCAAGTAGCTAGCAGCTCTTGCGGTAACATCGGAGCAGGCTCCCTGACTTTCTCTTCCGGTAGCAGCCGCATCAGCCCGGCCATGCAAAGCCAACTGTCTACGCTGGCTGCGCAAATGAACGCTAACCCGACTTGTAAAGTAGTTATTATCGGCAACGGCTCTGGTTCTAAAATGACCCAACAGCGCAGCTGGGATCGCGTAAACTCTGTAATTGAGTACATGAGCGAAAAAGCTGGTATCGACCGTGGCCGCTTTATCTTCCAATATGGTGGCATGGGTACCGACAATTCGGTAATGTACCGCAGCGCGAACGCCGGTGAGGAAGGACCTTCAAACGTTCCACCTCCATTCCCGAACATGCGTCGGTAAGAAGATTAAGATTTCCGGAAACCTTCAAGGAAATTCCTGAAACCAGAAAAGCCCCTGAGCAATCAGGGGCTTTTCTGTTCTTAATAAAACCTATTTGGAAGAAGGTATTTCCAGAAGATGCAGGCATTCGAATCGCATTCCGTGCATCACAACGCTGCCTTTTCCCCAAAAGAGATGTAATAGGCAATATCTTTTTAAGCTGGGTAATGCACTATTGCTGGTGATTCGCGTAGCAACTTGATGCTTGTAGAAACTTTTAAGGGGGCGCGTTAGCGACTATCTGAAAATAGAAGGTATTTGTCAGAGAAGAAGTGCAACGCCCACAAAAAGAAGGATTTCCGGAATTCCGGAAAGCGACTATGCGCCAAAAGAAAGCGCGTTTGAGAAATCTCAAACGCGCTTTCTTTTTAAATATCAACTTTGGTTATCCGGCAGTATGAAATCGCACCAGATCGTCCATAGGAGCCTGAACAACACGTCCCAACTCTATCTCTTGCTGCTGACACATTTCAGCGATTAAATCCCGGAATAAATACGCAACAGAACCCGTAAAGTGAACCGGGCCTTTCCACGTCTGCCGGTATTTAAAAACATGTTTTTGAAAAAACTCGGTAAAGGCATCTTCCAAAATATTCTCTACCATAAAATGCCCCCGGTTTTGGCTGAGGAGCTTTACAAACTGCGCCAGGTAGCGGTTCGGAAACGGGTCGGCATAAAGCTCGGTAAGAATCTTGCCCAGATTTTCGCCCCATTCGTGCTCAAAGGCAGTCAGCAGTTCTTCATCAAAAGTTTTATAGGCATAATACTGAAGCACTTTTTTGCCTAAGTGGTTGCCGCTGCCTTCATCCCCCGCCAGATAACCCAGCGAAGGATGCTGATCTGCAATGGCTTCGCCATCGTAATAACAGCTGTTGCTACCGGTTCCCAAGATGCACACAACCCCTTTCTCACTTCCGCAAAGTGCCCGTGCTGCGCCAAACATATCCGTCAAGACTTCTGCTTCGGGGGTATGAAAAAAACGCTTCAGAACTGCTGAAAGACGGGCCTTGTTTTGATCTTTCCCAACGCCGGCCCCATAAAAAACAATCTCTGGCTCCTTGGCCAGGTCAAGGTCAGCCGGAAATTCTTTTTTCAGGATTTTTTCAATCTCGTTGTCCCCTTGCAGGTACGGGTTAATACCCGAAGTCCGGGCTTTATGAATCACCTTATCTTCCTGGATGATGCGCCAATCAGTCTTGGTAGAACCACTTTCGGCAAGTACGAGCGTTGACATAGTAGGGAGGCTTATGCTCTACAAATATGCGTTAAGACAAAGAAAGTTCCCAACCAGTTTGGTTAAAAAATGAAAAGGCTGGCATAGAAATTTATTCTTATTGGGTCGTGGCGAATCCCGTAATTTTGCGCGCCGGTATTTTTTTTCAATGAGTCAACCAAAGCTACGCCGCCTCCACCTCTGGACGCCGGTATTGTTTGCCATCGTGCTGTCTTTGGGAATGACGATTGGCTTTAACCTGCGCGATACCCTGCGCAACAAGCGCGATATCGGTGCCATCATCGAGCGCAACGACCGGCTGGAAGAAATTATTGACCTCATTAAAGAGCGCTACGTTGATACCCTCGACGTAAACGGACTGTACCGCGACGCGGTTGAAGGGATTATTTCTCACTTAGACCCTCACACCAGCTACATTCCCGCCGGGCAGTTAGAAGCGGTGAACGACGATCTCGAAGGCTCTTTCTTCGGCATTGGAGTCGAATTTGATATTATCCGCGACACCATCCAGATAACTTCGGTAGTGCCAAGAGGACCCGCCGACCGCGCCGGCGTTTTGATAGGCGATAAGATGATTTTGGTAAACGACAGTGTAGTTGCCGGTGTGGGCATTACTGCCGAGCGAATCATGCAGATGCTGCGCGGCGAACAAATGAGCCGGGCTACCCTGGGCCTGCAGGCTAACTTTGATAAACACCTGCGAAAGGTCGTCGTGGTACGCGATGTGGTGCCGATTTACAGCGTAGAAGCCAATCTGCTGCTTGACCCGCAGACCGGTTACATTAAAATCAACCGCTTTGCAGCCACCACGCACGAAGAGTTTGTGCAGGCCCTCAAAAGCCTTCAGGCCCGCAATATTAGCAGCCTTATTATTGACCTGCGCCAAAATCCCGGTGGATATTTAGAGCAAGCTGTCGCGATTGCCGATGAGTTGCTGGCCAGCGGTACCATCGTGATTACCCGCAGCAGGACAGAAGAAACCATTAGCCGGGCTGAGCGGCCGGGATTATACGAGAAAGGCAAACTGGCCATTCTGGTGGATGAAGGCTCTGCCTCGGCTGCCGAAATCCTCGCCGGAGCTGTGCAGGACAATGACCGCGGACTGGTGGTTGGTCGCCGGACGTATGGAAAAGGCTTGGTTCAGGAGCAGTTTGACCTTGGTGATGGTTCGGCGTTGCGCATCACCGTAGCCCGCTATTACACGCCCTCCGGCAGAAGCCTGCAACGCTCTTATGCCGCAGGCCGTGCTGCCTACGAAGAAGATTTTGCCAGCCGCTACTACAGCGGGGAATTGATTGGAAAAACCGATTCGGTTCAGGGACTGGATACAGCCACTTATTACACCAGCCACCATCGGAAAGTGCGTGGCGGTGGCGGTATTTTTCCGGATGTAATCGTGCCTTATGATTCTATCACCTTCAACAGTCGCCTCCTGACGCTGGCCTATGGCGAAACCGCCGGGCTGGTTACCTGGGAATATTACCTGCAAAATGCAGCCCGGTTGAAAGGGGAAACACCTGCAAAACTGACCGTTGATAAAGCCATTGGCGACTCGTTGGTCAGCGCGCTTAAAAGAGTGGCACCTGAAGCCGACCAGGGGGCTCTTAAAACCATTAGCAAGCGGCCGGTAGCCTATGCGTTTCTGCAAACCCAGCTCAAGGCGCGGCTTGCCCGCTTTTTGTTTCGCAGCAATGGCTACTACGGTGTGTTGGCCCCCAGCGATCCGGTTATTCTGCGTGGGCGGCAAGCTTTAGATGGCCCTGCCTACGACACCCTCGAAGGGCGGTAATTCCGGAAGCCAGGTGATATTTTGGGGAAATTGGGCATCGGCACAAAAGCACGAAACGCCGTTGTAGAGAACCCAGTACCGACAGCCCAGTGCCTGCTGATAACGCAAAAGCTGGAAAAGCGTGGCCTCGCTCACCGGCACGTCCGGCGCTTTGCATTCCACCAGCATCCAGGGGAGGTGGTTTTTATTATAAACCAACAAATCGAAACGCGCGGCAATACCGGCTGCCGCCACGCCCTTTTCTACCGTCAGGTAGGCCGGTGGATAATGCATCCTTTCCAGGCAGTAGGCAATCAGATTTTGACGCACCGCCTCCTCCGGTGTATAAGCTACCCAGCGCCGCCGGATGGGGTCAAAAACCTGTGTATTTCCGGAAACGGCCCGGCGAAGCCGAAGATGCCCGGAGAGCAGGGGTAATGAAAACATAACCGCAAATGTGCGCTTTTCCAAAGTGGTTTTTCTAACTTCGGCGAAAACCTATTATGCGTACCAAAGAAGAAATTACTCAAAACTGGTTGCCCCGCTATACGGGCGTAGCGCTCGAAGATTTTGGGAAATATATCCTGCTTTGCAATTTTAGCAATTATGTGCAGCTTTTTGCTGAGAGTTTCGGCGTAGAAGTCATGGGGATGGATAAACCGATGCAATCGGCAACGGCCGAAGGGATTACGATTATCAACTTTGGAATGGGCTCGCCCACAGCGGCTACCATCATGGATTTGCTCAGTGCCATTCATCCTGAAGCAGTACTGTTTTTGGGGAAATGTGGCGGGCTGCGTCTCAAAAATCAGGTGGGTGATTTGATTCTGCCGATTGCCGCTATCCGGGGGGAAGGGACTAGTAATGATTACTTCCCACCCGAGGTTCCGGCGCTGCCAGCCTTTGCCCTGCAAAAGGCTATCTCCACTACCATTCGCGATTATGAGCGGGATTATTGGACAGGTACGGTCTATACCACCAACCGCCGGGTGTGGGAACACGATAATGAATTCAAAGAATACCTCCGCCGTATTCGTGCCCAGGCAATAGACATGGAGACGGCTACCATCTTCACCACTGGCTTTGCCAACCATATCCCGACCGGCGCACTCCTGCTCGTTTCGGATTCGCCCATGACGCCGGAAGGCGTAAAAACCGCCCAAAGCGATGTGTCGGTTACCAAAAACTACGTGGACCTGCACCTGCGCATCGGTATTGACTCGCTGCGCCAACTCATCAACCAAGGGGCAACCGTGCGGCACCTGCGATTTTAGTGGTTTAAGACTTGACAAGTCCTCGGACGACCTGTTGATAGACTTTTCAAGTCTGAAGTGCAGTCGGTGAACGCCGGCCACCTGACCCACTGATTGCTTTTGACTTAATACAGGGGCCCTCCCAGACCCTTTTACCCGTTTTGATCTCACCTCCCGTTCTCCAAACCACCGACGTTTCCATTCGATTTGGCGACGCTGCGCCGGTCGTGAAAAACCTGAGTTTCTCGGTAGCTTCCGGAAAAACACTGGCGTTGGTAGGGGAGAGCGGTTCCGGAAAATCCCTTACCGCGCTGGCTATTATGGGCTTGTTGCCAAAAGGAGCGGAAATTTCCGGAAATATCACCCTCAACGTTCCTCAGACATCCATCGCTTTGCTACGTTTGGAAAAAGGCGACTGGCAGTCCGTGCGGGGCCGCCGCGCAGGCTTGATTTTTCAGGAGCCCATGAGCGCGCTGAATCCGCTGATGACGGTGGGCAGCCAATTAACCGAAGCCATCCGGCAACACCAGAAAAATTCCGGAAATAATGCCCAAAAACAAGCGGTAGAATGGCTCCGGAAGGTGCAGTTGCCCCATCCCGAGAAGCTGTATGACCGCTATCCCCACCAGCTTTCCGGCGGCCAGAAACAACGGGTGATTATCGCTATGGCGCTTTGCAACCGCCCGGCGCTGGTGATTGCCGTTGAACCGACGACCGCCCTCGACGCGACGGTGCAACTGGAAATCGTG
>JAEWBT010000134.1 GCA_023391015.1 Bacteroidota bacterium
GGTACGGGAGCCGCAAGAGCTACATCCCATAATTTATGTTCTTTTATAGAGACAACACAACGACAATACGTCGTTTGTTGGAAATTTTACAATCGAAATCGCAATGGGCAAAGATACGATTTTTGAGCGCGCGGTTTGTGGTTGCAAACCGTCTTTTCCTCGCTGATTAACGCAGATGCTTTCGCTGGTGTTGACAATTTTTCCGGAAATTTCCGGAAAAACCTTATCGGTTTGGTTGATTGTGCGTCTCGCCGCGTGAAGGATAGAGGCGGCGCCCCTTCGACAAGCTCAGGATGACGGCAAAGCCGAAAGCCCGACCCGGACCCTGACGTAAGGAAGGGGAAGGGGCACGCCCAAAGAAGACAAAAGAGGATTATGTAGGGGCGAACCTGCGTGTTCGACCTTGCAGGCGGAAGGCAAAAGAGGTTTCCGGTTTACGCCGCAACGGCCCCTTTTGCGATGCGCGCTAGCTGAATCCCCAGCGCGTGCAGTTGGATTTTGGCGTTGGCATTGCCTTCAATGCTGTGGGCAGTGTGGGCCAGCGCCTCCGACATCGCCGAAATGCTTTCTACACTCGTGCTTTTGTGGCCGGCGAGGCGACGGATAAAATCGGCTTCCTCAGCGGGAAAATGGAGCGGCGCACCGGGCGCATAGTGCTGCACCAGCGCGGCTTGCAACAGGTGGGTGGCGTACTGCAAAAACGCCCGCGCCGACTCGCGGCCTTGCTTAGAAAGCGTGTCGGCGAAGGTGGTCAGGAAAATGCCTTTGCCGGTGTAGATGGCGTTGAACCAATCGCGGAACTGCGGGAACAGGTCGTCGCCGCCACCGGCGGCCAGTTGCAGGGCTTCGCCAAAAGAGCCTTCGGCGTTGATGGCTGCCAAGCTTGCCGAGCGGGCGTCGCCCGCGATGCCTTTTTCTTGCAGCGCCGTTATGATTTCGTCGTTGGAGAGGGGCGGCAGGCGCACGGTTTGCACCCGGCTGAGGATGGTGGGCAAAATTTCTTCGGCGAGGCTGCCGATGAAAATCATATGCGTACCGGCGGGCGGCTCCTCAATCAGTTTGAGAAGCATATTGCCTTCCTTGTCAAGGTACTCGGCCCCCCAGAGGATGAGTACTTTTTTATCGCCCTCGAAGGGTTTGAAAGAAAGCTTTTCAATGATTTTGCGACACTCGGCAGCGGGAATATTGCCTTGCTTGTTACCTGCGTCAATGGCCTGGAGCCAGTTGTAGATGGTGTCGTAGGCGTTGTGATGGACGAATTTCCGGAATTCTTTCCCAAAAACGTCGGCGGTAAGGTTCTCGCTTTTCACCTTTTCGGGCTTGATCACCGGATAGGAAAGATGCAGGTCGGGATGCTCCAGACGCGCCATTTTTCCACAAGCCGGGCAACTGCCACACGAGTCGGTTTCCGTGGGCTTTTCGCAGAAAAGATATTGCGCCACAGCCAGCGCCAAGGGCAGCCCGCCGGTGCCTTCCCGGCCTAAAAGCAGCATGGCATGCGGCAATTTTCCGGAAATTACCGCATGGATAATGCCGTTTTTGGCCGCTTGCTGACCGACTACCTCCCGGAATTGCATAGAAATAACTTTAGTTTGAAACGCGTTTCCAGATCACCGATTTGCCAATCAGGGAAAAGCCTACAAAGCCGCGCATCGTGAGTTGTTTATTGGAATTGACCGTTACCTTGCAGCTATAGGTTTTACCGCTGCTTGGGTCGTAGGCTTTGCCATCTTCATAATCGTTTTTCTCGGCATGTCGCAGGCCGGTTATGATATTGATACCCAAAAGCGGACGGGTGCGCAAGGCTTCGTTAGGATTGTGTTTATCTTTCCTAGTTTCCATTCCTTCACCGTTTTTTGGCGCAAACCAAATCAGTTTAGCGCTGTAAAAGCCGCCGGATTTATGGAATTGAATTTTTGAATCGCCTTTTTCAGTGGTCCAAACGCCTTCAATAGGAAACGACTGCGCATACACGACAGGCGATGCGCCGCAGATAAGTAAAGAAAGAGTCGCCGTTTTAAGGGCAGAAGAAAGAATCCATTGCATAGAAGAAAGCCCGCTGATTTTATGGGATAAAGGTCAGCGGAAAGAAAGTAGCCGTGCTACCCCACGCTCCGGTTGCGCCGCCACCACACATAACCAATACTACCCATAGCAATTAAGGGTACAGCAGCTAAATAAATAATACCGCCATTAAGCCCCCGGGCGCTTTTGGCATCCAGCTCCGAAGCGGTTTTGGTACACACACTGCATCCCTGCGCAAAGGCACTGTTGGCAGCGGGCGCAGCACTGAAAAGCAGAACCGAAAAAAGTAGTTTTTTCATAGCAGCCTTAAAGGTAGGAAAACAAACAGACACCGGATGGGTTGAACCGGCAACAGCCCCTCCGGCAAAAACTTTGCCGACAGGTAACGGTACGTCTTTTGCGAAAGGGAAAGCCAACGCTTTTTCTTTTCTGTTTATGCGCGCACTTTCTACGCTGCTGCTAGTCGTTTTTCTTTGGGCAATACCGGAAACGGCTTTCCCGCAAACGCCGGGCCGGCCCAAAATCGGCCTTACGCTGAGTGGTGGCGGGGCCAAAGGCCTGGCCCATATCGGGCTCTTAAAAGCCATTGACTCTGCCGGACTTAAGGTGGATTATCTCACCGGCACGAGCATGGGCGCGGTGGTGGGTGCGATGTATGCCATTGGCTACAGCGGCGCCGAGATTGAAGCCATTGCCCGCACCACCGACTGGGATCTGCTGCTGAGCAATCAGGTGGCGCTGCGCAATCTGACGATGGAAGAAAAAAGAAACTACGGCAAATATCCGCTGGAGTTTGCTTTTAAAGAAGGGCGTCCGCAACTGCCCGCCGGTGTACTGGCCGGGCAAGAGCTGTGGCTCAAGCTGGCCAAAGTGTATTTTCCGGCCCACAATCAACCCGACTTCAACCGGTTTCCGATTCCGTTTAAATGCATTGCCACTGATATCGCAAAAGGAGAAGGCGTGGTTTTGGATTCCGGCAACCTGGCGATGGCGGTGCGGGCTTCGATGGCAATTCCTACAGTTTTTACGGCGGTAGATATCAATGGCCGGCGATTGGTGGATGGCAGCATTATCCGCAATTTTCCGGTGGAAGATGTCCGGAAAATGGGTGCCGATTTTGTGATTGGCAGTACGGTTTCCGGCGGCCTGGCGACAAAAGAAGAACTCAAATCGCTGGTAGATGTGCTTTTCCAGCTGGCTTTTCTTAAAGAGGCCGAGGATTATAAAAAGCAGGTGCCTTTGTGTGATATATTTATCCAGCAACCCATCGACAATTTTTCGACCGGATCTTTTGGGGATGCGGCCGCCATTATCGACTCCGGCATTGCTGAGGGCGCGCGCCGTTTTGCACAAATAAAAAGCCTGGCCGATTCTATCAACGGCCGTTGGGGCGCGCAACCGCTGGCCTATGAGCGGCCTTTAAAGGCAAAAGATTCTGTTTACATTACCGCACTGGAAGTAAACGGACTGGAGAAAACCACATTGCCGGAATTCCGGAATAATACGGGTTTTGAAATCCATAAATCCTATACTGACAGTACGCTGAATACCCTTATCCGGAAGGCGGCCGGCTCGCGCTCCTATCAAAGTATCTACTACTCGCTTCAGCCAACGGCGGCAGATTCCAGCAGCAAGAAAATCGTTTTCGACCTGATCGAAAATCCAAGTTCGCACACGCAGCTGGGGATCAATTACAATTCTTTTGCCGGTATCAGCCTGCTGCTAAACCTGACCGGCCGGAACGTTCTTTTTCCTTATTCCAAAAGCAGTCTGACCCTGAATATTGGCGAAAACATGCGGGCCAAAGCCGAGCATGCCCAGTATTATTCCTATATCCAAAACGTGGGGCTGTTTACCAAGGCGCAGTTCGAAAGTTTTAAAACCAACACCTTTACCGACGGGCAGCGCAACGGCCAATACCGGCAGCTTTATTTTTTGGGAGAAAGCAAAGCGATGTACACCGGCAACCGCAATTTTGATTATGGCATCGGCGGGCGGTATGAGCACATCTACTTCAAACCGCTGGTGCAAACCGCAGCAGACGTCCGGGGCAAAAATGCTTTTTTCTCTTTTTTCGGGCAAGCCAACGTCAACACGCTCGACCAATACAGCTATCCCAACAGCGGCGTGCGGATCTCTTTGGAAGGCGCACAAGTCTTCCGCCAATCGCCGCGCGTGGATTTTGAAGCCTTTGGTACTGCCATGCAGCCCCCGCCCGACAGCAATCGCTATACCGAAACCGCTGGCTATCAGCGCCTGGTGCTTCATGCGGAATCCTACCGGAAAATTCACCCCAAATGGGTGGTACAGGGGCAACTTCAGTCAGGCGTTAATTTCAACACAACCGGCAGCCTGGCCAATAACTTCCAGCTGGGTGGCCTCACGCGAACCATGCGCAACCAGATTTTGTTTGCCGGAGCTGAGGAAGGAACCGAAAGCACACCTTCGGTGGTGGCCTTTTCGCTGGGCCTGCGCTACAATTTCGCCAAAGATTTTTATGCCCTGCTGCGCACCAATGGCGCAGTGTATGACTTTCTGGGGAGCGGCGGCAGTTGGAATGCCAAAAAGTTTTTATCCGGCCACGCGCTTACGCTGGCTTACAACTCTACCCTTGGCCCCATCGAAATCAGCGTGGCCTACCGCGACCGCGATCGCAAAGTGCTCACGTATGTAAACCTTGGAATCCCGTTTTATTATTAAGAACCAAAGCGTCTTTACTACTGATTTTTCCGGAAACAGGCCCCGATTTTCCGGAAATTTTTACACGCCCACCGGTGTGTAGTAGGGACTGATCATCAGGTAGATGACCGGGCCCGTAATGCTTACATACAGCCACAGCGGCCAGGTATAGCGGGCCAGTTTCCGGTGTTTTTCATACTCACCCGTCAGCGCGCGGTAGGCCGTAAAAAGAATAAACGGCAGGATAATGGCCGCCAGCAGGATGTGGGTGATTAGCAAAATAAAATACACCAGTCGCAGGTTGCCAACGGCAGCGATCTCGGCTGCATCCACAATACCATCCAGGTTGCGGTCGCCAAAGCGGGTGTCGCCGGCAAGCAAATGGTGGGCGATATAAGAAATTAAAAATAAAACCGAAAGCCCGATAGCTGCCAGCATCACCTTTTTATGCGCTACATAATTCCGGTTTTTAGCGGTTACCAATCCGGCGATTAAAAGCACCGAAACCAGGCTGTTGATAACGGCATTAACGAGCGCAAAGATGTGAATATCGAAGCCAAGCGAGACATTCAACTGAATTTTGGAAAGCGTTACCACCGCTATAAAGACGATAATAGAAACGGCAAAAATCAGTATCCGGGCGTTGCGGTCGGACTTGGGGAGAACAGGATTGGGATACACGGTTCTTTAGTAGATTTCGTTTAATAAAATAGGGAAAGGATAACGCCGGACTTCCCGGAATTTTTCTGGATAATCGCTCAGGGCGTGGCAGACGGCAATTGCGGGCTATGATCCAGAATCCAAGTATAAATATGGCGATAAATAGCCGGGCTTTTCCAAGGCAGCAAGCGGGGAACATGCCCTGCCCCTTTCATTAAAACAAGCTGATGGGGAACCCCCTGTGCCTCCAACGCCGCAGCAAGCGTAGTTGCCTGCGACATATCTACTGCACGATCCTTAGTGCCCTGAAAAAGAAGCGTAGGAACTGGCTGAATATGGAATAGCGGACTTGCCTGTTTGAAGATTTCGGCATCGGCAGGCTGGTCCAACCGCGCCCCCGTAATCTGCTCAACAATATTTCGCGAAGCCTTATAAAACGGACTTTCAAAGTAAGTTTGAGTGTAAAAGTCTGTTGGGCTGCTAAGCGAAATGATCCCGGCAATCTTTGCCGGATGCTGGTAACCATAGAGCAAAGCCAGATGTCCGCCGGCACTCTCGCCCAGTAAAAAGTAAGCGCTGCTATTGCCAAACTGTTGCATCACCTTTTCCAACATTTGCACAGCCAAGGTCACGTCTTCCAGCTGCTCGCGGTAACGCACCCCTTCACCTGCCAGTCGGTAGTTTATATTAAAGGAAGCAAGACCTTTCCGGTACAGCATTTTTTGAATACCATCCATCCAACTCTTGTTGCCATAGCGCCATCCTCCACCATGCACGATCAGCACCCATTTGGTTTGATTGTCCACCGATTCAGGCACCGCGACATTGGCTACCTGACGGGCATGAGGTCCGTAGGAAACATTACGTGTTATTTTACCCGGAACAATTTCTTTGAGTGCGTCCATGAAACTGAGCTGACAAGTTGAAAGCGAACTGGTTATGAAAAGGGTAAAATCAATCTAAGGTTTGCGACGGTCTTTTTCAAGAGCCAGCAGCACAATATCATCGGCACATTTCTTGACCTGGGCCGGGTCCAGCCCATCGTAATAGCCGCGGATGTGGCGGTGGCGGTCCAGCAACACAATCGTCTGGCTGTGCATCAGGTCATCCGCCCCACCACTGCCGTCGCCGCCGGAAAGTTTAAGTTCGTTGCGCAGGTAATTGTTGGTTGCATCTTTCGCACCCCGGATAAACCACCAATGGTCTGGGTTGGCTTTGTATTGCTGCGCATAGTTCCACAGCACTGGTACCGAATCCTGCACCGGCATGGTGGTGATGGAAACCAGTTGCACCATCGTATCATTGGCCCGTTGCGCGGTACGCCGGAAAGCTTTCTGGATGAGCGCCAGGTTGCTGTTGAGTTTTGGACATACATCGGTGCAAGTCGCAAAAAACGCGCTCACCGCCACGATTTTTCCGGAAAGATTTTCATTCAGGGAAACCGATTGCCCTACCTGATTTACGCCGGCAAAGTCGGCTACGGTGTGCCAGACGGTGTCGCCGGGGGCATTCACCCGTTCGGCCACATAGTGCTTCGGCATGTTCAGTTGATCTTTTTTTAAGACCTTGGCAATGGTATAAAAGGAAAGCGGTAGCACTGAGGCTACCGCGATTCCAAGAAGAAACCTTTTATTAGACCTTTTAACGGCCATAGATAGAAGGAGATTTTTGTGTGTGAGACGTTAGCGGAAAGCCGGCGACTGTGTAGGTTCCGGCTTTGGAGAATTGGCCGGCGTTGTCTGACTGGATGGATGCGAGCCAAAGCGGGTTGGGTCGGTTTTGTTCATGTGCAGCCAGAAGCTGCCATCGGCCAGGAAGGCAATGATAAACCACACGAAGAAAATCAAGGGCATCAATACCAACGTAACAAAATTTTTGAACTCGTCGCCCAGGTGCATAAATACCTTCACGATATAGAAGGCCTTCACCAGTGTCATCAGGATAAAAAAGAAATTCCGGATGCCAACGTTGAGTCCTTGATAGTGGCCATAAAGACCAAGCGCTACTTCCAGAATGGTAACAACAGCCAGCAGCGCTGTAATCTTCCAGATGCGGCTGACTTGCTTACGGCTGGCATCGCCCTGCAACCCTGCCGGGTCGTGATGGGCCATAATGCCGGAGTACAGCTTAGACTGGTCGCCTTCGTAAAGCGTTTGAGCGGTATCGGTATGCGGGTTGAGCATGATAAGAAAAACCGGTAAGAATCTAGTGTGAGAAAAAGAGAACAGCGATTAAAGCAGGTAGAAGCAGGTGAATACGAATACCCAAACCAAGTCCACAAAGTGCCAGTAAAGGCCTACTTTTTCCACCATTTCGTAGTGGCCGCGGCGCTCGTAAGTGCCGTTCACCGCGTTGATGAGGATCACAACCAAAAAGCACACTCCGGTCAGAACGTGGAAACCGTGGAAACCGGTGATGCCGAAAAAGAAATTAAAGAAGTTATTGGTTGCCTGAAGCGCCTCTGCGGGTTGCGCCGCCAGGTTTACGCCGGGGGCAAAAAAGTGCTGCAAGTGGCTCACAGGCGTATTGGGATCTTCGAAAGCCCCCATCAGACCACCATTGGCCATGCCAAGGTGTGTCCATTCCCAAGCCTGACAGCCCAGGAACGCAATACCGCCAATAACCGTCCAGAGCAGCCACTTAATCACCCCTTTCCGGTCGTTGTAATGCCCGGCGTGTACGGCCAGCACCATCGTTACCGAAGACAGGATAAGGATAAAGGTCATCAGCGACACAAACAGCAAGGGCAGTTGTGCATCCGCTGGGAAAAACGGAAATGAGTGGAACACATGGTTCGGGTCGGGCCATACTGTCGAAAAATACCGTTTCGTGCCGTAGGAAATCAGGAAGGCGCCGAAGGTAAAGGCATCGGAAAGCAGGAAAAACCACATCATGATTTTTCCGTAGCTCACGTTAAACGGAGAGTGACCACCGCCCCATGCTTTGGGTTTTGCGGTTGATTCTTGGAGTGGAACTGCTGTTACTTGTGCCATGCGATTGTAAAAAAACAGTGTGTAGGGTCTTGACTATGCGGCTGCAAATGTTGTTAAAAAATCACTGATTTGCTAACAAAAAGACGAATAAATATATCCACAATAAATCCACGAAGTGCCAGTACTGCGCTGCAATTTCCAGGCCATTAGCGGAATATACCTTTTTACGACGGCTCCAAGAGCGTAAAACCACCATTGCCAGCGCCACGATTCCACCCAAGATATGCAACAGGTGCAGCCCGGCAATGATAAACAAAAAAGACTCGCTCGGATTGCCATCCACCCGAACCGCGCGCGCCGGCAGGTCCGTTTGCGTAGTTAGTAAACCCGGGTTACCCGACTCGCTCAGCACAACAGGTTGTTTGACAGCGTAAAGTTCCCCAAAACCAATGAATTGGCACACACCAAAGGCCAATCCTAAGGCCAGCGTGAGGCCTACTAAAAGCCGGTAGCGCGGCATTTGCCGCACCCGGAACGCACGCAGGGCAAAGTGGATGGTGCCGCTGGAAAGCAGAATCAGCACAGTAGACACCCAGAATACTACCGGCATCTTAAAATACCGCCAGTCGCCCTGCGCCTGCCGCACGATGTAGCCGCTCGTCAGTCCGGCAAACATCATGGCGATAGAGGCCATGGCAATCCAGAGGGCAAATTTATGGGGGTGGATTCTTCGCTTTTGGGCTTCAGAAGAAGAAATAGAACTCACGGCAGACATCACAACGCGAAAGATGAAGGATTAGATTTTATCAAACAAAAACGCCAGCAGCACCAACGGCAGATAAATCAGTGAGGCAAACATGGTCTTTTTGGCCGATGGCATGTCGTTGCGCAGGTAGAAAAGCACCGACGCATTCACCATATACACAGCAGCCAGCATGCCGATAAACATGCCCCAGTTGCCGATGATATTGAGCATCCGCGGCACGATGGCGAGCGGAAACAAGGCCAGACTGTACACAATGCACTGCAAACCGGTAAACCGCGTTTTTCCGGCTTTCGATGGCAGGAGGCGAATGCCTGCTTTTTCATATTCATCATAGCCCAGAAAACCAATGGCCCAGAAGTGCGGAAACTGCCAGAAAAACTGAATCAGAAACAAGGCCACGCCGCCCCACCCAATGCTTCCGGTGGCGGCTACCCAGCCGATCAGCGGCGGCAAAGCGCCGGGAATGGCTCCCACGGCTACGGCAATGGGATGCACTTTTTTCAGCGGTGTGTAGGCAAAGGCATACAGCAGCAGCGAGAGAAAAGACAGCATACCCGACAGCGCGTTAAACTGTAAGGTAATGACCAGCAGGCCTGCAATTCCGGAAACAAAGGCCACCGCCCAGGCTTCTGCAGGTTGCATCCGGCCATCGGGCAACGGGCGCGTTTTGGTGCGCTTCATCAGCGCGTCGGAGCGACGCTCCAATATTTGATTGATGGTGTTGGCGCTGCCCGTCACTAAAATACCGGCAGCAAAAAGGGCCAGCAAGTCGGGCAGGTAGAAGCCGCCCTGAGGCGACAGCAGGTATCCGATAACCGACGAAAAAACAACCAAAAAACTGAGATTCGGCTTTAGGAGCTGGGCGTAATCCCGCACCTTGGCTATCGCCGCCGGCTGTTTTGTGGTTTCTAAAGTCTGTTCCCGCAGCATTTGTACATTTTCCGGTGAAGAAGGTGTGCAAAAGTAAGACAGAAACGCCGGGCTTGGGAAGGGTTCTGAATTTCAGGTTTTAAAACCTGTGCTCGCTGCCGGAATCTGGAACATATAATCGAAAAATTTCCAAATAAAGGCAGCCAGGCGTCCTTCATTTCCGGAAATAAAGCGCATAAAGAGGCGCTCATAAAGGCCCTTCCGCTTAGCGGATGCGTAGCTTATCGGTCATGTCATCGGTCATTCCTTCGCTGTAGATGCCATAGCCATTTACCAGCACGCCCTTCAGGCGGTGGCGCGGAGAAGAAATGGCATACAGAATGGCCTCATCATCCGGATTGCTTTCGCCTTCAAACCGGAAAAACTTATCCACCTCAAAGTCTTTACTAAACAGCCGCGCTGCCCGGTTTCCACACTCCAGGCAATCCTGGAGCAAGTTAAAATCTTCGGTATAGCCTTGTTTGCGCAGACCGGCTATTGCCTCCGAGAGGGTATCATAAGCTTCCATAACTGTCTTTATTTTTTAGGAGTAAGAGATGAAAAGCGCCCGTAGCAGGGGCTCTTTTCATTCAAAAATAGGATAAAACGACTGTTGCCTGTATAAGAGGCTTGCTTAAGCTGCCTGCATATTCACCCCGTCGAGCCGGTGGAGTCTTCTAAACACCAAACCAGACAGAATCGTGAGCATTCCCATCAGGATAAATGTGTGTTGAAAGGCCGTGTGCACTGCCCTTCCGGAGACTACCGTATCGCCTGCATTGCCTTCAAACAGTTTTAGGACCAGCAATCCAAATGCCGTTCCAAAGCCCAGCGCCAGCTGTTGGTTCACCGAAATCAGCGAGTTGCCGCTGCTCGTCAGGTGCAGGCGCAGGTCGGCAATGGAAATGGTGTTCATCGCCGTAAACTGCACCGAGTTGAAAAAGCCCAGCGTAGCCAGTAGGGGTATAAAAACATACACCGATGTATCAATCTCCGGCAGCGACAAGGACAGAATAATCGTCCCGATAACCATCGTGTTCACCAGCAGTGTGTTCCGATAGCCAAACCGGTTGAGGATTTTTACCACAAACGACTTGCCGAACATCGCCGTCAATGCCATCGGGGCTACAATCCAGCCGGAAATTACCGCGCTTTTGCCGTAGGCCAGCTGGATCATCAACGGAACCAGCAACGGAATGGCGCTGATGCCCAGCCGCGTGGCCAGGTTGCCTAAAATACCCACCCGGAACGTCCGGATTTGAAACAGATTGAGTGGAAAAATCGGGTTGTCGTCACGGCGGGCGTGGCGGTAATAATAATAGAGCAGCAGAAATCCCACCACAAAGACAATCAATACCGGTGTGGTTTGCATCGCATTCCCAAGCCCCTCCAGCGCCAGCGAAAGGGCCAACGAAGCCGCAGCGAAAATGAGAAATCCTTTGAGGTCAAAATCGGTGGCCTCGCTTTTATAATCGGGCATGTACCGGAATCCGAGGTACATCCCCAGCAGTCCAATTGGGATGTTGATCAGAAAGATCCAGTGCCACGAAAGGTAATCCACCAGGTAGCCGCCCACCAGCGGACCGAGCACCGGGCCAATCAAAGCCGGAATAATGGCATAGTTCATCGCCTGTACCACTTCTTTTTTATCAAATGTTTTGATCAGCGCCAGCCGTCCCACTGGTGTCATCAGCGAGCCACCCAGCCCCTGCACCACGCGGGCAATCACCAGGTGGGAAAGCGTTTGGGAAACCGCGCACAGCACCGAGCCAATGGTGAACAGCAACAGCGCCGCCACAAAGATTTTCCGGGTACCGAATTTATCGGCCAGAAAGCCGGAAGCGGGCATAAAAACGGCCAGCGTCAGCACGTAGCTGATGATAGCGTTCTGCATATCCAGCGGCGATTCTTTCAGGTCGCGGGCAATGGCCGGCAGCGAGGTATTGAGAATCGTTGAGTCCAGCATTTGCATGAAAATGGCCGTGGCCAGAATCAGGGGCAAAATCTTCTTGGTAGTATCGGTTTCGCTCATGGGGTCTGCACGCGTCGTTGGGAGTCGCCCCCAAGTACACAGAAACCAGGCCAGCCGGAAACACGACTTGTAAAGTCCTCTGACATTGGGTTGTTAGACTTGACAAGTCCCAGAACTGCATTAAAAATTCCGGGTCAGTGACTTTTGTAATGACTCGTCTCTTCAATATTCTTATTTTCCTCCCAAAGCAAAACCGGCTTACCGAGGTCGTGTAAGAGCGATAAGAGTTGGTAAATATCTTTTTCAGGCAGCAGAAAACCCAACTGAACATATTTTTCTCACTTGTATAAAACCGGGCAGCAGGCCCCAATTCACCGCGTGCAAGTGGCCGTTCAAAAAAGCAGATGTGACTAATAGCAGCAACGTCCAGCAGTTTGTATTTTCTGGAATACGGCTTTTTGTAAGCAATTGTTTGGGTGTCAAATTTTATTTCACACACTCCCGGCAGCAATCCAATAAGCTGCATTCCAAAAAAGAACAGCATTCCCAAAAGCCCAAGAAGCAATGTAGAAGCGTTTTGGGTCTGCCAGAAGGCGAAAAGACTAACAAACGCTGGAATTAGAACTACTGGCAGCACTGTCTCCAACAAGTGACTTCGGATATAATCCCAAAATTTAATTATAGCGTAAAAGTCGCTTTGACTATTTGTAAAATTCATTGTAATTCAAAGCAAAATTTGTCGCCCCACATTTAAAGATTTCCGGAAATTCCGGGGCCAGACTTGTCAAGTCTCTCAGCAAGTTGTCCGAGGACTTGACAAGTCTCCTTAACGCTACTCCTCTACTTTTCCGGAAATCTCTTCTGCCTGTTGCGGCACCGTATCGCTCCCTTTCAAATACGACGGCAGGTTCATGCCGGCCATGTTAAACAGGTCGTTGAGCGGTGGAACGGATTTCATCATGCCCTGAACAAAATTGGCCGTGCTCCCGCCACCGTTGGCGCTGTTGCCGCCGTCCCAAACGGTAACTTTATCGATCTTGATGTTTTTGACCGCTTCTACCTGCGTCTTTACCAGTTCCGGTAATTTTTCCAACAGCAACAGGTGGAAGGCATTGGTGGAACTGCCGCCCGCCGCCCGCACCACTTTGTCATAGCCCTCGGCTTGCTTGGTCAGGATTTCCAGAAGACCTTTTGCCTCGGCTTCCATGCGGGCATAAATCGCGTCGGCTTCGCCTTTAGCCCGCAACCGGATGCGCTCGGCATCGGCCTCGGCGTCAATCACGGCTTTCTGACGGGCAATCTCCGCTGGCACCACAATGTTGGCCAACTGCGTGGAGCGCTCGCGCTCGGCCCGCGCCACCTCGGCCTTTTGCTCCGCCAGGTAGGATTCTTCCAGCGCCTTGGCCGTTTGCACTTTCTCGGCAGCGGTCGCAATTTTCAGGGCCTCGGCTTCTTTTTCGCGGCGTAGGGCTTCGGAGTTGGCAATGGTGATGCGCGCGTCGTTTTCGCCTTTCACCGCCAGGGCGTTGGCCTGCGAGGTGGCAATCCGGGCTTCTTTCTGGGCTTCGGCCTTGCCAATCGCCTCGTCTTTTTCGGCGGCAGCAATGCTGATTTCGCGGTCTTTGGCCGTAATGGCAATTTTCACGTCGCGGTCGCGGCTCGT
>JAEWBT010000141.1 GCA_023391015.1 Bacteroidota bacterium
GGATAGATGCGCCGCCCTGCAAGGCCATCATGTGAGCTGCCGTAGTGCCGTTCAGGGCTTCGTCGGCAGTGATATCCAAAGCTTTCCAGACCATCCCTTTCCGGGAAATTCCGGCCAGCAAGGGACAACCCAATGCCCGGAAATCGGCCATGTCGCGCAGCAAAGTGTAATTATGGGAAAGATTTTTTCCAAAACCAAACCCTACGTCCAGAATCACATCGCGAATTCCGGCTTCGCGGGCGGCTAAGTAGCGGTTTTTCAGGATTTGGAACACATCCAACACCACGTTTTCGTACACCGGATTTTGCTGCATTGTTTCGGGCGTTCCCTGCATGTGCATTGCCACATACGGCACTTTCAGGCTCGCCACCGTTTGCAGCATTTTGGCATCCAGCAGGCCGCCGCTGATGTCGTTTACCATCGTCGCGCCTACATCCACCGCTGCCGCCGCCACCTCGGCGTGAAACGTGTCAATAGAAATCCAGATTTCCGGAAATCGCTTGGCAATCGCTTCAATCGCCGGAATCACGCGTCGCATTTCGGTGATGAGACCGGGTGCTTTGGCACCGGGCCGGGTGGAGGCACCGCCAATGTCCAATAGCGCCGCGCCGTCGCGAAGCATGTCTTCGGCGCGTTGCAAAATCTGCTTTTCGGCAGCCACACGACTGCCTTTGTAAAACGAATCGGGCGTCAGGTTGAGGATGCCCATCACCACCGGACTTTCCACGGAAAGCAGCCTGCCGCGACTTTGCAGCAGGGAGGCAACGGGGAAGGGTGTATTTTTAACGCGCATCCGGAAATCTTAACCAAAAGCATTCATGCCAACGGAAGTTACAACGCAAACCGCAACCCTCAGCCAATACCGGGAAATCCGGGAGCGCTGCCAAACCCTTTTTCTCCACAAAACCGCCGACTACGGCACCTCATGGCGCGTGCTGCGCCCGGTTTCGGTGGCCGACCAGATTTACATTAAAGCCTGGCGCATCCGGCAGTTGCAGGACGGCGTGATGCCGATGGTGCCCGATTCCATTGAAAGTGAGTTTATAGGCATCGTGAACTACGGACTCATCGGGTTGATTCAGTTTCACCTGCCGCCCGACAGTCCGCAGGAGCTGAGCACCGAAGCCGCCGGAAATTTTTATCAGCAACAGGCGGATGCGGTGGAGGATTTGATGCTGCGCAAAAACAACGACTACGGCGAAGCGTGGCGCCACATGGCCGAGGAATCGCTCGTGGATTTAATCCTGACCAAATTGCTGCGCATCCGGCAGATTCTTTCCAACGACGGGCAGGTGAAAGTGTCGGAAGGGATAGACGCCAACCTTGCTGACATCGTGAACTACGCGCTTTTCGCGCTGATAAAAATCGGCGAGGGGAAAGCGGCCCACTAATAGAGCAGTCAAAAAATTCGGGTCATTGCGAGGTGCCCCACGGTCGTTTTGTTGGCAGGCACCGAAGGGCCCTGCACATCTTGCAGAACGCTTCCAGAAGCATGTGCAGGTTGCTTCGCTTCGCTCGCAATGACCCGCCTAATGTATATGAAGCGAGATTTCCGGAACTCAAACCTAAACCATTCGTGAAGATTTAGCGCTTTTAAGGTCTTTTAAAGGCCTTCACCTTTATCTTCTCCCAAAAATTCAACGTTTCTTTTTTTATGAAGATTTTTCTTTGGATTCTGCGCCTCGTGGTAGGCGGACTGTTCATTTTCTCCGGGTTGATAAAAGCCAACGACCCGCTGGGCCTTTCCTATAAAATGGACGAGTTTTTTGAGGTCTGGGGCTGGCATTTTTTCCGGTCATGGTCGCTGGGGCTGTCCATTGTGATGATAGCCTTTGAGATTATCGCCGGGGTGGCGCTCTTAATCGGCTATGCGCAAAAATTCTTTGCTCCGTTGCTGCTCGCGCTTATCGCATTCTTTACCTTCCTGACGGCTTACGTCTTGTTTTCCGGAAAAATCAAGGAGTGCGGTTGCTTTGGCGATTGCATTAAAATCTCCAACACCGAAACGTTCTGGAAAGACGTGGCCTTGCTGGTGATGGCCATTATTCTTTACATCTATCGCCGCCGGATTACGCCGCTCATTCGTCGTCCGTATGGTGCCGTGGTGATGATTCTGACCACCTTTTTCGCGTTCGGCGTTCAGGTATGGGCGCTGGAGCACCTGCCTTACCACGACTGTTTGCCCTACAAAAAAGGCGTGAATCTGTTTGAAGGCACCAAGCCGCCGCCGGGCAGTACGCCGGATGTGTACGAGACGGTGCTCATCTATGAAAAAGATGGCGTCAAAAAAGAGTTTGACGAAACCAATTTCCCGTGGGAAGATTCCACCTGGACGTATGTGGACACCAAAACCAAACTCATCAAAGAAGGCAACGCCACCCCGCCCATCAAGGATTTTTCGTTTACCGACGCCGACGGCGGCGACCATACTGAAGAAGTGCTGACGGCCAAAGGCTACAACCTGCTGTGGCTGGTGCGCGACGTGCAGAAAGCGCGTAAAGACCAGCTGGACCGCCTTAAAGCCCTCGCTGCCGAGGTGCGGAAGACGGGCGGCGGCGTCTATATGCTAAGCTCTTCCACCAAAGCCGAAACCAATGCTTTTGTGGCGGCTAATAACCTGCAAGCCTTTGATGTTTTGTATGTGGATGGCACGGCCAGCAAAACCGCGATGCGCTCCAACCCGGGCCTGATTGTATTGAAAGACGGCGTGGTTGTAGAAAAATATTCCTTCCGCGATTACCCGGCGAGTCTGGGTGAATTGAAGTGATTTTGGAAGGATTTTCCGGAAAATTTCCGGAAAATCCTTCCTTTTTCAATAAAGCAGAAGCCTAAAGAAGGCTGTCATTCTGACGGGAGTGAAGCGGAGTGGAGGAATCTGTATGGATGTGGCTGTTTTATCTTGAACGAACTCCAAACAGCCATTTGTCAAGAGATTCCTCCTGACGTCGGAATGACAGCACTACGCAACAAAAAAGCCCGCGAAATAATCTTTCGCGGGCTTTTTTAAATATCACTATGTTTCAATCATGACACATGAAACATAACACATGAAACATGCCTACAGGTGAATGGCTTCGCCGAGCGCTACTTCCACCGCTTCTTTCACGCCTTCGCTCATCGTCGGGTGCGGGTGAATTGCGTCGAGCACTTCCTGCCAGGTGGTTTCCAGCTTGCGGCCCAGCACGGTTTCGGCAATCATCTCGGTGACGTTGGCGCCAATCATGTGCGTACCCAGCCACTCGCCGTATTTGGCGTCAAAAATCACTTTTACAAAGCCTTCGGTAGCGCCGGCAGCGGATGCTTTTCCGGAAGCCGAGAACGGGAATTTGCCCACTTTCAGCTCGTAACCCGCTTCTTTGGCCTGCTTTTCGGTCATGCCAACAGAGGCAATTTCCGGTGTGCAATACGTACAGCCCGGTACGTTACCGTAATCCACCGGTTCCGGCTTATGGCCATATTTTCCGGCGGCATGGGCAATGGCTTCTACGCAAACTACCGCTTCTTTAGACGCGACGTGCGCCAGGGCCTGACCGGGCGTACAGTCGCCGATGGCGTAGAGACCTTCCACGGATGTTTTGCCGTATGGATCCACCACAATTTTGCCTTTTTCGGTTTTCACCCCGGCGGCTTCCAGTCCGATGCCTTCAATATTGGCTACCACGCCTACGGCGCTGAGCAGCACGTCGGCTTCGAGGGTTACTTCGCCTTTATCGGTTTTCACAAACGCTTTCACGCCGTTTCCGGAAGTATCCACGCGCTCCACGTTAGAAGACGTCATGATGGTGATACCGCGTTTTTTATAGCTTTTCTCCAGTTCTTTGGAGATGTCTTCGTCTTCTACCGGCACGATGCGCGGGGCGTATTCCACGATCGTTACTTTGGTACCCATGTTGGCGTACACATAGGCAAACTCCACGCCGATGGCGCCGGAGCCCACGATAATCATGCTGTTGGGCCGCTCGGGCAGCACCATGGCTTCGCGGTAGCCGATGACTTTCTTGCCGTCCATTGGCATGGAAGGCAGCTCGCGGGCACGGCCGCCGGTAGCGATGATGATGTTTTTGGCTTCTACTTCCTGTGTTTTGCCGTCGGCGCTTTTCACTTCAATCTTTCCCTTGCCTTTTACGGTGGCAAAGCCCATGATGACGTCGATTTTATTCTTTTTCATCAAAAACTGAATGCCTTTGCTCATCTTATCGGCCACACCGCGGCTGCGCTTCACCACTGCCGGGAAATCGGCGTTGAATTCGCCTGCGGTAATGCCGTAGTCTTTGGCATGGGAGAAATAATCCATCACGTTGGCGCTCTTAATCAGCGCTTTGGTTGGAATACAACCCCAGTTGAGGCAGATGCCGCCGAGCGATTCTTTTTCAATAATGGCCGTTTTAAAGCCCAGTTGCGAAGCGCGGATAGCAGCCACATAGCCACCGGGGCCGCTGCCGATAACGATCAGATCGTATGCCATAAGAATAGAAATAGCGAAGTAAGATAGAATGCTCTTTTTTGCAGACCCCGGAAAGAAGCCTTGCAGAGCGCGGCAAATGTACTATGCAGGAACCTTAAAATAAGAATGCACGCCTCTTAAAAAAGGCGTGCATCCGGGCAATGATTTCCGGAAATTTTTTCCGGAAAAACTTTAAGCGGTAGCAGCGGGTTTGCGGTTATCGGCCTTGCGGGAGTGGTGCCGCTTGATGCCGAGGTAATGACCGGCAAACTGACCGCTGTGGTCGTCGTCCTTTGCTTCGCGGGCCGCACGGCGCTTGTCGGCCATTTTAGACACCAGTTTTTTGGTAGGGCGGTAAAGCAGGGCAACGGCGCCGGCAGCGAGAGCTACGATGCCAATGGTTTTAGCGGTTTTCATGAGCTATAAATGATTTTTGAGAGCGCTTAGAAGAGATATTAAACAACGGTAAAAAACCGTTCCAGACAGTGATGCGTTTTCTACACATCTGCTTTGCGGCTGGCCTCGCGCAGCTTGCTGTGCTTCACGCTGTAACCAAAGTAAATAATAAACCCAATGGCCAGCCAGCCGCCGAGGCGCAGCCAGTTGGTCCAGCCAAGACCAAAAATCATAGCCAAACACACTAAAATTCCCAGAATGGGCACCAGCGGCACCAGCGGCGTCTTGAACTTCCGGGGCATATCGGGTTCTTTTTTCCGCAGGATAATCACCGCCAGACACACCAGGATAAAGGCAAAGAGCGTTCCGATAGACGTCATATCGCCCACAATATCGCCCGGAACAAAAGCGGCAAAAAGGCCTACCAAAATCATAATAATCAGGTTGGCGCGGTAAGGCGTCTGGAATTTGGGATGCAGCTTTGAAAATACCGGCGGCATCAATCCGTCGCGGCTCATAGAATAAAATACGCGGCTTTGGCCTAGGAGCATCACCAGAATCACGGATGTAAAACCCGCCAGAATCGCTACGGTAACCAGTTTTCCAAGCCATTCGTAGCCCGGCATATAGGTGGCGATAGCCGCCGCAACGGAGGCTTCTTTACCCGTAGTCCGGAAAAACTCCAGTGGTGCCAGGCCGGTCAGCACGTGGGAAAACAATACATACAGCACCGTGCAAATCACCAGCGAACCGAGAATCCCAATGGGCATGGCGCGCTTGGGGTCTTTGGTTTCCTGCGCCGCCGTGCTCACGGCATCAAACCCGATAAAGGCAAAAAACACGACGCCTGCCGCGCCCAGAATACCCATAATACCACCAAAACTGTGGTTAATGCCCTGATGATCGGTGTAGATGCCCGGTTCCGGAATGTAGGGCGTGTGGTGGGCGGGATTCACAAATTGCCAGCCAAAGGCAATCAGCAAGAGCACAATCCCCACTTTTACAATCACGAAAATATTATTGACCACCGCCGACTCCTGAATGCCCCGGATCAGCAGCAAACTCATGGCCGCCACAATGCCCAAGGCCGGCAGGTTGATAATGCCGTGATGCACAACTCCGGCCGCATCGGGGATGCTGTGCTCAAAAGGACTGTGACTCCATTCATACGGTATGGGAGCCATGTGCATGACGTGAACAAGAAAGTGGTTGAGATACTCGCTCCAGGCAATGCCCACCGTAGCGGCCCCCACAGCATACTCCAATATCAAATCCCAGCCGATGACCCAGGCCAGCATTTCGCCCATCGTGGCATAGGTATAGGTGTAGGCACTTCCGGAAATGGGGATGGAAGAAGACAATTCGGCGTAGCACAAACCGGCAAACGCGCAGCCAATAGCAGCAATAATAAAGCCCAGCGTTACCGAGGGTCCGGCGTTCTGGGCGGCAGCAGCAGCGGTACGTACAAAAAGGCCGGCACCAATAATAGCACCAATGCCGAGAGCAATGAGCGCACCCGGCCCCAGCGTTCGTTTCAGGCCTTGTTCAGAGGCCCCGGCCTCTTCCAAAAGTTGCGAAAGTGGTTTTCTAAGAAAGTTCCCCATAGATTTCAAAGTAGAAATAAAGCTGTCCAAACTAAGGCATAAACCGCAGGCAGCCAAGATAAAAATCTAAAACAGCCCTAAAAAAAGCTTTTCCGGTGCCCTTCTTTCCAAAATTGCTGTAGGTTTACGCCCCATGAGCTGTCTGAAGGTATTTGCCGGAATTTTCGTTGTTTTCGCCCTTTGCTTTTCCCTTTCCGCCCAGGCGCAGCCCCAGCTGCCCGATATGGCCAGTGTGGCCCAGAAAGGCCTGGTAGTGCTGGGATGGACGGCGCAATTCGACGGCATCAAGTCGATCGCCGTGCAACGCTCGTCGGATTCGGTGTATAATTTCACCACCATTGGGTTCGTCAAAAATACCAAAAAAGGACCACAGGGTTTTATCGACGGCCACCCGATGCCAGGCAAAAACTATTACCGGCTGTACATCGCTTTTTCCTCTGACCTGACTTGGATTTCCAACCGCACACTCGTGGTGGTAGACAGTG
>JAEWBT010000005.1 GCA_023391015.1 Bacteroidota bacterium
TTTTATAGAACCGGCGGGTGATGGTAACGGTGGTAAACTCGGTGGGCAGCAGGCCGCGCGTGTTCTCGAAGGTGAGGCTCACCTCGGCCATGCCGGAGCGGGCGCGGGTGCGCGAGCCGTTGAAAATGAGGTCTTCGAGGTTGTCGGAGCGCAGGGATTTAATCTTGTGCTCGCCGATGACCCAGCGGATGGCGTCCACGATATTGGACTTGCCGCAGCCGTTGGGACCCACCACGCCGGTGATGGGATGGTCTAAAAGGACCTGGGTTTTATCGGCAAAGGACTTAAAGCCTTTGATGTCGAGAGATTTGAGCCGCAAGAAATGGCGTACTTAGAAAGACGGCGCGAAAATACGAGGGATTGGGGGTTGGTGTATTGTGTGAGGAAGTCGGCTAGGGTGAAAGGCTGGGCTACAGACTTCGCTGGACGGGGGAAATAAATACCAATATCTAGGTATTGACTTAACAACGTAAATCCCTACATCTTTGCATTGGGTTTATATGGTTACAACAAAACGCACCAGTCAATTTTTTATGAATTCGAGCTATGCGTTGCTCCTGGTATTCTAATCCGATAAGATAATCTATCAGAATCCGACTCAAAAACCAGACCTTGCCATCATGAACAAACTGACATCGCTACTTCTGGCTGCATTCACCCTGCTGGCCATCGGCTCTTGCAAAAAAGATTCGGAACCTGCTACGAATAAAAATGTTGTTGCAGAAAAAACGAACGTACAAACATTTGAAATCGTCAGTCTTATAGTGCATACGCCCCTAAAGGACAAATATGACGCCACCTTTGGCTCCCTGAAAACGGAGCTACTGAAAACCTCCGACACCACCCTGACCTTTTACGTGCCGGACGTTGCTGCAGGCAAGGCTTCGCTGAAATTTGACCTGGCAACCATTTCCTTTGATGTAACCAAACCGGCAGCCGTCGATGCAGGACAGATGATTGCAGCGGTAAGCAAAAATTTTGATGACCAGATTACCCGGTTACATCCGTCTACCCCCGACGAAAAGGCTGAAGTTGACGAGCTGATTAAATACAAGCAGGAAGTCCTTGCACTCTTCAACAAACTGACTGATGATGAGAAGCGGCAGGCGGCATCCTTCTACGAAGCCAATAAGGCGGTATTTCAGTCCTTTGCAAACAGCACTTTTACCAACTTGGATGCTGCTACCCAGATGAAGCTCCAATCGGACTGTCCGAAGACAGACTTTAAAACCTTCTACGGATGCACTGCCGATAATTTAGGTTCTGCGGCAACAGGGTTAAAGAATGCCTCAAAAGAATTTTTGAAGATGCTTGCCCTGGCGGGCACCTCTGCTTATCTGGCGCCTGCGTCCTTTGGCTTGTCTGCCTTCGGAACGACGCTTGCCTTGGGAACTGCGGGTTATCTGCTCATTACCGAGGTCAAACCTGCCGTAACGCACTTTAAGAAATCTCTATATCCATTCTTAGGTGCTAACTGGATCTTTACAAAGGCGCTGTTTCAGGCTACAACCGAGGTTTTTCAGGATGAGGTGAGCACGAGCCTTAATCTGAAACCCAAATTCAGGTCCATAACTTCTATGGATAACGATATTACTCCGGGCAGTAGCTACTTTGTTACTGCGATGGCTTCCCTGAGCAGCTACTGGAACAAGCTTACTTCCGTATTTGGCAGTTTCCCTTCCTATAAAAACACCGAAGCATCAACAACCTTAGCCACAAGCGAAATTTCCATTTCAAACATTTCAAACCCAAATGTTCAGTATTTCGGACATACAGGACAGTCTGCTAAGTTCAAATCTCTTTCCGGCAATGAAGAGACCTTTAGTTACGATATTAGGGTTTCAAAAGAAGGGTTTGTAGAAAGCAAAACTTTAATGGGGAAAGTGGTTGCCAAAACCTGCGATCCGAATTCCATAATAGGCACTTGGACAGTTGAGTTCTACAATACTTGCTATCCTAATTCCGATGGCACCCCAGCTTTAGATCCAAAAAAGAATACGCTAACCTTATATGCAGGAGGCCAATCAGTTTTTACTTACTACGATGGCTCTCAGTATAACGGTACCTATACAATCAATCCCAGCGATTGTAGTTTTACTTACACCAATCTATCTTGGTGTGGCGGTGCAAGGGGTTATGCCCCATCATCACCTGACTATGGGAGGTTGCATTCTTGCGGTTGTCTTTCCTTAAAGCATACCAAGCAGTAATCACCCCCGCTCGGCGTAGCGCTCGTTTACCGTTCGGCGAATGGCTCCTGCCTTCGTCGCCCGTAGAATATTACGGTCAAAACAGCTCCATTTCCGGAAAATAAAGCGCTGAATGAAAGACCTTAAAGCGAAGAAAGCATGCAACGAAGGACTCCCGCCGGGCTGCAAATAACACCCTCGGTTGCGCAACTATGCAACTCAGCCTTTGTAGCGCGGCCTACTGGCGTGGATATTCCAAGGCACAAGCACAATACCTCACAAACCTTTACGGCATACTCGCGCCAGCCAAGTGAGAAGCTGTATTTCCGGAAAATCTGTTGTAGAGACAAGGCATGCCTTGTCTCTACGGTGTGCGCCCTACCTGCGAGACCGACTGCTTAGGGCCTGATTGGTATTAGCTTTCTATAACCGAGACCAGAGGTTCATAGCGTGGGTCGTGCGAAAGCAAACTTATAGACTTCGCCGGAAGCCGCTTACTTCGTATTTTTAGAAGGCTTGCAGCTGCGTCGGTGCACATTTAAGCAAGCCTAAATAACAAGTGCGATGAAGCTACTATTGGACATCCAGGAAGACAAAGCTGCTTTTATCCTGGAGTTGCTGGCCAACTTCAAGTTTGTAAAGGCACAACCGCTGGAGGATTCTAAAGCGGGCTTTCCGGAAGGTTTGAAAAACGCCGTTGAAGAAGTGCAGCACATCAAATCAGGTCAAAAAAGCGCTAAAACGCTGGAGGCTTTTCTGGATGAGTTATAAGGTTGTGGCTACGGAAAACTTTTAGAAAGAAGGGAAAAGCCTCTTGAAGAAATACCCGTCTTTAAAAAACGACCTGGCCCATTTGGGAGCGCTGCTTGCTGCCGAACCCTAAACCGGAACGCCGCTCGGAAAGGCTTGTTTTAAAATCCGGCTGGCAATTGCTTCTAAACGCCGGGGCAAATCCGGCGGCGCACGGGTCATTACCTACTGCTACGTAACAGCTGAAACCGTTTTCCTGCTTTCTATCTATGATAAAAGCGAGCGAAGTACGCTAACGGACAAAGAAATAAGCGCGTTGCTGGAGTGCATTTAAGCACGAATCCGCTTGGCACAAACCCTCATTTACCATTCGGCATCAGAGAGCCAAACTTTACAGCAACAAAATAGGGAAACGATACCGGCTTTCCGGCATGCGCTGCCGGTTTCCAGCGAGGCATGACACTTACAACCCGCAATGCTTCGCTATCCAAGGCCGGATGAGCGCTTTGGGCGATTTCGGGGCGGGTGACGCGACCGGTTTCGTCAAGCGTAATCTTCACGACCACCCGGCCTTCGAGCCCTTTCTCACGGCCCCCCTCCGGGTAGCGCAGGTTTTGCCGGATAAAGGAATCGATATCACCCGGGAATCGGGGAAAGAAATCTATCCGTGTAAACTTCGGCGCTGCCTGTAATTTATCACTTTGGGCTTGCAGATTTAACCCAAAGAAGATTAGAAACAGGGTCAGGGAAAAAACTTTTCTCATGAAATGGCTTTTGGGTCAGCAATCCCAAAACGCCTTTCAGCACTGGATTTCACAAAAAACAACAGGCTTTTCGATGGGTCTCTTACTCAATAAGTTTGTTAGAAGCTGCCTGCGCTGCTCCTTTTCCGGAAAACAGGCTCCATTTTCCGGAAATTTTTAGCTCCTCACGCCGGCGAAGGATGCCGCGCTTATTGTAAGGGTTATGGATTTCCGGCTCCGAAAACCAGAAAGCCTCCAGTGCTTTAAGAGAAAAGCAGATCCTCCACAGCATTTAAAAGAAAAAGAGACGCCCTACATGGCCTCTCTTTTGTCTATTGTCTTTGGTCTCTACCTTAATCCCGCACCGCCACTTTCCCACCGCCCGCAGGCACTTCCTCTGGCGTTACCGGCATCATAATTCCGGAAAATACGGACGTCCCGGAAACCTGCCAGTGCGATGCCAGGCCAAAGGGATTGTAATTAATCACCAGCACCGGCGTGCCTTTTTCGGCCCAGTCATAGTTCCACTTCGCTTCCGATTCCGCCATCCGCACGCAGCCGTGTGAAACAGGTTGCGCAATCGGCAGAGAATACTGATGGACGTGAATACCGCGCTCCGGATAGAAGTTGAAGACCCAGCGCATCTCCCAGGTTTCGCCTGCCGGTGCTTCGGAGGAGTTGCGCAATGCGTCTTTCCAGCTAAAAGCGAAGCGGCCGGCGGGCGTTTCGGTGGCGTCCTTCCCGGTCGAAACTAATCCCCAACGCACCAGATTGCCATGCTCATAAGCAGCGAAGGTTTGGGAGTATTTGTCAATGATAAAAATCTTCGGCGAGGTCGCTGCCTCGCTCCAGTAGGATGGGTACGGACTGTAGGCCCGGAAATCGGCCACAAATTCATCCGGAACGATTACTTCGCTTTTTTGGCGCAGGTATTTTTGGGTTACACGGTTGCTCAGCTCCACCACTTCCAGCCGGTTTTGGGTTAGATTTCCGGGAATACTGTCGATATGGTTTTGCAGCGCCGCCAGTTGGGCTTTCGCCGTTTTGGCGCTCTTGGGGAATTTATACACATGCCAGCCCACTGGCTTCGGTGCCGGACCGGCATTTTGCGTTTGAAGCAGGGGGGCCACCGCCGTTTGGTCTACATAGCCTTGCGCGAAACCCACATTGGAAGCCAGCGCAAAGGACAGGATTAGCAGCATCTTTTTCATAACAACAGTCATTGTTCTGTTCTCAGAGAAGAAAAAAAGGTGCCAGAGGTGCCGCCTATTTGTTAAACCCCTACCCGCCATAAGGCCGCCAACATCTTATGTGCATCGTACCTAAAGCATAAAGCTGGCGCGTTCAGCCACGTTTCTAAAGCCAACAGCGGCCACATAAAAACCAAAACGCCCACCCGATTTTGAGAATCCGGGTGGGCGTTCAACTTTTAAAAGAAGCGTTCTACCGCCCTTTCACTTCCACTCTTGTCCCTTCGGTATGCGCCGAAAATTCCGGCGCGTACATGCACTGAATCGTCGCCAGTCCGCCGGAGAAATTACCGGCCTGCGTAGCAAACATCGGGTACTCAAACACGTATTTGCCCTTCGGCAGGTAGCTGATAAAGAAGTTGCTGGAAAGGTCCAGGGTGCTTTCGTAGTAACCAAGGCCGTCCTGCCAGCGGTAACCACTCAGCACGTTTATCGGTTCAAAGCATGAAGCGCGCGCGTCTTTCAGGTGTACGTACTCCATGTCGCGGTCCACGGTGATTTCTACCCGTGCTTTCACGCGGTCGCCCACCTTCACGCCTTCGCCTTCGGCCAGCGGACGCAGTACCGGCCCGCGCGGCGTGGCTTCTTCCACCCACAAAGCCTTGCGGATTTGCAGCGGCGTTCCGGCCGCTTCTATCTTATCATAGTCCTCAAAATACTGCCAGTACACCCCGCCCCACGTGGGCATTCCGGCGGGCAGTTTGGCGCTCGCCTTCGGCCCGTCGGCAACCGCAAACCGGATGTTGCCCATCTGCGGCGTGACCTCGCTTCCCGGAATCCGCGCTTTCAGATACCCGCTGCCCGCTTCGGTCTTTTGGGTTTGGGAAGAAATAGTACGGTCGCCCAGCGAAATGGTTACCTGCGGCTCGGCATTCAGCCATTCGGTGCCGGTGCGCAACAAGGCATAACACGCGTCGGCGGTGGCTTTGGTGCTGCGCCAGTGCTGGGTTTGCTTTTGCTTCAGGAGCCAGCGGCGTGCTTCATTCACGGCAGCCTCATTGCCGGTTTCAGAGAAGAATTCAATCAGCAACGCCTGGCTTTCTATCGGCGCTTCGTACCACCACCACGAGCGGCCCATCTCGGGCCAGTAGCGGCCCATTTCTTCCTTGTAAGTGCTTGTTTCCAAAAGCGATTTAGAGACCGCCGTTACCGTTGCGCCGTCGCCTTCGCGGTGGGCAAACAGGCCGGTCATGCCTTTGGTGAAGGCGTTGAATTTAGGCCAGTATTTCTTCGCCTGTCCGGCGTAGTACTGCACTTCTTTGCCCTGCGGCAGCTTGCCAAAGAACGTCCGCGCGTAGAGGTAATGCACCTGAAACGGACTCACCTGTTGGGCGTCCAGCTTCGCTTTGTATTTGATCAGATTCTGATAATCTTCCACAATTTTCCGGTCCAGATACGGCAGGCACTTGTCGGCAATGCGCTTCATGCGACCGCCGTAATCTTCCACGCCGAGCGCTTTCAGGTGCCCGATGCCCGCCACAATGTATTGGGTGATAAACCGGTCGGGGCGCGGATTTCCGGAAAACCACGGAAAACCGCCTTCGGGCAACAACATCGCTTCCAGCTTTTTCGCCGTCCCTTCCAGCTCGCGCGACAGCTTCGCCGTTTCAAACAGGCGGGCAATATTCTTCTTCTGTTGCGTCTCCGATTGCACCTGCAACACCCACGGCGTTTCCGCCAGCAGGGCCGATTTCAACTCTTGGTTTTTCTCCAGATTGCTCAGCAAGGCGGCGGTGTCTTCGGTTTGCCAACGGCTTAAAATCTCTTTGACGCGCGGCGCTTTTCTAAGGATGTGCGCGGCCAGCGCGGTGGCATAGTAGCGGTTAAAATTTTGCTCAGCGCATTCGTAAGGATACTCCATCAGGTAAGGCAGCGCCTGCACCGCATACCACGCCGGGTTGGTCGTGTATTCCACCGTCAGCGCGTGTTGGGCCAGCGTGTTGCTCTTCCCGGATTGCAACAGCGCCTCCCATTGCACCGATTTTTCGCCCGTGCCGTTCATCCAAAGCGGCAGGGTTTCGGTAACAAGCGTGCGGTTCGTAACCACCGGCAGCGCTGTTTCTTCGCCGTCGGTAAAAGCCCCGGATTGGGCCGAGATGCGCACCAGCACCGGCTCGTAGCGACTGCGCGGCACACTCAGTTTCCACGTTGCGGTGGTGCTACCATTGGCTCCGGCGGTAAAGCTTGCTTCCGTGTTGGAAAGCCCGAACTGCGTGTTCAGCGGTTGACCGGTCAGCGCATCCACGATTTGGATGCGGGCTGTTCCGGCCATCTGCGCCGCCGTCATGTTGGTGATTTTGGCGGATAAAAAGAGGTTATCGCCCTGCCGAAAAAAGCGCGGCAAACCGGGCACTACCATCAAATCTTTCTGCGTTTTCACCGCCCCGGTCAGCGTACCCATTTTGAGATCTTTGGTGTGGGCAAAGGCCATGAATTTCCACTCGGTCAGGGCTTCCGGAAAAGAGAATTTTATTTTCACGGAACCATCTTCACCCGTCGTGAGTTGCGGCATAAAAAACGCCGTTTCCTGAAGGTTTTTGCGAATTGGAACGTCAGTGGAATTTGGGGACTTTTCGTCTCCGGCAGGCGGTGCAGGTGGCGGTGGCGGTGCTTCGGCGGATGCATCGGCAGCCATTTTAGCATTGGCCATTGCGGCAGGTGCCGGAGCCATCTGGGCTTCCTCCATAACTTCCATACGGCTTCGGGAAGCAGAGCGCAACACCCGGCCTCCACCATAATAGCCGCGTTGTTCTATTTGGAAGAATTTCAGCGCGTCGTATTGCTTTTCGTACCCTTCCAGAAATGCAACATCCGGGGAAGAAATATGCCGGTCACCGGCGATGCCAAAACCGGTATTAGTGTTCCAGCGCCGCTCCGGATAATGACTTGCAAACAGCGAAAGCCGGCTCCAGGAATGCGGCAGGAAGGCATCCAGCGAAGCGTCATACAGCACAGCGGCCAGCTCAGCAGCAACCTTGTCTTTTTTCGCGCCGCGAACGGTCAGCGTCCAGCTTTCCGCTGCGCCGGGCTGCACCTTGTCGCGATGCGTTTCCCACGAAAGCGAAAGGTCTTTGTTCGTCCACGGCACGGCCACGGTTGCCGCAGTGGTGTAAACGCGGTTGTCGCGCACCATCAGGTATTGCAGCGAAAGGCCGCCGCGGTCGGCTTCGGTAATGGCTTTGGTCCACACATACGGGCCGCCCGCCACCGAAACCCACTTCGGTGCGGCGTCGGGGCCAATGCCTTCCACATTCTCCAGCACCGCATCGCCGCCCACACCGGAAACGGTTTTCACGGTTACTTTTTCGCCCGGCTCCGCGGTAACGCTTTGCGGCACAGTCATCAACGGAATGCCCGGTTTTCCGGCACTTTCCCCCGCCCACACATGAACGTATTGCTTTTGCTCCACCGCTTTTCCGGCTTTGTCTTTGGTAGAGAAATGGAACACATACCAGCCATTTTTAGAAAAAACATTTGCCAGATCCAGCGAGCCTCTTTCAGTTGTTATAAAAGCACCTTCAAACACCGTTTCCGCCACCTTCCAGTTGCGGTAGTTCCACTCTTCTTTATAGGCATCCAACGGAAACGATTTCCGGAAATCACCTTCGCTCAGCACAAAAACATCGGGCGTTTCCCACAAGCGCTTGCGGTACAAAACATCTGGCGTTCGCAGGCGCTCCACTTTCAGTTTTACGGTTGCAGGCAGGAAATTCCCGGCAAAGTTTTGGGTGCGAACGGTAATCGTGTCCAGCGCTTCGCGCGTTGTTTGCTCCGGCAACCCGGCCACTAGTTCCAGCGCGCGGTAGCCCGCCGAAATGCTTTGACTGCCGCTGTGGGTTTCGCCATTTTGGTCGCTCACGTCGGCCAGTACGGTGTAGGTGAAAACGGGCAGCCCGCTTTCCGGAATCTTTTCATCCGGCAGCGTAAAAAACGACACATCAAACGAGCCGTCGGCACGCGTGGTGGTGGTGCCCTGCGTCAATTCCACCTGCGGCGAAGACGGTCCGCCGCCGCGCCACCAGAACCAGTATGGAATTCTTGCCTGGCGCACCACACGGTATTTTACCTGCGCCCCATCCACCGGCGCACCGGAATACGAAAGCGCTTTCAGGGTGAGTTTCACTTCCTCGTTCAAGGCAAAAGCAGCCGTTTTAAGACTGTCGGGCTGCACAAAAAACTTCGGGCGTTTGTATTCTTCCACCTGCACGTGGGTGCTGCCTTCGCTGCGCCCGTCCAGGCGCGCTTCCAGCATCATGCTGCCGGTGAGGCCGCTTTGCGGGGCGATGAAATTTCCGGAAATAGAGCCAAATTCATTCGTCGTTAGGCTTTGCTCGGCAATCTTCTGGCGATTGGCGTCGTAGAAAATCACAGACAGCGCTTTTCCGGAAATCACCCCGGCTTTGCGGTTGTAGTCGCTTTGCGTTAAGGCAATAGCTTTAAAATAAACCG
>JAEWBT010000144.1 GCA_023391015.1 Bacteroidota bacterium
CGAGCTGGAGTCCGAAAAGGCCACCTTTGAACTGAACGCCGAGCAGGCGGGCATTTTCCACCCCGTAGCCGAAGAAGGCGCTACGCTCGCCATCGGCGACGTGGCCTGCAAAATCGACGAAACAGCCAGCGCTCCTGCTGGCGAAACAGCCAGCGCTCCTGCTGGCGGCGGTGAGGTGAAAACGGAGAGTGCTTCAGTGGAAAAGCCGGCAAAAGAAGGCGTCAACGAAGCCAAAGCCGATACGTCTTCTATTGAAGCGCCGGAAAAAATGGCGTCTAACATGCCGGAAAAAAGCGCCGCTTCTACTGCCGATGTGAAAGCCACGCCGGTAGCCGGAGCGATCATGAAAGACAAAAAAGTTTCGCCTGCCGAGGTGAAAGGCACCGGCCCCAACGGGCGCATCTTCAAAGCCGATGTGCTCAGCGCGATTGCCCGCCCGACTCATCAGCAAAATACCGCTGCTACTGCCGACGGCACCCCGGGCCGCCAGGATCGTCCGGAAAAAATGAGCAACCTGCGCAAAACGGTGTCGCGCCGCCTCGTGGAAGCGAAGAATACCACGGCCATGCTCACCACTTTCAACGAAGTGGACATGACCCGCATCATGGAGCTGCGCTCGGCCAATAAAGACGCTTTTAAAGAAAAGCACGGCATCGGGCTGGGCTTTATGAGCTTTTTCACCCGCGCCTGCTGCATTGCCCTGATGGAATGGCCGGCGGTGAACGCTTATATTGACGGCGATAACATTGTGTACCACGAGTACTGCGATATTTCCATTGCCGTGAGTGCGCCGAAAGGCCTCGTGGTTCCGGTCATCCGCAACGCCGAAAGCCTGGACATGGCGGGGATCGAAAAAGCGGTGGCTGCCCTGGCCGGAAAAGCCCGCGACAACAAGCTGACGATCGAAGAAATGACCGGTGGTACGTTTACCATCACCAACGGCGGCGTGTTTGGCTCGCTGATGAGCACTCCGATTATCAATATTCCGCAGAGCGCCATTCTGGGAATGCACAAAATTCAGGAGCGCCCGATGGTAATCAACGGCGAAATCAAAATCCGCCCGATGATGTACCTCGCCCTCAGCTATGACCACCGCATTATCGACGGTCGCGAAAGCGTTTCCTTCCTCGTTCGTGTGAAAGAACTGCTGGAAAATCCGGAGCGTTTGCTGGTCGGCGCCGACCCGATGAAAGCACTGTTTGGGCTGTAAACGCCTGCGGCGGTTGGAGCCGTTGGCGTTGGAACTGCGTGTTGGAGCTTCGCGTTGGATCCTTCGGCGTTGTTTCCCCAAACGAGAACGCTGATAAGAAAGTGCGCTTGGTCATTTATTGAAAATTCTCTTGAAAAAAGGTGTTTCGTGTGCTTTATCCGGACATGAAACATCAAACATAAAAAATGAAACATTCTACTGAAGCCCTGAAGAATATTGCTGCCGTGGTGCGCCGTGATATCGTGCGGATGGTGCACGGTGTACAGAGCGGTCACCCCGGCGGTTCGCTGGGCTGCACCGATTTTCTGGTGGCGCTGTATTTCGAGGTGATGAAGCACAACCCCGAAGCGTTTTCGATGGAAGGAGAGGGCGAAGATCTTTTCTTTCTTTCCAACGGCCATATCTCGCCGGTGATGTACAGCGTGCTGGCCCGCAGCGGTTATTTTCCGGTGGAAGAACTCAAGACTTTCCGGAAATTAGACTCCCGTCTGCAAGGTCACCCTACCACGCACGAAGGGCTGCCCGGCATTCGCATTGCTTCCGGTTCGCTGGGGCAGGGGATGAGCGTGGCCTGCGGCGCGGCCTTGGGCAAAAAACTGAAAGGCGATGACCGCTTTGTGTTTTCGCTGCATGGCGACGGCGAGTTACAGGAAGGGCAAAACTGGGAAGCCATTCTCTTTGCCGCCCACCACAAACTCGACAACCTGATTGCCACCATTGACGTCAACGGCCAGCAGATTGACGGTCCGACTGCAACTGTATTGGCGTTGGAAAGCCTGAATGCCAAATTCGCCGCTTTTAACTGGACCGTGCTGGAGATGGATGGCAATGCGATGGAAGAAGTGCTATCCACACTGGAAGAAGCCAAGGCCGCTTCCGGAAAAGGCAAGCCGGTGGTAATTCTGATGCGCACGGCGATGGGCAAGGGCGTCAGCTTTATGGAAGGCACGCACGAATGGCACGGCATCGCACCGAATGACGAGCAGCTGGATAAAGCCCTGGCTGAACTGGCGATTCCGAAAACCGAAGCGGATTATTAAGAATTTCCGGAAATGGATTCCAAATAAAAAAGGAACATACCTGCGGGTGTGTTCCTTTTTTATTTAAAATAAAGTATTCGGTCAAGGCTTCACTTTCACAATCTCGCCTTTTTCATTCATTACCACTATCAGCTGGCCTTTACGGCGCTTTTCTGCTATCATACGGCGAGAAGCTTCCTTTAAGCCTTCGAGGATACGCTCAAAGCGTAGAGCTGCTTCCGGTTGCTTTCTGGTTGTAGTATTCATATAGAAGTGCGTGTTGTAAAATTAGACTTTTCCCTGCTTTTTGACAAACAGGTAGCGGCATAGACGCACTGTTGTCATACAGTGAGAGTTCGTCCGCCACATTCCAATAGTACCTGAAAAGGTTTTGCAGCCCTCTTTGATAACGTCTTCGAATCACATCCGTAGGAATATTGTGGCCACCTTCACTCACACGCTGCTGGACTCTACCTATAGCTATTTCAGCGTTTGGTAATGCGAAAAATAAGAGTGTACAACGGTAGCCTTGCGCTTGTGCCTTTTGAACAAAACCTTTATAGGAGCGGGTAGCCAAGGTAGTTTCAAAGGCGAAAGAAACGCCGAATTCCAGCAGCGTGTTCATACGTTGCAGCATGATGCGCCCGGCCTCAAACGCCACTGCTTCTGGGTTGAAAGGCGACAAGCCGCGAGCAATTTCATCGGCGTTCACAAACTCGCGGATACCCAGATATTCCGGCAGCAATACGAAAGAGGCCGTCGTTTTACCCGCTCCATTCGGCCCTGCGATGATGTATAGATTCCGTTGCGCGTCCATTCCTTGTCGCTATTGGCCTTAAACTTATGAAAAACCAGGCGAGGTAATTGTTATTAGATGTTTTGTCACCCTGCCGAAAGGCAGGGTCTCACAAGAAGATATACTTCTGAGATTCCGCCGAAAGGCGGAATGACAAAACAGTAACCCGGAATGACAAAGCAGTAACGACTTTTGAAAGAAGGTGAAAGACAGAACGCCCCGCCATCGGCGGGGCGTTCCTACAAAAATACTCTTGATACCAGTGTCTTCCGACTTAATACCGCCGCAGGCTATCCCTTCAGAATATCGCGGCTGATCACCAGCTTCTGAATTTCGGTAGTGCCTTCGCCAATGGTGCAAAGCTTGGAGTCGCGGTAAAATTTCTCCACCGGAAAATCTTTGGTGTAGCCGTAGCCACCAAACACCTGCACCGCATCAGTGGACACCTGCACGCAGATTTCCGAGGCGTACATTTTCGCCATCGCGCTTTCCTTAGTCATCTTCTTACCCCGGTTTTTCAGGTCGGCGGCTTGGTAGATGAGCATTTCAGCTACCTCGATCTTGGTTTTCATATCGGCCAGCTTAAAGGCAATGGCCTGGAAATTAGAAATCGGCTGGTCAAATTGTTCTCGCTCTTTGGAGTATTGCAAAGCCGCTTCATAAGCGCCCTTAGCAATGCCCAGCGACAGCGCTGCAATGGAAATCCGGCCGCCGTCGAGCACTTTCATCGCCTGGCGGAAACCGTCGCCCACTTCGCCGAGGCGGTTGGCGTCGGGAATGCGGCAGTTGTCAAACACCAGTTCGGCGGTTTCCGAGGCGCGCATGCCCAGTTTGTTTTCTTTCTTACCGCCGCTAAAGCCCGGTGTGCCGCGCTCCACCACAAAAGCGGTTACGTTTCCGGACGTCCGCGGCTCGCCGGTGCGGGCCAGCACCACGGCTACGTGGCCAGTGATGCCGTGCGTAATCCAGTTTTTGGTGCCGTTGAGTACCCATTCGTCGCCGTCTTTGGTAGCGGTGCAGCGCATATTTCCGGCGTCGGAACCAGTGTTGGCTTCGGTAAGGCCCCAGGCGCCGATCCACTCGCCGGTTGCGAGTTTGGGCAGCCAGCGTTTCTTTTGCTCTTCGTTGCCGAAATACAGGATATGGCCCGTGCAAAGTGAGTTATGCGCCGCAACGGAAAGGCCGATAGAAGAGCATACTTTAGCTACTTCTTCAATCACGGAGATATACTCAAAATAGCCCAGTCCGGCACCGCCATATTCTTCCGGAACCAGCACGCCCAGAATGCCGAGCTTGCCCATTTCCTGCATGGTTTCGAGGGGAAATTTCTGGGTTTCGTCCCACTCCATCATGTAGGGGCGAATGTTCTTATTGGCAAAGTCGCGCACCATCGTGGCGATTTGCAACTGTGTTTCAGTAGATTTAAAATCCATACTTATAAATTGGACTTCGCCTTCGGCGAAATTGGAGAATTGGAAAATTGGAGCCTTCGGCTTCAGTACGCAGAAAATTTCCGGCTTAATGGTTTATGTTGTTATGAAACATGACACATAAAACATGACACATTGGACCTAGTCCACCGTGAAATAAGGCGCAATTTTACGAAAAATCTCCCCATTCATCAAAGGCACTTGCCGGAGCTGGTCCACCGACTCGTATTTGCCGAGCGCTTCCCGGAAATCCAGGATGTTTTTAGCCATTTTCTCACCTACATACGGGTGCCGCTTCAGTTGCTCAAACGAGGCTTTATTGAGGGATAGTTTCCGGACTTTTTCCGGAAAAATAAGCAGCTTGGTACGCAGGTTTTGAGCCGTGCTGTCGGGCAGGCGAAGGCCTTCCAGAACCTGGTCAATGGTGAGATACCCGCCGAGTGCGTCGCGCTTTTCAATAATGCGGCGGGCGATATACGGCCCCACGCCAGGAATGGCACGGTCCAGAAGCGTGGTGTCGGCGGTGGTGATGTCCACGAACGCGGGCGGCACGTATTTCTCAAACCGGCTACCGTAGGGCTTGCGCTCCGGCCGCACGGCGGAGATTCGGATAAAAGGTTTGATGCGCTCAAAATCTGCCGCTTTCAGCGCCCGGATTTCGCTTACTTCTTCGGCGCTGTAAAACACTTTTCCGTAGTTGTCGCGCCAGTTGATCCAGCTGCGGGCCACGTAGCCGGGCAGGCCCAGCCGCCGGATGCCCATGGAGTCAATCGTGTTGGGGTCAAAAGGCGCAAGGACCACTTCCACCGCCGGTTCGCTTTTTCGCCAGTACGGAACGTCCGTATCCACCGTGGCATTTTCGGCTTTCCACGTCGCGTATTTTTCGTTTAAAAGCGCCAGCTCTGCTCTATTGATTTCCGGCGGGTGAACTAAATAGGGCAGGGCCACGCGCACAGCCAGCAAGACGACCAGAACGGTTCCGAGTGCCAGTGCGCCGTAGCGCTCCGCGCGGTTAAAGCGGAAAAAACCTTTCCAGTCGCCTGCCATCCTTTCTTTTGTTTTGGAAACAAGATAGAAAGCGAAGGAGCAGATTTCAAAATGGAGCGGAAATATTCTTGCTCGCGCGGGAGTTTAGCCAAGCGCTCCCGTGTGCATTGAGCTGCCATTTTCCGACTGGCCGGCAGTCACAGACTGCCTATTTGTGTAGACACGAGTGCCGCTTCGCTGACACTCGCGCCAGAGAAGGGATTTCCGGAAATTTCCGGAAATCGTCACTCACAAATAACACCTGACCTGACAGACTCTCTCCACTTTGTTTGCGGACCTGTCAGGTCTAAAAAGATTTCCGGAAAAATCTTGTGGAGTGCGCTGCTATAAAACACCTTCTAAAATCGCTTCCGCTTGTGAGCGGTCCTGCGCCAGCTGCGCTTTCAACGCATCCAGCGAAGCAAACTTTTGCTCTGCCCGCAACCGTTCTACAAAAGAAATCCGGAGCGTCTGGTCGTAAATATTTCCGGAAAAATCACCCAATAGATGTGCTTCAATAGTACGCTCGCCGCCGGTTTCTACCGTAGGCCGCCGTCCGATATTCACCATCGCTTTAGCCTTTAAGCCATTTTCCATTTCGGCAATCGCGGCGTACACGCCTTCTGCCGGAATGAGTTGCGCCGGTTCCAGCGGTACCACGTTTGCCGTTGGAAACCCAATGGTGCGGCCCAGCTGTTTACCTTTTACCACCATTCCGGCAACTGAATACAACCGGTCCAGCATCCGTGCCGCGTCGGCCACGCGCCCTTCCCGCAGCGCCGTGCGGATTTTGGTGCTACTCACTGCTGCTTCGTCAATGGTAGTGGCCGGAATTTCTGAAATCCGGTAATTAAAAACCGGTGCGAAGCGGGCCAGTGTGTCGAAATTTCCGGCGCGGCTTTTCCCGAAATGGTGATCGTAGCCGGTCACAATGGCTTTTGGCGCAAAAGATTTTACCAAAAACTCCTGAATGTACGCTTCCGGTGAAAGGCCCGCGAAGGCAGGTGTGAACGGCACCACCACCACTTCGTCAATCCCAAAGGATTTCAACAAAGAGATGCGTTCGGCAATGGGCGTTAAAAGTTCCATCGGACCGCTTTTGCCCACCACCGAGCGCGGATGTGGGTCAAAAGTGACAATCACGCCGGGGCAGCCTTCTTCACGCGCCGTGGCTACTACCTGTTCCAAAATAGCGCGGTGGCCCTTGTGGACGCCGTCAAAGGTGCCAACCGTCAGCACCGAGCCGCTTTCGCGCAGCTTTGCAGCCGTATTTTCCGGAAAATCTTCTGGCATTGGTTAGAAAAAAAGCTTTTAAGGTCCAGGCTGTTTTCAGGTGGGTACGCCGGCTGCGACAAACGTTAGGTCGCTCCGCGACCCCTTCAAAAATGATGACCGGGATGCTACAAACATCAGGTCACTCCGTGACCGTCCCAATATCAGGCCACACAGCTTAAGGCGGTAACTATACTGTTTTAAGTCGGGTGGCTCGGTATGGATGGTCGCGTAGCGACCTAATGTTTGTAGCAATAAATAAAAGGTCTTGTGAATGGTCGCGTTAGTGACCTAACATTTGTCCCGGACATAATGCAGGCTCTTTAAAAACGGTATTACACATTCCCGCCACCCAGCGCCTCATACAGCCGCACGCAATCCATAAACGTGTTGTACATCGGCACGGGCGCCACGCGAATCACGTTGGGCTCGCGCCAGTCGGCGATAATACCGGCGGCGGTGATGCGGTCAAAGGTTTCTTTTCCGGAATGGTCGAAGAGAAGGGAAAGCTGGCAGCCGCGCGCGTCCGGGTTGGTGGGCGTCAGGATCTGGAATTTCCGGTCGGGGATGCTCAACAGCATTTTTTCTAAGAAAGCTGTAAGCCGAAGGCTTTTTTCCCGAAGCGCTTCCATGCCGGCTTTGTCAAAAAGGTCCAGTGAGGCGCGGTGGGCCACCATGTTGAAAACCGGTGCGTTGCTCAACTGCCAGCCCTGCGCGCCCGGTTCGGGAATAAACCCTTTGCGCATCTGGAAACGGTCGTGCTCGCGCTGCCCCCACCAACCGGCCAGCCGCGGCACCGACGCGTCGTTGGCAAACCGCTCGTGGACGTAGGCGCCACCCACGCCGCCGGGGCCGCTGTTGAGGTATTTATAAGAACACCAACAAGCGAAATCTACGTTCCAGTCGTGGAGCTTTAAGGGGATATTTCCAACCGCGTGCGCGAGGTCAAAACCGGCAATCGCCCCAACCTCGTGGGCCGCTGCGGTGAGGGCCGGAATGTCAAACGCCTGGCCGGTATAATATTGAACGCCGCTGAACAGCAAAACGCTCAACTGCTGCCCGGCTTTTTGGATTTCGGCCACAATGTCTTCAGTTCGCAGTGTGTACTCGCCGTCGCGGGGAGAAACCTCAATGATCGCGTCGTCCGGCTCGTAGCCCATCAATCGCACGAGGGTTTCCACGGCGTATTGATCGGACGGAAACGCGCCGGCTTCCATGATGATTTTATACCGCTCACGGGTGGGGCGATAAAAACTCATGAGCAGCAATTGCAGGTTCACCGTGAGCGTGTTCATCGCCACGACTTCTTCGGGCAACGCCCCCACAATGGCGGCCAGCGGTTGGGCAAATTGCTTATGATAGCTAAACCACGGACTTTGGGCCTGAAAATGGCCTTCCACGCCATAACGCGCCCAGTCGCGGAGTTCCTGTTCAAACAGATAACCGGTGCTTTTGGGTTGCAGGCCCAGCGAGTTGCCGCAGAAGTAAGCCGCGTCCTCGCCGTTGTGTTGCGGAATGTAGAACCGCGCCCGGAATGGAAACAAGGTGTCCTGCCCATCGGCGTCGGCGGCAAATTGCCGGAAATCGTCCGTCTGAAAGCTCATGCGGGCAAAGATAGTTGCGGGTGGGAGAGTCAAAAAGGCAGCTTTGGCCGTCCGGCGTGATTTTTTATATCTTCACCCTGAAAATTTCCGGAAACTTCTCTCTCTAAACCGATTTTTTAACCATGAGAAAAATCTCTCCCGTAATCCTCATCCTGCTGGGCATTTTGCTTATCGGCGGATGTTATTCCTGCAACATCCAGAAAGACCTGGTGACGCTGGACGAAAACGTAAAAGCCCGGTGGGCCGACGTGCAAAACCAATACCAACGCCGCGCCGACCTGATTCCCAACCTGGTAGCGACGGTGAAAGGCGCTGCCAAATTTGAAAGCGAAACCTACGTGGGCGTTGCGGCGGCCCGTGCCGGACAGGCAGGTGCTGCGCTGAAAAACGTAACCTCCAAACCCATTGGCGACGACATTACCGAAGCCGATGTAGCCGAACTGCAAAAAGCCGGTGCCGAAGCCCAAACGGCTGCCCGCAACCTGATTAACATCGCGGTGGAAGCCTACCCGCAGCTGCGCGCGACGGAAAACTTCCTGGGATTGCAAGACCAGCTGGAAGGAACTGAAAACCGCATTGCAACGGCCCGGAACGCGTACAACACCTCGGTGCAAGGCTACAACACGAAGGTGCGGCAGTTCCCGAACAACATTTTCTCCAACATCTTGGGCTTCAAGACCAAACCAACTTTTGCTGCTGATGCCGCTGCGCAAACCGCGCCGCAAGTGCAGTTTTAAGGAGGGATGGGCCTTAAATGCGATTTCCGGAAAACGGTTCCAAACCTATAAGGTTTTAAAAAGCCTTATAGGTTTTTTCGGAAATTTCCGGAAAATGCGTGAGGGATAGAGGCGGCACGAAGTAGAGCCGAAAGCCCGACCCGAAGGGGCACGCCCTTATCTTTTTTTAAGAACCGGAGCGTTCATTCCCGGCCCTTTTATTAAGTTTAGCTGTATCGCTGCAAGAACACTTTCTAGTTATGGCCAAATCAAATCCACCGCTGCTTTCGGAAGCGGACCAGCAACCCATCGTGGCTGCCATTGCGCAGGCCGAGGCTGCGACCACCGGCGAAATCCGGGTGTTTGTAGAGTCTTCCTGTACGTATGTGGATGCGATGGAGCGGGCCAAAGAAGTGTTTGCGCAGCTGCAGATGCACACCACTGAAAAGCGCAACGCGGCGCTTATTTACGTGGCCCTGAAGGACAAACAGTTTGCCGTCTTTGGGGATGAAGGGATTTACCCGCTGGCGGGTCCCGATTTTTGGAAAGAAGCGGCGGTGGAAATGGTTTCTTATTTCCGGAAAGCGGCTTATGGCGAAGGCATTGCGGCAGCGGTCACGGCGATTGGCCGGGTGCTGGCCATTCATTTTCCGGGAGGCGGGGCGGCCAACCCGAACGAACTTCCCGACGATATTGTTTTTGGTGCATGATGAACGTTTTTCGTAGATACCTGCTCTTGGTGGCGGTGCTTTTCCTGGCGCTGCCGGTGGCTTTGTTTGCCCAGGCAGATAAGGATTTCCCCCCAAGGCCCGACCCGTTGCAGCCGGTCAATGACTTTGCCCACGTGTTGTCGTCGGCGGAAGTAGCGCAACTGTCGGAAAAATTGCGGCAATACGACCGGGAAAGTTCAACCACCATTATCATTGTAACTGTTCCCTCTATCGGCGGCTATGAGATTGCGCAGTATGCCACCGAGCTGGGCAACCGCTGGGGCATTGGCCGGAAAGGCAAAGACAACGGTGTGGTAATTCTGGCAGCCATTGGCGAGCGGAAAGTGAATATATCCGTTGGGCGTGGACTGGAAGGCGTGTTGACGGATTTAAAGTCGGGACAGATTATCCGCCGCGAAATTGTGCCGGCGTTCAAGCAGGCCGACTACTACGAAGGGTTTAGCCGCGCCGCCGACGCGGTGATAAAAGTGACCAAAGGCGAGTACACCAACGACGACCCGCAGGAAGGCCGCGACGAAGGCGTCTCGGTGGGCGCCATTGTGCTGCTGTTTATCATTGTGTTTGTCATGATGCGCTTTATGCGCGGCGGTGGCGGCGGCCGGAATGGCGGTCGCGGCGGTGGGGGCGGCTGGATTCCGCCGATTATTATCGGTGGTGGTGGTTTCGGCGGTGGCGGTAGCAGCGGTTGGGGCGGCGGTGGTGGATTTGGAG
>JAEWBT010000147.1 GCA_023391015.1 Bacteroidota bacterium
TTGCAGAACACACCGCCGACGGGTCTTTTAAAAAGAAAACCTACGAAGCCGTGCAGTATGGCGCAAAAATTGCGCAGCAAATGGGCACCGAAGCCGTAGCCCTCGTAGTGGGCAGCGGCGAAGGCAATGCCGCCGAACTGGGGGCTTATGGCGCCCAAAAAGTGCTTCAGGTAACCGACGCGCGCCTCAAAGATTTTAACGCCCGCGCCTACACCAAAGCGCTGGCTACCGCCGCCGAAAAAACCGGCGCGAAAGTCATTATCGCTTCCAACGATCAGGTGGGCCGTCAGGTAGCCCCGCGCGTAGCCGTGCGCCTCGGTGCGGGCATCGTGGCCGGTGCGATTGGATTTCCGGAAATTTCCGGCGATTCGCTGACCGTTCGCAAAGCGGTTTTTGCCGGTAAAGCTTTTGCCGACATCACGCTGGCAACGCCTGTAAAGGTGATTACGCTGATGCCCAACACCTTTCCGGTGACCAAAGGCGACGGCAGCGCAAGCGTGGAGAAACTGGATGTCTCTTTTGACGACAAAGACTTTGGCGTGAAAGTGCAAAGCACGCAGGTGGTTTCCGGAACCGTTCCGCTCAACGAAGCCGAACTGGTGGTTTCCGGTGGTCGCGGCATGAAAGGCCCGGAAAACTGGGGCGTACTCGAAGACCTCGCCGGTGCGCTGGGCGCTTCGCTGGCCTGCTCCCGTCCGGTAGCCGACAGCCACTGGCGTCCCCACAACGAGCACGTGGGCCAGACGGGCGGCACCATCCGTCCGAACCTGTACATCGCTGCGGGCATTTCCGGCGCGATTCAGCACCTGGCAGGTGTGAACGGCTCCAAAACGATTGTGGTGATCAACAAAGACCCGGAAGCGCCGTTCTTTAAAGCTGCCGATTACGGCGTGGTAGGTGACGTAATGGAAGTGTTGCCAAAGCTGACCGAGGCGGTGAAGAAATTCAAGGCCAACAGCTAATTGAAAGCCTCTTTTAGAAGCAAAAAATTCCGGAAAATTCCGGAATTTTTTGTTTGGAATGGTCTGTTTGGAGCCTTCTTATACCAATACCATCTCTGTACACCTAAAGAGGTCATTCCAAATAGTCTCTTCTATGCCAAAGGATCGGCAGGGTTAGGCAAGCGAGGCACAGCTTGGCTGTCTCAACAGGAGGCTTCCTTTGGTTTTTGTCATTCCGCCGAAAGGCGGAATCTTAGAAGCGACGCCGGAGAGACCCGCCTTTCGTCAGGGTGACAAAATAATTTACAAACCTAAGAAGGTGCTGAGGGAGAAATGACCCGGTTTATCAGAAGGAGGAATGGAGGAAGTGACCAGTGTGCAGTTGAGGTTTCTAAACGGCATTAGAATGTTTTTTAAAGAGGCTGTAATTTTCCGGAACAGCGACTGCACTTTGTTTTTAAACAAAGAAGGGTTGGCGAAGTATACTTCGCCAACCCTTCTTTGTTCCGGAAAAAAAAAAGCTCTTTTCCGGGAAATATTAGAACTTAAAGGTAATCCCTACTTTACCATAGGAAACGCTGTAGCCCAACTCGGCAAAGGCACCGATTTTAGGCGTAAACATGTAGCGGCCACCGGCGATACCCCCTACCAGCACCTTGCTGCCATAGGAATCGGAAAAGGTAGCCGTGCTGCTGCCGCTGGGAGCAGTGTAGGAAGAAATCCAATAGCCGAGCACAAGACCCAGATACAGATCTACCTTGTTAGGATCGCCAATGCCATCAAAGTGGTACGCACCGCGAACGCCCACCGGAATAAAGCGGTAAGTGTATTCACCCAAACCCGGATAAGAGTACGACCAAGACATGTAGTCGGCCTGAACACCAACCGAGATGTTTTTGGTAACGCCGTAGTCGAAGGCCAGACCAATCGGCAGGCCACCGCCGTAGCCGGCACCGAGGCCCACGCCTACGTTTAGGAGTTTTGCGCCCTGGCTATATACCTGAGCGTCGGCTTTTTTGCTGAAACCGAAGGTGGCGGCAGCAGCGAGGAGAAGTGCAAATCCTTTTTTCATAAAGAGAGATTTGAGGGTGGAAAAGAATAATGACACTGTAAAAGAAAAACAAAAGTTTTTCATAATCAAGTTCAATTCCTAAAATACGCATTTCATCGTATGAAGCGGCCTGGTTGGTCCCCAAAAAATCCCTCTTTTTAGGGAGGGATTTTTAGAAAATAAGCTTTGTAAAAGAAAGACTTAAGCAAAAGGCTCGCCTTCCGGCGCTTCCACTGGTGGCGCGCTTCGTTGCACCAATACCTTGTCGATGCGGCTGCGGTCCATATCCACTACTTCCAGGGTCCAGGCCGAAAGCTGGCAGGTGTCGCCTTCCTGCGGAATGCGTTTGAGCGCATCTACAATATAGCCCCCCAGGGTCACAAAGTCGCCGTCTGCCTCGTCGCTTTCTTCTTCCAACGCTTCCAGCTCTTCGTCCTGCGCAATCACCCGCAGAAAATCTTCAAACGGCATTTGCGCATCCACCAGCAACGAGCCGTCTTCGCGGCGGGTTACTTCATACTCAAACTCGCCTTCTTCGGAAATATCGCCCACCAGTGCGTCGAAAATATCGTTGATGGTGACCACGCCTTTTACCGAGCCAAATTCATCCACCACCAATGCCTGATGCACCTTGCTTTCCCGGAAGCGCTCCAGCACGCGGTAGGCGGTGTTGTTTTCCGGAACGTAGAGGGGCGGGCGGGCCAGCTCGCGCAGGCGGGTCAGCGCTTCTTCAAAATCCACCGTTACCAGGTCTTTGGCATAAAGGTACCCAATCACCTCGTCCAGGCCTTCCTCACACACAGGATACATGTTGTGGCGGTGACTTTTGATTTTCTCGCGCGTTACTTCCATATCGTCGTTCACGTCCAGCCACGCAATCTCGGAGCGGGGCGTCATCAGCGACGCAATCTTGCGTTCGCCGAGGTCAAAAGCGTTGTGGATAATTTCCCGCTCGGTGTCTTCCAGCACGCCGCCTTCATGGCTTTCCGACACAATCATGCGGAGTTCTTCTTCCGAGTGGATATCGTGGTCGTGCACCGGTTTGATGCCCACGAGGCGCAGCGTCAGGTTGGCAAAGCCGTTGAGCAGCCAGATAGCGGGCCGGAAGATGACGTAGAATACCTGTAGGGGCAGGGCCACGCTCAGGGTAGTAGAAAGCGGCTTGCGGATAGCCAGGCTTTTGGGCGCGAGTTCCCCAAAAGTGATGTGCATAATGGTGATGGTAGAAAACGCCAGTGCCGTGCTCACGATCGGCAGGATATTTTCCGGAAGCAGGTCGTGGAAAATGCTTTCAAAAACCGATTCGCCCACCCAGCCCAAGCCGAGGGAAGCCAAGGTGATGCCCAGCTGTGTGGCCGCCAGGTAGCCGTCCAGGTTGTCCAGAATGCTACGGGCTGCTTTGGAAGCCGCGCCAGTGCTGGTTTTGGATTCTACCTGCGAGCTGCGCACCTTTACGATGGCAAACTCGGCTGCCACGAAAAAGCCGTTGAGTAAGACCAGAAAAAGAGTCAGGATAATCTTAAGGGCCATAGCGCAGCGGTGAAAAAGTGATGGAATACGGCTGCTGCATTAACCATGAAGCAGCCGTAGTACTGGTTGGGTCATCCATAGGAGAAAAGGGTTTGAAGTTCGGAAAGAATCATGGCCGTAGCGCCCCAGACGAGCGTACCGTCATCGGGTAATTTATAGGCGGGCACTTCCAGCGGCTTTTCCGGTGTTAATACAGGTTTTATTTCCGCAATAATACGGTTTTGCGGGGCAAAGAGCGCAGCAAGGGGTATTCGAATAATTCTTTTGACTTCCTGCGGGCTGGGCTGTAGCTGCAGCTGACCTGATGTGTAAGCCACAAAAGGATATACCTGAAAGCGCGAAACGGGAATGTAAAGTGGCGTCAGGCCGCCTACTACGGTTACCGAGCCGGGGTCGAGTGCTACTTCTTCGGTCGCTTCGCGCAGGGCGGTATGCAACAGGCTTTCGTCTTCCGGGTCGCGGCGACCACCGGGAAAAGCAATTTGTCCGCTGTGAGCCGAGCGATCGGCGGTGCGCTCAATCAAGGTCAATTCCAACCCATCAGCGCTTTCCTGCAACAAAATCAGTACGGCGGAGTCGCGGGCATCTGCGGGGATTTCCGGCGGATGCGGTATCACCCGCCCGGCCATACGCTCCTGTGCTGTCCTGCCGGGCAAGGCTTGTTGGAAAGCAAGCTCCAGCCAAGGGGGAAGTGCAACTCGCAAAGAATCGTCGGCCAAGGTAATTTTTTTAGGAAAAAGAAACGGGGATTAAAGAAAGGGGCGAAGTTCTGACAAAAGCATTTGTGTGGGCATTGCACCGCTTTTGCGCCACAGGATTTTTCCGTTTTTGAAAAGAATCAAGGTGGGAACGCCCTGCACCTGATAGGCGGCAGCAGCCTGCTGGTTTTTGTCAATGTCTATCTTGATAATGGAAAGTGCGTCGCCCAGTTGCTGTTTGGTTTCCTGCAACACAGGGGCCATGGCCTTGCAGGGGCCACACCAGGTCGCAAAAAAATCCACCAATACCGGTGTGTCAGCAGCAATGAGTTCTCCAAATGTTTGTGCCATAATGAAAAAGGTTTTAAGGGATTTGGAGAAAGAATGCTACAAGGTCGTGCCAGATGAGGCGCCTGCTTCTAACCCTTGAAATTTCCGGAAAATACCGGCATTTTCCGGAAAACAAGCCTGTTTTTAAGGGGCGGTATAATGGGTTGGAGAAGGTATGAAATGTATCTTTTGATAGCTTAAAAGCCATCCTGCCTTTCAACGGTGCCAACGCCACGGAAGCCCATGAGAGCGATTCCGGCGACTCCATAAAAAATTAAAACGCCCTTTCAGAGCAAGGCTTTGAAAGGGCGTTTGGAACTGAAATTTCCGGAAAACAGTTACGAATCCTTGCGGCGGGGCATTTGTTTGGCGCGCTCGGCTTGTGCTTTCTGCATTTCTTCCAGGCGCTGCGCCCACTTGCTTTGCTGGGGCGGCTTGTTGCGGTTTTCCTTGATCTTGGCGTGGATTTTCGCTTCGTTGATAAAGCCTTTCTGGATGATGAATTGCTGCACCAGCGAAACGACGTTGGAGAAGAAGTAGTAGAAGGTGAGGGCGGCGGCCATCTTGTTGAACACCCCAAGCAGCAGGAACGGGAAGACAAACGGCATCCACTTGAGCAGTGGGTTGTTGGGGTCCTGCGGCGTCATGTTGCGGTTGTAGAGCGCCAGGGCCAAGGACGAAATCGTCATCAGGATGGTGAAAAGCGAAACGTGGTCGCCGTAAAACGGAATGTTGAACGGCAGATCCAGCACCGAATCGTAGGTGCTCAGGTCGTTGGCCCAGAGAAAAGACTTTTGCCGCAGCTCAATGGCTGATGGGAAAAAGTAGTACATCGCAAACAGGATGGGAATCTGCAGCAGCATGGGCAGACAACCGCCGAGGGGATTCACACCGGCAGTGCGGTACATCTTCATTTGCTCCATCCCCAGCTCCTGCTGATTGTCTTTATACTTCTCGCGCAGCTCGTCCAGTTCAGGTTTCAGCACGCGCATCTTGGCCGAAGACAGGTAGCTTTTGTAGGTAAAAAACGACAGGATGATCCGGATAAAAAGCGTCAGCAACATGATGATAACGCCCATGTTGAGGATGCCCAGATTGTCGTGCAGGAAGTCGAATACCGGAATAATCAGGCCTTTATTGATGTATTTCACAAAGAAAAACACGCCGTAACCGAGCGGCACCATCTCATCCAGCCCGGCTTTATAGCTTTTGAGCACCTTGTATTGGTTGGGGCCGATGTACCAGCGCATGCGGCCTTCGCCGTTGCGCATCGGCAGCTCGGCTTTGGCGGCCACGGTGGCTACTACATTGGAATCATTTGCAGGCGGGGCCGCCTTCAGTACACCCCGGCTAAAGCCGTCTTCGCTGAGGATAGCAGTGCTGAAGTAGAATTTCCGGAAACCAATCCACTCCAGGTTCTCTTTGTAGCTTTCGTCTTTGGCTTCGGAGATGGTAAAATAATCATTGTCTCCGCCTTTGTATTGGTGATACACCTGAGCGTTGTGGCGCTCCATAGTAATGTCGCGCTCGGTTTTCTGGCCGGTTACATTCCAGGTCAGGGGTAGGGCGTTGGCGGTGAAGCCGGTGGTGCGGACGGTTACCTGCGCCATGCCGTTTTCGGCGGGCAGGGAGTAGATCAGGTCCACGCGCTTGCCACCGCCGAGGTCGGCGGCAAAGTCGATGGCTTTCGCGCCGTCTGCTGTTGCCGCTGCGGCAGCGGGTGTAAAGAGAAGGTCAGCCGTGCTGCGGCCATTGTCTATTGGCAGGGTAAAAAACAGACCGTTATTATTCCCGGTGAAAAAGTCGAGCGGCTGGCCCTGATAGGTTTTGTATTTCTTCAGACGGGCGTTGACAAGGCGGGCACCACGGGTGGAAAAAGTAAGGGCCACATCATCATTTTCGAGCACTACTTCTTCACCCGCACCGCGGCGCAGGGCAGGGGGCAGGGCACTGTCGGCAGCTGTGATAGCTCCGCCAGATAGGGCGGCTACCGTGTCGGCCAGTGTGGTGTCGGCGATTTTGGGATTTGCCTTGGCGTAGGCGATAGAGTCGGCGGTGGTTTGCTTTTGCTGCTGCGCCTGATACTCCTTTTGGTTTTTGCTGTTCCACACCACATAGGCGGCGAGCAGGGCCACCAGCAGCGAAAACCCAATGATCTGATTACGATCCATGAAATACTGTAAATAAAGGCCGCAAAGGTAGGGAATCGGAGATGGGGAAGCGCGAGGGCCTGGTTTTCCGGAAACGGGTGTTTTTCAGGCCTGATTTTCCGGAAATAAAACGCGCCGTCTGATTGGTTGCGGCTCTTTAACGGAGAGACGCTTTAACGGAGACGCGATTCATCGCGTCTCTACAGGTACAACAAAAAAAAGACGCCCGAATCGGGCGTCTCTACAAATACACACAGCTGTTCTTTTGTCTCTCTACTTAAAATCTCCCGCCATCACGTAGCTCATCTTCGCCGGGTCAAAATACTTTTTGATAGCAGCGTTCACCTCGCTCACAGTTACGTTTTGCAGGCGATCATCCATTTGCTTGTCAAAAGCCATCGTGCGTTTCAGATACAGGTTGGAAGAAAGCTTGGCGGCCAGTTGGGCATCCTGTGCACGGCCGGTTTGGCGGTATTGCAGCAAGCCACTTTTCGCCGCGTCCAGTTCTTCCTGCGTCACGCCTTCGCGCACCAGCTTTTGCAGTTCGTCTTTATAGGCGTCCAGCAGTTTCTGGCGGGCATCTGGGTTATAGATGGCATAGGCACCAAAAGCAGTGTTTTCATCCATCGAAGAGCCTTGCAGGTAAGAGCCCACACCATAGGAAATACCTTCTTTCTGGCGGATACGCGTGGCCAAGCGTGAGTTCAGAAATCCACCACCAAAGATAAAGTTGGCCATCGTCAGGGCCGGATAATCGGGGTTGTCTTCGCGCATTTTAATGGCCGTTCCAGCCATCATCATCGCGTTTTTCTTGTCGGGCGTTTTGATGTCGATCAGCTTGGCAGGCGCATCGTAATAGGCATCCGGAACGTAGGTGTAGCTCTTGATAGCCGACCAGTCGCCGAGCATTTTTGTGAGTTTCTTTTTGGTGTCGTCCACGTTGAAATCACCCACCACAGCCACCGTAGCAGAAGAGCCATTGTAATAATCCTGATGAAATTTCCGGACGTCGTCAAAGGAAACGGCTTTCAGGGCAGCTATTTCTTCTTCTACCGACATGGGGTATCGAACATGGCCTTTCGGATAGTTGTTGGTGATGCGGCTCAGCTCGCGACCGGCAATGCTTTGCGGCTCACTGCGCTCCTGCTCCAGGTTGCTGATGGTTTCATCGCGCAGGGTGGTCAGCTCAGCGTTGGAGAGGTCGGGCTGGTGCAGGATTTCATCCAGAATGTCCAGCGCAGCACCAAAGTTTTGCTTGGTGCTTTGCAGGCGGATGGCTACAACCTGACCTTGCGCGTTGATATTCAGGTTGGATTGCAACTTATCCAGCGCGTCGTTGATCTGCGCCATCGATTTGGACTTGGTGCCGCGGCGCAGCGCATCGGCGGTGAGTTCTGCCAGGACAGCTTTATTCTGCATCGAGCCTTCATCGCCGAGGCGCAGCGTCAGCCGCATATCCACGGTGTTGCCGCGGGTGTCTTTGCGCAGCAAGGCATATTTCGCGCCGCTGGTCATGCTGCCCACTTCGGTGCGCTGGTCAATATTTTCCGGCGTCGGGTCGAAGGCTTCGCCGGCAGCCATCACGGCTTCACCCTTGTAACCGTCCAGCATCTTGGCCACGTCGGGTTGCACGGGTACCTGGGTGCGCTCCGCATTGTTGGTTGGGATAAACACCCCTGCCGTGCGGTTGGAAGGCTTTAGGTACAAATC
>JAEWBT010000094.1 GCA_023391015.1 Bacteroidota bacterium
GGCGGCACGATGTCGGGAAACTGGGTCACCGGCAGGGTAAAAAGCGCCATCACGCCCACCAGCACAATCAGTAAGGAAATCACCAGCGATAAAACCGGCCGGTGTATAAATTTTTCAAACATAAAAAGAGTAGTTAACCGAGGGATTTTAGTTTTCCCCCGGCCCCGCCCCAAAAGAGCGAAGTGATCTGATTTTGTATTTAGGGACGCTTCTGAGACCCGCAAAAGGACGGATGCTGCAAAGCGTTTTCGGCACTGATAATTTTCTTTGCCTTTCCTGATTGGGGCGTGCCCCTTCGGGTCGGGCTTTCGGCACTCGCTCTGCCCGCCGTCCCACTAAAGGCCAACGCGGGCAGGAGCTCAAACAATGCCTCTATCCCTCACGCGTTTGGGAGACGAAAGACGATAGATAAAAGACGAAAGAAGAAGCGGGCAGCAACTTTTGTCATCCCGGAACGGGACCTCTGTCGGCTTGAAGTGTTATTTTCAGACCCCGCCTTCGGCGGCGTGACAAAAGAAAACGCTTTGTCAGAACCAACCTATAAGGTTTCAAAAACCTTATAGGTTTTCCGGAAATTTCCGGAAATCACTCGTCTCCTGTCACCCCTCTCCTTCGGAGCGGAAGGGGTGAGACTACAGCGTCGCTTCTCCACCCCGCGCCGCCGGTCCCGACACCCGGCCAATGGCGCTGATGCTCGCGGTTTTCGGCGTGATTTCCATGCCTTCTTTCAGACCCTGAATGCCTTCATACACGATGCGGTCGCCTTCCGAAAGACCACTTTCTACCACGTAGAATTCACCCAGTCGCGCGCCGGGAACAAAGCTTTTCATCTTCACCTTGTTTTGGGCATCCACGAGGTACACATAGTCTTTGTCCTGGATTTCAAACACCGCTTTTTGCGGCACCACCAAGGCTTCGCGCTCTTCGCGGGTGAGGCGGATTTTGCCCGTCGCGCCGTGCTTCAACACGTGGTCGGGGTTCGGGAAACGCGTGCGAATGGCGATGGAGCCGGTACTTTCCTCAATCTCGCTCACAATGGTTTCCACTTTTCCGGAATGCGGGTATTCTTCGCCGTTGGCCAGAATTAATGTGGCTTCGCGGTCGGCGGGAATCTTGCCTTCTTTTTTCTGTTGGAGGTAATCCAGATATTCGTTTTCCGAGAGGTTGAAATACACCAGCACATTGCTCACATCCGAAAGCGTGGTCAGCAGCGTGCCTTCTTCCAGCAAACTGCCAATTTTAAGCGGAATGCGGTCAATTACCCCGCTATATGGCGCGCGAATTTGGGTGTAGGCCTGCCGGCTTTGGGCGTGCTGCACGGCGGCGCGCGCTTCGTCCACGCGGGCGCGGGCCGCGTTTACCCGCGCCTGGGCCACCTGCAATTCGGTGTTGGAGATAATCTTTTTATCCACCAGCAGTCGCACTTTTTCCAACTCTACCTCGGTGGTGCGCACTTCGGCCTGCAGAGAAGCCATGGCAGCGCGGGCGCGGCTGATATCGGCCTGCAACTCGCCGTTGCTTAAGGAAAACAAGAGCTGACCTTTTTGAACAAAGCTGCCTTCATCCACATGGATACGATCCAGAAAGCCGGAAATGCGGCTGCGGATTTCTACGTTTTGCGCCGCCTGAATGTCGGAAACATACAGCTTGTTAAGGTCCACATCCTGCTTTACAAGACGGTAAACAGGCGTGCGGACTTTCTCTTTCGGCACCTGATTATGGGTGCCCGAAGAGCAGGAAAAAAGAAAAAGGCTTCCAACTAAGGGAAGAGCTTTGAGTAAATGGGAAATCATGGTTTTAGACCGAAAGGCGCAGGTAGGAAATGCGCCGTAAACACTGTTTTAAGGAAAAAGAAAAAGCGGCTCGGGATCCGCTCCGGGGGCTTTTTATTAAAGCACACGGGTAGCTGCGGAACGCCAAAACGCTTTCCTTAAAACGGGGTAAACCGGAATAAAAACAGATAGTAGCCGGGCGGCAGGATGTAGCGCGCATATTGCTGCGCATAGGCGGCGAGCGAGGCCGCATAATCTTTTTCCGCCGTTTCGGCAGCCCAGGCCCGCTCTTGCCGTAGCGCGGTTTTCTCTTCCAGAACGGCTTTGCGCGTGCGGGGTGGCGACGTTCGCCGGTCAGTAGTGGCTTCGTCGTCGGTAAGCGACAAGATTTCCTGCGCGGCCGGTTCATCGGCGATCCAAGAGGCGCGTAGGCCAAAGCCATGAACCGTAGAACACTTCGCCTGTTGGTATCCACTCACCAATAAGGCCAACAGCAGCCCCAAACAAAGGACCGCTTGTCGGGTGAGGCGAATGGAATAGGCGATTGGTGACATCTGAGAAGGTGCGCAAAAATAAGTTTTTGGGCCTTTGTAGGCTGTTAAGAAGGGTTCAAATCCATTGCTGATTTTATTTATCATTATATTCACCGTTATAATCAGACGTTCTAATCGAACGTTCTAATCAGACGTTGCATGCAACGTCTCTACTAAAATGGTATGAATGATAAATATTTGGGGAAATACCGGATTCCTTCCGCACGGCTGCCTGGCTGGGATTATCGTTGGGCGGGGGCTTATTTTATCACTATTTGCACCCGTAACCGGGAGCATTTTTTTGGTGAAATCGTGGACGACCGGATGGTGTTGAGTCCGTTGGGCGTGCTGGCAGATGTATTCTGGCATGAAATCCCCAATCATGTCAAAAATGTATCATTGGGCGCGTTTCAGGTAATGCCCAACCACCTGCACGGCATATTGATTTTGCACCTGCCGGATATTGTGTCTCCGGATATTGTAGAGACGTTGCATGCAACGTCTCTACCGAAAACATCGGGAACACCGGAAACGCCCGAAATACCGGAAACACCGGAAACGCCACAAAATCCCCCAACGCTGAAAAACACGCCCAACACCCACATGTCGGCCATTTCGCCCAAATCCGGTTCGGTATCGCGCATTGTTGGTTCCTACAAAGGGGCCGTTACCAAACACGCCACCCGTTTGGGTTTGACCTTCGGCTGGCAGGAACGATTCTACGACCATATCATCCGCGACGAAGCCGCCTACAACGCCATTACCCATTACATCCTGACCAAACCGCAAAACTGGACTAAAGACCAGTTTTAAGACCTTTAACCCAATCCAAAAAGCCGCCTCTTGCGAGGCGGCTTTTCCGGAAATTTCTACTCAAAAACTTATTAATAGGGCTTAGCATCGTGGCCCTTTTGCGCCGCTTCGTCCACGGCAGCACCGCTGTCTTTGGTACCCGAAGGACCTTCAGAAACCTGTTCGCTGCGTACTTTTTCCAACCCTTCTTGGAGGCGGCGGCCCCAGTCGGCGTCGCATTGGGTGCAGTGCTCAATCATCTTGTCCTGAATGATTTTATTAGCAGATGCCAACGTGTTGGTCATGTTCAGAATCAGGTCGTTGCGCTCCCAGTCTTCAAAATCGCGGTAGGTCTGGCCCGCCTGCCCGTAGTTGTTGGGCCGGTCAATGGATTGGCGCACCAGTTTGGCGTGGTATTCCGGCTCGTGGTCTTTGTGGCCTTCCGGGCGCGTGCTTTCTTTCAGGCCATTGAGGAAGCTCGGCTCGTAGTTGATGTGCGGATTCTGGTCTTTACCCGCCGTTTGGTGGTAGGCCATCTGCCCGTCGCGCTGGTTGGTCGCCACGGCGCAGCGCGGCGCGTTGATGGGCAGTTGCAGGTAATTTGCCCCCACACGGTAGCGCTGCGTATCGCTGTAAGAGAACGTGCGCCCTTGCAGCATTTTATCGTCGCTGAAGTCCAGGCCATCCACCAGAACGCCCGTTCCGAAGGCCACCTGCTCTACCTCGGCAAAGTAGTTTTCCGGGTTGCGGTTGAGGGTCATCTTGCCCACCGGCAGCCACGGGAATTGCTCGCGGGGCCACAGCTTGGTGTCGTCCAGCGGGTCAAAATCCAGCTCCGGGTGCTCGCCGTCTTCCATGATTTGCACCATCAGTTCCCACTGCGGGTAGTCGCCGCGCTCAATGGCTTCGTAGAGGTCCTGCGTGGCGTGGTTAAAATTTTTGCCCTGGATTTCCGCCGCTTCGGCCTGCGTCAGGTTTTTAATGCCCTGCAACGGCTCCCAGTGGTATTTCACCAACACACCTTTGCCTTCAGCGTTCACCCATTTGTAGGTGTTGACACCGCTGCCCTGCATCTGCCGGTAGTTGGCCGGGATGCCCCACGGCGAAAACAAAAACGCCACCATGTGCATGGCTTCCGGACTGCCTGCGATAAAGTCAAAGATGCGCTCTCCGCTTTGGATGTTGGTTACCGGGTCGGGCTTTTGGGAGTGAATCAGGTCCGGAAACTTAATGGCGTCGCGGATAAAAAAGATTTTCAGGTTGTTGCCCACGAGGTCCCAGTTGCCGTCCTCGGTGTAGAACTTGGTGGCAAAGCCGCGGGGGTCGCGCAGGGTTTCCGGCGAGTGGTTGCCGTGGCCCACGGTAGAGAAGCGCACAAACACGGGCGTTTGCTTTCCTTTCTCCTGAAACAATTTCGCGCGGGTGTATTTGCTTACCGGCGCGTCGCCTACCGTTCCGTAGGCTTCAAAAACGCCGTGGGCCCCGGCACCGCGGGCGTGCACCACACGCTCTGGTACGCGTTCGCGGTCAAAATGGGACATTTTTTCCAGGAACTGGTAGTTCTCCATGGTGGCCGGTCCGCGGTTGCCCACGGTGCGGGTGTTTTGGTTGTCGTACACCGGCTGGCCCTGCCGGGTCGTCAGGGCGTCGGCGCCGTTGCCGTTGTTGAGCACCGGTTTGGGGTGAGGGTTGTTTTCGGGCTTTTGATTTTCCATAGGAAGCTTTGTTTTTGTGAAAGCATTCCAAAAATAGGAAAGATAATTTTGGGGGAATGAACACCTATCCAGAAAATCGGTAACAGGCTTTCTTAATCCCTATCTTTTGTCATCCCGGAATGGGAACTATGCAGGACAGGCTGTCCCGGGATGACACCACGAAGAGGGTCTTCACAGCTGCTGAAATTGTGAAGATTCCCTTCGGGAATGACAAAAGATAGAGCGCAAGACCGCCTTGCCGCTGCGCGGGCTTTAGACTTTAATGCCGTTGCCTGGGGCTTCCGGATGTGGTTACGAAGGGCTCAAGAAAGCATTTATGAGTATGCACCTAATATATCAACAAAACAATTACACATAATAATATGAATTTCAGCAAACGAAAAAACCAACTATGTTAACGAAAATAATATTCCAAAAATACTTCCGATTGCTACTCACACCGTTTATTTTTGGTATTCATCTTTAAACCCTTTTTCCTTTATGGCCCTCCGCAATCTTGGCAACAGCCAACTCACTACCGCTCAACTCACTGCTGTGAAAGCTGCATTATCGACCCTGGAACAGGGCCTTTCTCCCATTACCGTTTCGCTGGAGGGAGACGACCGTCAGAAATACGGCAGCGTGAATGAGCAAAATAAATTGCTTATCAACCGCGTAGCCGACTTTCGTGGCAGCCAGCCGGCGCTTTCTTCGCCGCGCGTGGACTGGGCCGAGTTTCAGGCCGATTTTAATATGCGCAAAGAGCTGGAGAACATCGAAAACCGCCTGCAAGCGCTGCATAACAAGGTGGCCAACGCGAAGATTCTTCATGACTACGACAACTATCAGGCGGCGTTAGAAGATTATAACTACACCTCCTACAGCATGAATACCAACGCCAGCGATTATGAAGAAAAGCACCGCGTGCTGAAGCAGTTTTTCCCACGCACCGGCACCGGTGGCAACAGCGATGGCCCTACGAAGAACGATCCGACCCAATAAATTTTCCGTTCCGTCTTTTTTCCAGCCCTGCGGCCTTCATAGAGCCGCAGGGCTTTTTTAGGTTTTTAAATCAAACGTTTCGGTTGGAGACGCAAATATTTAGGTTGGTAAGGATAAACGTTTAGGTTATAGAACCTAAAACTTTAAGTGGATAGACGTAAACGTTTCGGTTAGAGATGTAAACGTTTCGGTTGAAGACGTAAACATTTGGGTCGATAAGGGTAAACGTTTCGGTTGAGAACGTAAACGTTTGGGTTATTCAGGGACATTTATACGAAATAAGCTTTCTTCCTGTTGCAATAGCCTCCTTAAAAGTTGCTTTGCCACCGTTCGCTGTGTGCGGCTAAATTGTCTTTTCCCGGCCACCAGTGCTTTTGTTCCGGCAGTAAAATGGGTTTTCCCTCAAAGCTGCGCAGGGTGTACAAACATTCTGCTTCGGTAAACACACCCGACAACCGCACCCGGTATTCTTCATCAATGCGGAAAAGGCCCCGATCAAACGCGCGGTGCAGATTTGGACACAAGGAAAGGCCATTCGCGATGGTATCATCATAGCTCTCCGCAAAAGGAACGATGTGACAGGCATCCACCATTTGCACGGATGTAGTGCTTATCAACCGCATGCCACTTACGCAGCAGGTATAGTTGTACACACGCGGCACAACGCGCTTAAAAACAGCACTGCGGCTGATAACCTCTTCTTCATCCAGGCCTATTGCCAACTGCCTATAAACAACACTGTTTTCATGCAGGATCTGTTGTTCAACGGTTGCAATGTAACCCGTTTGCGCACCTGATTTTCCGAAAAAATACATTTGCAGCAATACGGCCCGCAATACTTCGCGTGTATCCGGTTGGACTAACAGCTTAAACAGGGGTTCATCCAGATAGGCATATTCTACCCAAGCCTGTAACCCTGAAAAGCTCTTCGGCGAACGGGAACTGGTGAGCCTTGCGGCTTCACTGGTTCTTGTTTGCAAGTGCCAAAACCGATCGCCGGTAAGATGATAAAAGGGATTGGTGAAATTGGGAGAGAACACCTCGCTATCTACATACCGCGACCATACATCCTTAAAGCGCGCAACCAGTTCCGGCGTGCTATAAATCCGGTTTTCAAAAACCTCCCCTGCTTCTATACTGTCTATCACCGCCAGCAATAGTACCGGCTTGTGTGGGGCACGTTGGCCGCTTACATATCCCCTGTTCAGCTTGCTAAAAGCGGCGCTGTAGTGTTGGAGGGAGTTGTTGAGGGGGTTGCTGGCACGGGGGTAATGATAAGTCATTTATAAACTGGTATGCGCTAACTTGGCAAATTCTAGACACGGAGCTTAATATGGATATTCCATCCATATTATTTACAGTATGGATGATACGAATTAACCAAATAAAATTTACATATAAAAGCTATATCGTAGTTGCATCTTATCTCCCTTGTTTAGGTACTTTAAAATCTCACCCACATTGTGTGCACACTCTAATGTAATTGGCAGCTTTCGATCAAATTGAGTGTTGTTCCAATTCATTTTGGTTAGCGCTAAAATTTCATCGCAGATAAGATCAGGATCTTCATCGTACTCGAATAAAGTGATTTCTAAAGCTCTTGGAATATACATCCCAGTGTAGGTTTCGTAGTATGGCACGGCACCACGCGTATATAACAGGTGGCGTTTGTCAGAAAAGCGGAGGTGCGTACCACGGAGTGGTGGATAGCTTTTTTCTCTATAAAGCCGAAAGTCTGAAAACTCGTTAATAGTTACCATATCTAGCTTATCGATGTGATACTTTTCCGCCGCTTCCCTAAACCCGTCGAGCTCTTCCTGAGTGTAGTTAGATGTTTTGTGTATAACCAGTCGTTTAGGAGTATGCTTTATAGAGTTGTGATACTCTTTCAAAGATTGGTCGAGTAAGTCAAATGCTTGCTTCTTACCTAGGTGTGGCATACGGTCATTTTTAGAAAGCTCAACCTCTTCTCCTCGCAGAATTACCCCTTTACCATGTTCGTTGAAAATCTGAGCAATACTAGTCTGAATTGTCTTTTTATCCCTACTTCGATAGAAGCTTATGCCTGCGTAGCAAGTAGTCTCGGACATGTCCTTTCGAATAAGGGCCCATGGAGTTCCACCCGCTTTGTAATAAATAGCCGTAAAGAAATTCCACGCTATTGTAGCGGCATCTTGCATTTCTCCAGTGGGATTAGCAATTCTATCCCGAACTATCTGAATAGGGACTTGATATTGCATAGCTTTTGCCTTTAGATGACGCCTGAAATTGCGCTCTAGATAAGAAATATCATCATCTGCCTCTGTACTATCGCTTGCTTCTTCGTTGGCCTTTTCACTATCATCCTCATTCTCTTGCGCGAGTGTACCGTTATCAAGGCGAGCTTCTGTGACATTGGAAAACAAATCCTCATTCAAGACACACAGAATAACATCTGGCTGTTTGTTCTGCGTCAGATACTTAATCTCTTCCAAATACAAATGAGCTACCTCGCTTATTACGTCCTCTAAGGCTTCATTTTCTCTGAAAATCTTCTCTAAACTGGAATTATTAATGTCTCGTTGGTAGGTCTCATCATGAGTAAATGAACATCTAAATGCTCCTTCTTTATTGAAACCTGGAAATTCAGGAAAAAGATTTGCGTGTACTTTCTTTCCTCGTTTTCCCTGTTTTGCCTCAATCCTGTTTTTGCATCGCTCAAGCCAGTAGATAACAGTTTTAATGCTTTCGCTTTTACCCACAATGCCAAGCATAATATTCTCACGTCGTGCCCCTTTAATATCATAAGGGCCATAATCAGTAATCCCACCTTTGGGGCAAACATGTTCATTCTCGCCAAAAAGTAAGGCTGGCTCCTCTATATAGCGTAATCTCATTACTGGAAAAATTTCGGTGATAATTCGTTATCTAAATCGAGCTCCGCCTCTCGCTCATTTTGCGGCTTAAACTCTTTCTGTGGTAGCCATTTGGTATCTTCAATACTAGGTGCAAAGTCGAATGGTGTAATTGCACTAAAGTGCAGAAAACGCGAGCGGCTGCTTTGCATATCTGGATACATGAAGAAGTAGCACCAAAACCTATACTGATAATAAACAGTGCTATTCCTTTCCTGTCTTTTCAATCCAGCCATGTATGAAGCCTCAAATCTGGATGTCCCATAGCCGCCAGGATTCGTAAAACTCCATGTTGGGTTAATCACTAAGTACCACTCGCCTCCCAGATACTCAAAAGAGGGTTCAAAAGCCATGCTTCGGAAGCAAATGATGTGGCCTTCCTTCTTACTTCTCATCTCAAAAATGACTGTCTTTACTGATGCATTTTTCTTCTTCCAGCTTTTTTTGATTGCGTGTGGGTTAGCCCGGTCGTTTTTGAAGCGTAAGATGTTATTACTTCCAACCCATTCTAACCCACGTGAATGTCCCAAGTCAATAAGAGTTTGACGAAGGAGATGTTTATAGCTTCTAAGATGTGACTCACTCTGTGAAAAATAATCTGATGCTTTTACCTCGGTTATAGTGGATAAGTCTACCACTTTTCGGTAAGGTTCTCTTGGATTAGCTAAGTCGTGGAATGTGATGAGCTGATTCTCTCTAACTATGTAACCTCTCCCGAAAATCTCGTTTAATCGCATCGCCTCTCGGAGCAATACCATTGGCTTGAAGCTTTTGTAAGTAGGTTTGTTTTGACTTTTACAGTAGTCATTTATACTAGTAGCGCAAGCCTCCTCATCAATCTTGACATCTGCTATGTAAATCTTCTCTGGACATTCGACATGCAAAAAATTCAAAAAGATTTTCTCTGGTTCCTTACTCAAAAACTTTTCTTGATAGACTTTTCTACGCTCACTAATTTGAATGTCCGAAAACTCATGCTGAAGGAGTTTGGCAAGGCGCGCAAGCGTGTCTATCGAGGGGATATCCATTATTTTCTTACGGATGTCCGAAAGGTCCATAATGTGCTTACCTATTTCAAATTCAAAAGTATCAGGCAAAATTCCGCGTAGGCTATTTGCTGAATAACTAGACTGCTTTGGCGTGAGCATAAGCACATACAAAGTATCGAAGTGCACATGCTGTCTGTAGTTGGCGAAGGTGCTTAGAGTATGTTTTACTTTCTCAAGGGTCGAAGTCGATGTTACTTGATATGCTATACGGTTTACCCCGTCCGCTAAGTCAATCGCCGGATAAGTTCGGCTGCCATTCGCATTACTATTGGTAAGCTCGATTCCATAAATAAGGTTTAGAATTGGGATTAATGCATTTTCAGCGTGTATGTTGTAGTCATAAAGTCCCATGTCATTGAATGACTTCACTTCTGACTCAAACCTTCCTAAATAAGTTGCAATCTTATCTAAATGCTCTTTTCGGTTCATCGCCTAGATTCTTTTCTTGTGTTTTCTTTTCTTGATTTTTATGCTAATCAAGCTCACAAATATCCTATCATCATCCAAATACTCGCGGGATTTTATTTAAATCTCTCTTCTGCACCTAGCCCAAAAAAGACTTTTATTCATATCCACATAATATAATGCTTCAGATTTCATAACCCAAAAACAAAAAAGCCCAGTCTTTCGACTGAGCTTTTCGTAGGGAAGACAGGGCTCGAACCTGCGACCCCCTGGTCCCAAACCAGGTGCGCTACCATCTGCGCTACTTCCCTATACTCTTAATATCATTTTTACCAGCGGTGAGGGGGGGATTCGAACCCCCGGTACAGTTTAACCCGTACGACAGTTTAGCAAACTATTGGTTTAAGCCACTCACCCACCTCACCAAAAGGGGGATTTTATTTCCGGAAAAACGGGGTTAATTCCGGCTTTAAAAAGAACTTTTCTTCGTTGGAAGGAGCGCAAAGATAAGCGCCGTTTTCAGATTTCCAAATAAAGATTCGCGCAAAATTTTTGAGGTGCCAAAATCCGGTAAAACCCTGCTATCCTTCCGGCGAAACCTGCACCCGAACCTTCAATTCTTCCACCAGATTCCGGAAATCCGGATCGGTATCCAGCATGTCTTCCACGGCTTTCAGGGCATGGAGCACAGTGCTGTGGTCGTAGCCGCCAAAGTGCTTACCAATGGCCTTCAACGAATGGTCGGTAAACTGCTTGGACAGGTACATCGACACCTGCCGCGCCCGGACAGTGTCGCGCTGCCGCGTGCGGGTGGAAATGCGCTCGTAGGGAATCTCAAAAAAACCGGCAACCGTTTTTTGAATGTGCTCCAGGGTGATTTCCATCGCCGGCATTTTCACGAAATTCTTCATCACCATCCGCGCCAGATCCAGGTCAATGTCTTTTTTGTTGAGCGTGGATTGCGCTAAAAGCGAAATCAAAGCGCCTTCCAGATCGCGGATATTGCTTTGCACGTTCTGGGCGATAAACGCCACCACGCCCGCCGGAATTTGCAGGCCATCGCGCTTCATCATGCGCAGCAAAATGTTTTGCCGCGTGGTGAAATCCGGCTCGGTCATCTCGGCACTCAGCCCCCAGCGAAACCGCGACAGCAACCGTTCCTCTACCCCTTCCAAATCCTTGGGCGGGGTGTCGGAGGTCAGGATAATCTGCTTACCGTTCTGGTGCAGGTGATTGAAGATGCTGAAAAACACTTTCTGGGTTTTCACGGCCGGCACGAAAAAGTGAATGTCATCCACAATCAACACATCAATGAGCTGGTAGAAATGCACAAAATCGTTTACGTTGCCGGCCCGCGAATGCTCCGTAAACTGGTTGATAAACCGCTCCGCCGACACGTACAGCACCGTTTTAGACGGGTTGGCCACGCGCACCTGATTGCCGATGGCCTGCGCCAGGTGCGTTTTGCCGCAGCCGGTCGGGCCAAACAAAATCATCGGGTTAAAGGCCGTCTGACCGGGCTTTTGGGCAATGGCCATGCCCGCACTGCGCGCCACGCGATTGAAATCGCCTTCCACACAGGCTTCAAAGGTGTAGCCCGAGTTGAGTTGCGGGTCAATCTGAATGCGCTTCAGGCCCGGAATGGCATAAGGGTTGGGGTTAAAAGGGTTTTTGATTTCCCCGGTGTTGGCCACGGAATTGCCCCGTGTGGGTGGCTTTTTGGTTTGCGAACCGGCCATGTGCACGGCGCTGCCCTGCTGTTGGCGCGTGGGGCGCACTACCGGCACCTCATATTCCAGGCGGCCTTCGCGGCCCAGCACTTTCCGGATGGTACGGGTGAGCAGTTCCAGGTAATGCTCTTCCAGCCATTCGTAGAAAAAGGCGGTCGGCACTTGCAAAGTCAGCTCAAAGCCTTGCAGGCGCACGGCCTTGATGGGCATAAACCAATTCTTAAACGCGTCTTCGGAAATGGCAGCCCGGATCAGGGTCAGACAAGCTTCCCAAGCCCTCGCAGCCGCCGTCGCCTCATCCGCAGTGCGGTTCGGAGCGGTGTCTTTATGCTGCTTTTGCGGGGCCATGGGAGAAAGAGAAACGACGTGTCTTTTTGAAAAAGATTGGGGCTGACAAAGCCTGCAATCCAGCTTGGAACGAACCGGAAAGACAGGCAAAATAATAAAGCCGAAGTGTAGGTTTATTCAAGGTAAGCATCGTTGAATGATTTGGCGGAAACCATTCCAACTCTTACGCCGCTCTGACCTGTGAATAACGAACCGCGAAATTGCCGCCGGAAAAGGTAAAAAAAAAGTCCTTTACCTCTTGTTTATTTCAGAATCGGTATTGCGGCTGAAGCAGTGCTTTTAGGCATTGCCTTATCGTCGAAATAAATATCTATTCTACCTAGCCGAAGGCCTGCCCACCCCACCTGGTGAATCAAAACTTCCTTTCCGGATTTATTGGTGAGAATGGTAGGTTCGTCTAAAAAAGTATGCGTGTGTCCACCCAGAATGAGGTCGATGCCGTCGGTTTCCTTGGCCAGTACTTTATCGCTGATTTTCCGGGAATTATACTCATAACCCAGGTGCGACAGACACACGACGAGGTTGCAGCCTTCGTCTTTGCGCAGCTTGTCGGCCATTTGCTGGGCAATCCGCGTCGGTTCCAGATACTGCACGCCTTTGCAGGCATCATCGGCCACCAGTCCTTTAAGCTGAATGCCGAGCCCGAAAACACCCACTTTTACCGGTCCTTTCCGGAAAACTTTATAAGGCTGGGTTTTGCCTTCCAGCGCGGTGCGCAAAAACTCATAATTGCTGCACAAAATGGGAAAGTTGGCATTCGGCACCTGCGTTGCAAAGCCTTCCACACCGGCATCAAAATCGTGGTTGCCCATAGTCGCCGCGTCGTAGCCCATGAGGCTCATGGCTTTGATTTCCGGCTCGCCTTTGTAGAGGTTGAAATACGGCGTTCCCTGAAAAATATCGCCACAGTCGAACAGCAAGACGTGGTCTTCTTCCCGCCGGATTTTATCAATCAAAGCCGCCCGCGCCGCGACCCCACCCTGCCCGCCAAATTTTTCGCCTTCCACGTTCGGGAACGGTTCCAGCCGGCTGTGTACGTCGTTGGTGTGGAGAATCGTAAGTTTGGTTCCACCCGTTGCTGCCAAAGCGCTTAACGGAAAACCGCCCGCCAGCAGCAAGCCGGACGCTTGCAGCGATCGGGTTAAAAAAGTTCTTCTACTCGGCATAGCGCACGCGGTTATCGAGGTAAGGATGATAAGATTTTCCGGAAACGGTGGCGGCCAGATGACCTATAATGGCATCGCGGATAAACACCGTGGTGTAGCGCTTCTTCAGTGGAATGAGAAAATCGCAGTTGTCGCCGCCACGGGCGTTGTAATCGTTGAGTGAAAACTTATACAGCCGCGCCGGATCCACTTTTTGACCGCCAATGAGAATATCGGTGGCTTCGCCGTCTTTGGTGATAATAAAAGAAATGCCGGAAACGGGCCAGCCTTTGCGTTTGGCCATGGTGTTGCAGTATTCCTGCACCACTTTTCCGGGAATCTCCACAATACAAACGGTGTTGTCAAACGGCATCAGCTCGTAAATCTTACCCAGCGTCACCGGCCCTTTGGGAATCATCGGGATGCGCAAACCGCCGTAGTTGGAGACCGCCGCCACCACTTTTGGATCTATTTTCTTCGCCGCTTCCAGTTGCGCATCGGCCACCAAGTTGCCCATCGTACTTTCGGGTTGCGCCTTGGTCACCGGCCCGTCCAGCCGCGCCACGATCACCTGCATTTGGGTATCCACCCCGGCTTTATAGGGCTTCAGGAAATCGGTGAGTTTTTCCGACGTTCCAACGGTGGAGTCAATTTTATAAAAACGGCCCTGCGGTGCTTCGGCCACCAGGAGCTTTTTAGGCGCGGTGCAGGCGGCAAGGGTGGCGAAAGCGAGGCAAAAAAGAAGAGATCGCTTCATAATCCCCAACAAGGTAAGACGCCCGCAGGCAGCATCCAAAACCGGGTTAAAAGCGGATAATTTCCGGAAAATTATTCCCTTCAGAACACCCCTGACTCAGCATAGTGATTTCGTCTGTGGTTCGGCGAAGGCTACCGCTTTCGTGGCCTGGTTAATCATCTTCACACTTTCAATTAAGCCCACTGGCGACGAAGGCGGGAGCCCCTAACCTATCCCTTAACTTTTTTCTTCTTAATACGAAGCGTTCAGCAGCCACAAATTTCCGTAAATAGCCTTTGTTTTGTTCTACAAATTAAAGTTTTCAATAGTAATTCGGAGCTCCAATTATTCTCTTTTCTTGTAGAAATGCTTTCCAAAATGTCTCACATTAACTTTTTAAAACTTACGGGACAACTACAGGGCTCCCGCCTTCGTCGCCCCTTTTACCTTCAATTAAAACCTGCATTTTCCGGAAAACAGCGCCGTTTTAACCTTTAAATTTATAGCCACAAGCACCGGATACCAAAGCTACAACCAAAACAGCAGCAATACTGAGACGTAGCAAAAAGGTCCGGAACAGGATGCGTTCCGGACCTTTCAAATACTCTTTGCGAAAAAATTAAATCGCCCGCTTCGGGTCAAAATCTTCCAGGTACTTCGCTACTGCCGTCAGGAAGCTCGCGCCCAAAGAGCCGTCCACAATCCGGTGGTCGTAGCTCATCGACAGATACATCATGTGGCGAATGGCAATCACGTCGCCGTCTTCGGTTTCCAGCACCATCGGCCGCTTTTTAATCGCGCCCACGGCCAGAATAGCGACCTGCGGCTGATTAATAATCGGCGTGCCCATCAGGG
>JAEWBT010000124.1 GCA_023391015.1 Bacteroidota bacterium
CCCAAACGGGAAAGGCAGTCCGATGGTGTAACGGTAGCACTACAGATTTTGGTTCTGTCTGTCTTGGTTCGAATCCAGGTCGGACTACTGCTAAGAGCCCGCAAATGTTTGTTTATCAAACGTTTGCGGGCTTTCCTTTTACGCCGGTCCTGCTTTGAAAAACGCTTCTTACTACCTATTGCGCGCTCTTGGTTGTCCGGAAAATGGCCTTTGTTTCCAGAAATTTTTGCCCTTTACCTATTGGGTCAGAGGCTGCGTCTTGATACCTAATACCTAATCTTGTCTTTTGTTATTTGCGTCTTGAGGCTTTTGTTTTTTACCTTCGCACATGGCTGCACCCTCTTCCAAGTTTTACGGCGAAGGACTCACCTTTGACGATGTCCTGCTGGTTCCCGCTTACAGCGAAATCCTGCCCCGCGAAGTTTCCCTTACCACACGCATTACCCGCGACCTGACGCTCAACCTCCCGCTCGTATCCGCCGCAATGGATACGGTAACGGAGTCGCGCCTGGCAATTGCTCTCGCCCGTGAAGGCGGGATTGGCATCCTGCACAAAAACATGAGCATCGAGAAGCAGGCAGAGCAGGTGCGGAAGGTAAAAAGAAGCGAATCGGGCCTGATAACCGACCCGTTGACCCTGCGCCCCGAGGCCACGGTGGGCGAAGCGCGGCGCATGATGCGCGAAAACAGCATCGGCGGTATCCCTATCACCGAAGCCAACGGCAAACTGGTGGGCATCCTCACCAACCGCGACCTGCGTTTTGAAAAAAACAACGACCGCGCCGTGGGAGAAGCGATGACGAAAGAACGCCTCGTGACGGCCCCGCAGGGCACCACCATGGCACAGGCCGAAAACATCCTGGAAGAATACAAAATTGAAAAACTGCCTATTGTGGATGCCAACGGTATCCTCAAAGGAATGATTACCTTCCGCGATATTCTGCAACTCAAAAGCCATCCCAACGCAGCAAAAGACAGCATGGGCCGCTTGCTGTGCGGAGCGGCCGTGGGCATTACCGCAGATGTGCTGGACCGCGTAGAAGCGCTGGTAGCTGCCGGCGTAGACCTGATTACCCTCGACTCGGCCCACGGCCATAGCAAAGGGGTGATGGAGACGGTGAAAAAAGTAAAAAGTGCGTTTAAAAATCTGCCGGTTGTGGCCGGCAATATCGCCACCGCTGCTGGCGCATTGGCCCTGGCCGAAGCCGGAGCCGACGCCGTGAAGGTGGGGGTGGGGCCCGGCTCTATCTGCACCACCCGCGTGGTAACCGGAGCGGGCGCGCCCCAACTGACCGCTATCATGGAAGCTGCCGAAGCGCTGAAAAAAAGCGACGTTCCCGTTATCGCCGATGGCGGCATTCGCTACACGGGCGACCTAGTGAAAGCGATTGTGGCCGGTGCGGCCTGCGCCATGGCCGGAAGCGTGTTTGCCGGAACCGAAGAAAGCCCGGGTGAAACCATTATCTACGAAGGCCGGAAGTTTAAAAGCTACCGCGGGATGGGCAGTGTGGAAGCGATGAAAGAAGGCTCGAGCGACCGGTATTTTCAGGACGTAGAGGCCGATATTAAGAAACTGGTTCCGGAAGGAATCGTGGGACGGGTGCCCTACAAAGGGCATTTGTCGGAAGTGGTGCAGCAGTTTGTAGGCGGCTTGCGGGCCGGCATGGGCTACTGCGGTGCCAAAGACATTGAAACCTTGCAGAAGAAAGGCCAATTTATCCGCATCACTGCCGCATCGATGGCCGAAAGCCACCCGCACGATGTGGTGATTACCAAAGAAGCGCCGAACTACAGCCGGTAGCGGAGCAGGTTGATAGGGTTTATGAGGTTATTAGGGTTTATGAGGTTGATAAAGTTGAGATGGTTTATAATAAAACACCCGTCAGGTTTTTAAAACCTGACGGGTGTTTTATTTGATGGAGAAACCGGGTAGATTTTCCGGAAAATTTCCGGAAAAGAACAACCTTATTTCGCGCGCTCGCCGGTGATGGAACCAACGGTTTTAATCTTCATCGGCACTTTCATACCCTGCATTTCCATATCGCCGTCGATGTCCTGATTGATGTCCATTTTTTCTACCAGTCCGGTGGCTACGTCCACATCCATCTTGCCGGTTTGCTTGCCTTTCATGTTCACAGTCATGCCCTGAATGGCTCCTGCGCCTTGGGCCGATTTTCCGGTAATGGTGGCATCTACCGATACTTTCGCCGTCTTGTCGGTAGCGCTTTCCAGCTTGTAGGTGTTATTGATTTCCATAGCAATGGGGCCCATCGATGTGGTGGTTGTTTTCGTCCAGGTATCGCCTGGCTTTACGGCTTTCTCGGGATAGATGTTGGTGTTCTGCGAAAGCATTTGCTTTACGGCGTCATCCGAAAACATCTGGTCGAGCTGCTGGCGCGTGGCGGCAGCGTTGGGGTCAGCCGGATTGCTGGCAATACCGTTCAGCACGTCCTGAAAACCGGTTACCTGCATCACCTCGCCCGTAGGTGAAACGGTCATCCGGAAAGGCTTGCCAATCATGCCGCCTAGGATGGCGAGTTGCGGCGTATTTCCGGCGGTGTCGCGGCTGTCGTATTGAATCTTCTGGCCGGCAGCATCGGTAGCCATCTTGATGCGGTCGTAAGAAACTTCCACCGTACGGTTGTCGCCTTCCATGCCCACTACTTTGTAATTCATGCCGAAAAGAATGTCCTGCTGCACCGTCATGGCGTTCCCCATCACGGTTTGGTTAATCGTCTGCTTCATATCGGCGGTATAGCGAATAACCTCGCCTTCGGGCAGGCGGAATTTCAGGTCAACGGTTTTGTCGCTTTTGCAGGCAGCAAAAAGTGCTGTGGCGGCTACAACGCCGAGCAGGGTTTTTTTCATAAGAAAAAGTGTTTGAGAGAAAAGGGCTGGAAAAGTACGGGCTAATTTTTATTGAATTGCGTAGCAGCCTGCGAAATTCCCATTGAAATAAAAGCTTCAATCGCATCCACACTTTGCAAAATGGCCGTTTTTACGGTTTCAATTTCGGATGGCTTCCAGCGGCCCAACACGAAATCCACCTGCCGGCCTTTGGGGAAATCAGAGCCAATGCCAAAACGCAGCCGTGGGTATTGCTGGGTTTGCAGGATCAGTTCCATGTTTTTCAGTCCGTTGTGGCCGGCTGCCGAACCGCCGGCGCGCAACCGCAGCGTTCCCAATGGCAGGGCCAGATCATCCACTACCGTCAGCGTGTTTTCCACCGGCGTCTTGGTTGCGTCCATCCAGTATTTGGCTGCTTTTCCGGAGAGATTCATGTAGGTAGTGGGCTTGATGACCGTAATGGTTTTGCCTTTCCATTTCACGTCGGCCATAAAGGCGTGGCGGTCGAGCCGGAACGCTCCGCCGTGTTTAATCACAAAAGCGTCGGCCACGTCAAAGCCAATATTGTGGCGGGTTGCGTCGTATTCCGGCCCCACGTTGCCGAGGCCAATGAGCAGGTATTTCATGGGGTGTAAAGGTTGGGCTGAAATGGCGTTTAGAGCAAAAGGTTTCCGGAAAATTAAACGGATTTCCGGAAAATATCCTTCCGTAGAGATGCGATTTAGCGCGTCTCTACGGGATTAAATCAAAAAGAGACGCCCGATTCGGGCGTCTCTATAAAATCGATAAAAGGCTTTTGGCTCAAAAGACTATTTCTTTCCGCCTTTGGCTTCTTTCGCGGCTTCGCTTTCGGCCTGACGCAGGGCACGGGTCATTACTACGGAAGCGATCGGCTGACGGCCCGGAAGCATGACTTCCATATTGTCGGCCTTCACGTCTTCTACGCGCAGGTTGCCGTTCAGTTGCAGGTTGGTAATATCCACTTCGATGGCTTCTACCAAAAACTTCGGCAGGGTGCGCACCTTGATGGTTTTCATTTTCAGTTCCAGACGACCACCTTCTTTCACACCGGCAGACTGACCGCTGTATTTGAGGGGCAGGTTGGCAATCACTTTTTTGTTTTCCACCAGCTCCAGCAGGTCGATGTGCGACAGCTTATCGGTGACCACGTCAAACTGCAAATCTTTCATGATGCAGCGGTAGGTTTTGCCATCTACGCTTACTTCCGCGATCTGGAAGTCGGGCGTGTACACCAGCGATTTCAGGCTTTTGGCCGGCGTGGTGAAGTGGATGGTTTCTTCGCCACCATAAATAACGCCCGGAACGAGGTCTTCGCTGCGGAGTTGACGGGCGGCAGCTTTGCCGAAAGTGTCGCGCTTGTTTCCTTGAATAGAAACGGTTTTCATCTTAAAAAAGAAAGTCTTGGTCCCTTTCAACACCTATCGGAAAGGCCCTTTAAACGGTGGATGTTGAAACGGTGGGTGAAGTTGTAGAAAGTAAAGAAAAAGCCGGAAATTTCCGGAAAGGGTTTTGTTGGATAAACAGGTTTTTCCCTGGTTAAGGGGCGGCAAAAGTAAGAAGAATTCTCTTTTGAGACAACAAGACAAAAGAGGATGGCGTAGGAGAGTCTTTTAAACTCCACTGTTGGTGAGACAGGTGTTCCGAAATGGAAATGCTACGGTTTGCAGGGTTCGGCTCAGGCGTCGCCTTCCGCAGCGTGGTAAAATGGGACCACGAAACCGTCGTTATTCCTTTACGTAAGGTCCTTTAGCCTTCTTACGCTTTGTTTTGTCATTCCGCCGAAAGGCGGAATCTCAGACGCTCCTTATGAGACCCTGCCTTCGGCAGGGTGACAAAAGATGCGAACCATAAGAGGACTTTATAAATAAAAAGCCGTCCAACCGGACGGCTTTTTTAAATCAACTTTTCTAAAGGGCCTACATCACCTTTTGGCGGTTGCGCCGGTTGTGCGAAAACAGAGACGAAATCGACTTGTTTTCAAACGTATTTCGGATGGCTACGGCAAACAGTTCGGCAGTGGGCAGCACTTCAATCTTGTCAATTTGCTTTTTCAGCGGGATGGTATCACAGACCACGAGTTTTTCCAGCACCGAGTTTTCGATGTTTTCGTACGCATTTCCGGAAAGCACCGGGTGGGTACAAAAGGCTGTTACCGACAGTGCGCCGCGCTCTTTGAGCAACGCCGCCGATTTGGAAAGTGTGCCCGCCGTGTCGCAGATGTCGTCAATCAACACCACGTTGCGGTCGGTCACATCGCCGATCACGGTCATGGAGGCAATTTCATTGGCGCGTTTGCGGTGTTTGTCGCAAATCACCATGTCGGCGCCAAAATAGGAAGCTACTTCGCGTACCCGTGTGGTAGAACCTACATCCGGCGCCGCAAACGTGAGGTCTGGAATGTTGAGCTGTTCGATATATGGAATGAAAATCGCCGAAGAATCGAGGTGGTCGAGCGGAATGTCGAAAAAGCCCTGAATCTGCGGTGCGTGCAGGTCCATCGTAATCACGCGGTTGGCGCCGGCGGTCGTCAGCAGGTTGGCCACAAGCTTGGAGGCAATCGAAACGCGGGGCTTGTCTTTGCGGTCCTGGCGGGCGAGGCCGTAATACGGAATCACGGCAGTGATGTAACCAGCCGAGGCACGGCGGGCGGCGTCGATCATCATCAGCAACTCCATCAGGTTGTCGCTGGGCGCGTTGGTGCTTTGCACCAGAAAAACGTAGTCGCCGCGGACCGATTCGTTAAAGACCGGCTGAAACTCGCCGTCCGAAAACTTCTGGACGGTCATGCTACCGAGCTTTTTGCCAAAAGATTTCGCGACGCTCTCGGCAAGGCTCTGCGAACCGGTGCCGGCAAAGATTTTTACGGAAGGCTGCATGGCTGTATTTGGGAGTGCAAAAGTAAGAAACCCTTTTGGTTGCGAAATCCCAAATCTGGCCGTAACATGCAAGCCGTTTCAGGAATGAGGGGCTGAGGAGTGAGGGATGGTTTTTTATTCAATCCTCAACTGCTGTTATCCGTAAGAATAAAGCCCTGCTTTTATTTTCCTGAAATAAAAAACACTAAAATCAAACCCCTCTTTTAAACAAACATGACCCGCATTGCAACCGCCCGCTGGGAAGGCTCCGGCAAAGAAGGCAAAGGCACGATGAACGCCGACTCCGGTATTTTCAACAACACGCCCTACAGCTTTGTAACCCGTTTTGAACAAAAAGAAGGCACCTCACCCGAAGAGCTGCTGGCAGCCGCACACGCCGGTTGTTTTTCCATGAAGCTGGCCTTCGAACTGGGAGCCGCCGGCTACACGCCCAACAGCATTGAAACCTCCTGTGGCATTACCCTGGGAAGCAGCGGCATCACCACTTCTGCTCTTCAGACAAAGGTTTCGGCAGACGGCCTGGAAGAAGCTGAATTCTGGAAAATTGCCGAAAAAGCCAAGGCAGAATGCCCTGTGAGCCAGCTTTATAACTGTGACATTACACTGGACGCGAAACTGGCCTAAATAAAAAAAACAGCATCAATTGTGTCGGGCTTATTCGCTGGTTATGCACCAACGAATAAGCCCGACACACCTTTTGGGAGGATTTTTAAGTCTGATTTTACGGAAATTCCGAAGAATTTTTTAAGACTCCAGCCCTGCTGCCAGCACGTCGGCGATGTGTAGCGTTTTCAAGGGCAAGCCCATTTTATCAATATATCCCTGAATGTGCATCAGACAGGAGACATCGGTGGAAATAATGTAATCGGCACCCGCGTCTAAGGCGGATTGCACTTTTGTCTGCGCCATGCCAATCGAAATTGGCTCATACTTCACTGCGAACGTGCCTCCAAAACCGCAGCAGGTTTCGGCTTCTTTCATCTCCACCAGCTCTAAACCACGAATGCCGGAAAGCAACTCGCGCGGACCTTTTTTAATGCCGCACTCCCGCAGAGAGCCACAGGCATCGTGGTACACGGCCCGCCCTTCAAAATAGCCTTCCACTTTCCGGATGCCCAGTTGCTCTGTGAGAAATTCGGTGAGTTCAAACACTCTTTTAGGAACCTCTCCGGGGCAGTCTTTAGCCATGCTGTCGGGAAAAAGTTTCCGGTAATAATTGCGCACAAAGCCGGTACAGGAACCACTGGGCGATACGATGGGTTCTTCTCCGGTAAAATCTTTACAGAACTTTTTAGCCACCGACCTCGAATCGTCCCAATAGCCGGCATTGAAAGCCGGCTGTCCGCAGCAGGTTTGCGCCGGGTTGTAAAGTACCTCGCAGCCCGCGCTTTCGAGCAGCTTTATCATATTGAAAGCCGTTTGAGGGTAAAGCTGATCTACAAAGCAGGGAACAAAAAGCTGGACGTACAAAGGAAAAGAAGATTATAAAAAGAGAAGAAAGGCAAAAGTAGCGTAGCAATGCTTTTTAAACCTGCGGTTTGCTACCGGCGTTGCGGGTCAACCAAGCCATTTTCAGGGCAGCCAGTCCGGCCTCTTCGCCTTTGTGGCCATGCACACCGCCGAGGCGTTCCCAGGCTTCTGCTTCGTTGTTAAGCGTCAGGACGCCAAAAATTACCGGAATGTCAAGTGTCAGATTTAGTTGGGTAATGCCCTCGGTTACCGACTTACACACGTATTCGAAATGCGGGGTGCCACCCCGGATCACCGCACCAAAGGCAATCACCGCATCCGCACCGTTGCGGGCGGCCAACCGGCAGGCAAAGGGCAGCTCTACCGCGCCGGGCACAAAAAGCGTTTCCAGCGGTGCGCCGCCGTTTTGGGTAATGGCCCGCACTGCGCCCGCCACCAGCTCCGACACTATGGCATCGTTCCACTCCGTACGTACCAGCGCAATGCGGGGCGGGGTTTCAAAGCGCAAGAAATCAGTTTGCAAAAGCAGCGGACTGTCAGAGGAAAGGGCCATAGCGAGCGCAAAAGTACAGGTTCCGGTAAGAAGCCGTTTTAAGGAAAAAGTAGTTGTTCAGGAGGATACGAGCTAACCCTTAAACAGGTATCGTAAAGCGCGGATTTTCCGGAAATTTCCGGAAAAAAAGAAGGGTTAGGCGAGGCTATTGAGACTATCGCACCCGACCCTCATCTGTCAAGGGCACGGGAGCTGCTTTCACTGGAACTGCCGGACGCGGACGGTAAAAAAGTAAGATTACAATGCCGCCCAGCATCAGGCATGCCGAAATAATCTCAGCCTGCGACGGATGCAGAAAGCCCCAGTCGTATTTGTAGTTCACCCGGATTTTTTCTACCAGAAAACGCTCCAAGCCGTTTAAGACCAGATAGATTCCAAACAGGTGTAGCGGTCGGCGGATGCGCTTGCGCAGGCCCCAGAGCAAAAAGAAAATAGCAATGCCGGCCACCGACTCATAAATGGGGGTGGGAAAGACGCCCGTCGGCAACACGGCGCAGTAATCGCCTTCGCAGCCTTCGAGCGGAATGCCTACGTTGTTTACGTTTTTGGGGTAATTCATCGCCACCAGCCAGCGTGGAATGCCTGCCGGAGCGGTTACGTATTGGGCCGAAACACTGTCATTGGCAGCCTGATCGCGGGCAAAGTTGGGGGCGTATTGCAGCACCGTTTTGTAGGCTTCCGGCTGCGTGGTGTGTTGCAGCGAGCCATCCGCTGCCGTGATGTAAGCACTGTTGATAATCCCCCAGTCGCCATCGCCGGCAAACTGACAGCCCAGCCGGCCAATGCCATAGGCGAGGATCAAACCGGGCGCGGTGGCATCGCAGAATTGCCGGAAATCCCAGCCTCTTTTCCGGCAATAAAAAAACAAGGCGATCGCGGCTACAATCAATCCGCCATAGAATGTGAAGCCTGCCGAAGCCAGCAGAGAAGCCGGATTGGCGACAAACTCATCCCAGCTTTCAAAAGCGTTGAAAATCTTGGCACCGGCAAAACCTGATACTGCAGCCACCACCAGAATCTGCGACATCCGTTCGTACGGATGAATCAATCGCTTTTTGACCTGCGGCGGTGTGTTTCCAATCTTTTTGTTGGCACTCCAGGTAGAATACAAACTAACCGCCGCGCCCAAAAGACCGATGAGGAAGTTGCCATTTCCGGAAAAAATATAACTCATCGGGTCGGGCATGACTGCCGAATAACCAGTAATAATGCCGCCGATTTTATAGGCCAGCAAGAAATAGAGCACTGCATTGAGCGCTGCCTGCATTTGGGAAATCTTCTTGCCGATAACCACTTCTTCAATATCAGGCCGGAAAAAACCTTCCTTTTCTTTGCGCTTCAGCTCCAGGCTCAGCGTGGTGGCCGCAGCAATAAAGGACAGGGCCACCAGGAGGCCAAAAGTTTTGAAAAGGCCCAGCCACTGTGGCGGGTCAATGCCGAGCGCGGCAACGAGGTAGCGGAAATCGGGGTACAAACAGAAACGGTTTTGGGCGGCGAAGTTAGAGGGCTTCAAACAAGGGCAGGCATTTGCGAATCATCGCGTCCACAGCGGCGGCGCCGTCCTTGGTAAATTTTCCGGTGCTTCGCTGCGCTACAATCACCGAAATCGAAAGGCTGTGGTGGCCCAGCATGTTGGCCAGTCCGTACATCGCCGAGGTTTCCATTTCAAAATTGGCCACCAGTTCGCCGCGACACTCAAAGCTGCTGATGGCATTGATGAGATTGGGGTAGGCGAGCGGCAAACGCAACACGCGGCCTTGTGGCCCATAAAAACCGGGACAGGTAGCCGTCATTCCGGAATGAATGCCCTCGGAGAAATGGTTCCGCAGGCGGATGGATCCTTCCACCACGTAGGGTTGAACGGGCATAGCTTCCAGCGCGGCATGCTTCACAAATTCACCCAGAATGTATTGCTCTTCCGGATTGGCTTCATACGCGTAATAGTGCATCAGGTTATCCAGGCCAATGCCGAAAGAGGAAGCCACCAGGCTATCGACCGGCAGTTCGGGTTGCAGGCCGCCGCAGGTGCCCAGGCGAACAATATTGAGACGCTTTTTTTCTGGCCGGATGGTTCGATTTTCAAAATCAATGTTAGCCAGTGCGTCCAGCTCGTTGAAGGCAATATCAATATTATCCGGGCCAATGCCGGTGCTAAGGACGGTGAGTCTTTTATCCCCTACGCGGCCTGTGTGCGACACAAATTCGCGGTGAGCAGCCTTGTGTTCAATAGCATCAAAGTAGCGGGAAACAGCTTCTACGCGGCCCGGATCGCCAACGGTGATGACCGTGTCGGCCAGTTGGTCGGGGTGGAGGTCCAAGTGGTAAATGGTTCCTTTGGGGGTGATAACGAGTTCGGAGGGTGCGATGGGGTCCGGCAGCATAGTGGCGGTTTTATTTTTAGCGAAAGGATTTGCGAAGAAACGGATTTTGATTACATTTGCAACCGCATCGGGTCACCTGGCCGAGTGGTTAGGCTCAGCTCTGCAAAAGCTGCTACAGCGGTTCGAATCCGCTGGTGACCTCTGAAATTAAAAATCCTTTCTGTTTTAGCAGAAAGGATTTTTCTTTTTCCGGAAAAAAGCCGCATTTCAGCAAGAGAACCTAGTTGGCCGCAGGCGGGCCAAAAAATTGGAAAATGCGCGCCGATAAAGCTGCGGCTGCATGGTTGTATGCAATCTGAAAACGCTTGGATCGGTAGTAATATACCCAGCGCGGATACCGCAAAGGCTTGGGCGTGTATTTGACACCCTTAATACGCTTCATTTTGTATGGAAACGGCTGAAGGGTATAATCCGTTAAAATCATGGAAGGATAAATCCAGGCCCGGTAATCAGCGCTGTATTGCTCTTGCGCACCATTGATATCTTCATGCACATCTCTGGGACGGGCGCGCAAGCCATATTGAGCGATCAATACTGCGGTATCTTGTGGCCCTATGGGTGCTTTCTCAATGCGCTGCAAATCGGGGGCCAGCAGCAGGTTATCCCAATTGGCACGCTCCCGCAAGGCATATGCCTGACTATCGGGCAAAAAATAATAGGTGCCATAGGAATAATTATCCCGGAAATCCGAAATCATGCGCGCCCGCATCTCGGCGTAATCGCTGGTAAGGGCTTCGGCGGTGGCAAAGTCTCCTTGCTCTTTAAGGATTTTAACCCGCTGGGAGCTGTAAGGCAACAACACAATCAGTGCCTTAATAGGCCGGGGCTCAAAAGGCATCGGCTCCTGACCAAATGTGTCGGCAGATCCAATCAACAGTAGCAGTAGAAAACAGAAAAAACGCTTCATCATACTTTTCTTAAAAAACGAAAAATCCCCCGCAAAGTTGCAGGGGACTTTTGTTTTTCCGGAAGGATAGATTTCAAACCGGAAAGATTGTTCTACCGACGAAGCATCGGCTGTGCTTTGGTCAGCATTGCCTGGAATTTCTGCTCTACCTGCTGAGCGTAAGCGGTATCGCCGCTTTGCTGCGCAACCTGGGCGATGGTGTTTACAATGCCGAGGTTTTGCTCAATATCACGCATACTACCGGCGCGGGCTTCTTCCGGCAGGCTAAAGATCCAGGCCATATCTTTTTCACTGTTGCGAATCAGCTTGTCAAAAATCGGTTTGCCTTTCTGCGGCGCTCCGGCAAGGTAGTAGGCACGGGCGATATAAAGCGTCGGACCATCGTAAGGCGCACTGCGCTCGGAGATGCCGTTCATCACTTTGTCCAGAATTTCTACCGCTTCGGCATTGCGACCAGCAGCGGCGAGGTCTTCGGCCACGCGCGAAACGTTGATACGATAGCCCATGAACATCAGCCGGTTTTTCTCATCAAAATAAACGTTGTTACCGCTGGCATTCCCATAGGTGTACAGGTCTTTATACAACCGAACTGACTTGTCGAGGTCCACATAGCCGCCGTCGCGGGTAGGAGAGTTTTGTACACCCCGGCCAGCAAATGGCGTCAGTCGATAGACAGTGCCTTCCAGCTTCATGTATTCCTGCAATTGTCCGTACGTGCCGGTTTCCTGGAGGGAAGAAAAATAAATCGGTCGCTTCCAGCCTTCTGCTGCCACGGCAGAGATAATGGCCAACTGTGCCAGTTCATCTTTTTGCAGCATGTCTTTTTGCAAGGTAAACCGCACGGGCTGCGAGGCGGCGGAGTCAGCTGTTGTAATGCCCATGCCGCGAAGTGTAGCTGCATCGGCACCCGGAATTTCCAGGTTTTTGGTGGGCAGGTAATTCACGCGCCGACCGCTGTTGTCCACCAGCTTTTCTGCGTCGTTGTCGGAGGTATAAAACTTCACGATTTCCGAAAGCGGGAAGAAACGGTCCTTGGGGATCGACGGGTTGTCGAAATAAAGGATGTAGTTATGGGAATCACCGATGTAGTCTTTGGGTTTCCAGGCCATCGGCACCGCGTCGGCGTCGTTGATTTTATAAGTCAGTTGGTCGATGTACCAGCCAATGCCGAGCAGCGAGGTGTTAATCACGCGCACGTCCGGACGAATGCCTTCCACTTCCTGTACATACCAGAGCGGGTAGGTTTCGTTGTCGCCAAAGGTGAAAAGCACGGCGTTTTTCTCGCAGCTTTCCAGCGTGTTGATGGCCGTAGCGCGGGCCAGCGTTTTTCCGGAACGGTCGTGGTCATCCCACTCCTGCGTAGCCATTAATACCGGAACGGCCAGCATGCTCAGGCCAATGGCACCGTAGGAAGCCGTTGCCGGACTTTTCACCACTTTTTGAATCCAGTCATACAGCATCAACACACCCAGGCCAATCCAGATGGCAAAGGCATAGGTGCTGCCCGCAAAGGCATAGTCGCGCTCGCGGGGCTGGAGCGGTGTCATGTTGAGATAGATGCCAATCGCAATGCCGGTAAAGAAAAACAGCGTAAATACCACCCAGCCGTCTTTCCGGTCGCGGTTGAATTGATACACCAAGCCCATCACGCCCAGGATCAGGGGCAGGAAATACAATTGGTTGCGGGCCCGGTTGTTGGCATAGCCGTCGGCCATTTTGTTGATGTCGCCGAGGCCGCGAAGGTTGTTATCCACAAAAGGAATTCCGGAAATCCAGTTGCCGTTTTTGGCTTCGCCCTGTCCTTCATAGTCGTTCTGCCGGCCGGCGTAGTTCCACATAAAATACCGCCACCACATCCAGTTCATCTGGTAGCCCATGAAAAACCGCATATTGTCGGCACCGGTCGGGCGCTCGCCTTCGGAAAGGCCCAGATAATTCCGGTAAAAACGAACGTGATTGGGGTCGTTAGAACTCCAGATGCGCGGGAAAGAACGCTGCTTGTCATCCTCAAAAGAATATTCCGGCTTGATGCCCACCTTGGCATAATGGTCCTTGCCGTTAATCTGCACCTGCGCATACTGACTGCCGGCAGAATCCACAGCCGTTACCCGCGCGTCAAAGTCGGGGCCATAGAGCAGGGGTTGCTGACCAAACTGTTCCCGTTGCAGGTACGAAAGCAGGGTAAAGGTGTTGTCCGGGTTGGTCATATCGATCGGCACGTCGGCGCGCGAGCGGATTACCGGAATCAGATACGAGCTAAACCCAATCAGGATAAAAATAGCCGCAAGGGTGGCCAGATTGCCGTAGTAAGATCCTTTTTTGCGCGTCCAGAACGTGAGCCAAACGAGCAGCCCTGTCAGCAGAATCAGGAAGATAATGGCCCCGCTGTTGAACGGCATACCAAAGCCATTCACAAACGTCAGCTCAAACCAACCAGCGATAGCAGGCAAGCCCTGCAAAATGCCAAACTGCACAATACCCAGCACCACGCAGCTCAGAATAAAAGCCACAATTGCACCTGTGGTCGTTGCCTTATAACGGCGGAAGTAAAACACCAACCCAATGGGCGGGATACACAGCAGGTTCAGCAAGTGGATGGCCACCGAAAGCCCGATGAGATAGGCAATGAAAATAAGCCAGCGGTCGGCACCTGGCTCGTCGGCCACGCGTTCCCACTTGAGGATAGCCCAAAAAGTGAGCGCAGTAAAGAAAGAAGAAGTGGCATACACTTCCGCTTCCACCGCCGAAAACCAAAACGTATCGGAAAACGTATAGGCCAGCGCCCCCACCAAGCCGCTGCCCATAATCAGCAGGGTTTGGTTCCGGGTCGGCTCGTCCACATCGCGGGACAGCAGTTTTTTAGCGAAATAAGTAATCGTCCAGAACAAAAACAGAATGGTTCCCGCCGACATCAGGGCGCTTTCGGCGTTGATGAGCAAGGCTGCGTTTTTAGACGGCCCGGCAGTCATACCGTTTTCGGCGAAAAGGGCAAACATTCGTTGAATGAGCGCAAAGAACGGCGCACCCGGCGAGTGGCCGACTTCCTGCTTATAGGCAGTGGAAATAAATTCCCCGCAGTCCCAGAACGAAACAGTTCGTTCCATGGTCATCAGGTAAACGATGGCAGCAATGGCAAACGCTACCCACCCAAAGATGTTATTGAGCTTCCGGTAATTCATGGGGCGCAAAGAAAAACAGAAAAAGGGAGATAAAAGAACGAAAAGCCTAAATAAACGAAGGAAGGAGGTGGAAAGTATGTGGGGTAGTAGGAAAAAGCTTTGGCAAAGCCCGGAAAAGGGCGGTTGGGCGAAGGCGAAAAACCAGAATCCGGATTTCAAAGTCCAGGGAAACCAACCGGCTTTCATTTAAAAAGCCTTTAAAACCCTCAAAAGCCGGAAGAACGCGAAATACAGCGACACCGTGGTAAATCACAAGCCCCCCGCAAGTACATATGCAAACTAAAAACACTCAGAAGCCCTTTTTGAAGCCTCCGCAAGGCAACATATTGCTCGGAATGTTTTACTGAAGGCTCGGAAGGTATTGCGGAAGGCTCGGAAGGTGCTACTGAAGGCTCGGAAGACACTGCGGAAGGCCCGGAAAGGATAGCGGAAGCTTCGGGAAGTGTTGCGCAAGGAGAGAAAAGCGTTGCGGAAGGTGGATAGGGGATTGCAGAAGGAAAATCGGGAAAGGCGCTGCGGGAGACCATAAGAGAATGGGCCTTCTCCTCCAGGCCATTTATTTAAGCCAATTCTCAAATCACCAGATTGGCTGCGTTGGAAAGTTGCCGGAAGCCAATCAGTTGTGCCATTTGCACCCCGTCCAGCCGCCGGAGCAGCGCCGCGTAATTTTCGGCATCTTTTTCGGGAGTGTTGCTGCGCAACAGCCACATATAATCCAAATGAGGCAGCTCCGGAAGCAGCATTTCGCCGCCGCCTTTCAGCCGGTACACGGTCATCTCCACCGCTTCGGCCTCCAACCGCTCCTGAAATACCGGAAAATATTGCTTGGGGCCGTCCTTTTGTCCGATTTGCATCCACAAGTCCTGCTCCGGCTCGCGGCGCAGTCCCAAGTCGAAGCAGTGGTTCAGCACCGCGCAAAACCGCGAGGGCGGCAGGGCGGAAACAACGCCGATAAGGGCTGCGCCTTCAAAGAAATCTTCTTCCAAAAGCGCGAGTTGCAATATTTGCTTTTTGGCAGCCATAGAAAGGGCGCGGGTCTGGCTCGGAATTTCGCTGCAAAGTAAGCGGAAACGGTTAGCTTGCGGGGAAATTTGCCTTTCGCAACGCTTTTATAAACCCACATAGAATATCTTTTATGAATCCCATTCCGCTAATCATCCTTGCTGTAATCGTTATCCTCGTGCTGAGCGCGGTGGTTACCGTCCGTCAGGGCACGGTGGCCGTTACGACCATTTTTGGCAAGTTTAGCCGCATTCTGCGGCCCGGTCTGAACTTTAAAATCCCCTTGATTGAAAAGATTTACAGCCGGATTTCCATTCAAAACCGGTCGATCGAACTGAAGTTCCAGGCCATTACCCAAGACCAGGCGAACGTGAATTTCAGCGCCATGCTTCTCTACGCGGTTTTCAACCAGGAGCCGGAAACGATTAAAAGCGTCGCGTTCAAATTTGTAGATAATCAATCGTTTATGCAGGCGCTGGTGCGCTCGGTAGAAGGTGCCGTGCGGGCGTTTGTCGCCACCCGCCGCCAAAGCGAGGTGCTCTTGCTGCGCACCGAAATCATCCTGCACGTCAAAGAACAGCTCGACCGCCAACTCGAAGACTGGGGTTATCACCTCATCGACCTGCAAATGAACGATATCACTTTCGACGAGGTGATTATGCGCTCGATGGCGCAAGTGGTGGCATCCAACAACCTGAAAGCCGCCGCCGAAAACGAAGGACAAGCCTTGCTCATCACCAAAACCAAAGGTGCCGAAGCGGAAGGCAATGCCATTAAGATTTCGGCAGAAGCCGAGCGGCAGGCGGCACAGTTGCGCGGCCAGGGCGTGGCCTTATTTCGCGAAGAAGTGGCACGGGGCATGGCCTCCGCCGCTCATGAAATGGAAAAAGCGCACCTCGATGCTTCGTTTATCTTGTTTTCGATGTGGACGGATGCTATCAAACATTTCGCCGAGGCGGGCAAGGGCAATACCATCTTCCTCGACGGCAGCACGGAAGGCATGGAGCACACCATGAAGCAAATGATGTCTTTGATGGGCAAGAAGGATGGAAACGCTTCGCGCGTTGGATAGAGACCTGACAGGTCAAGGCCCGAAGGGACGCAGATGCCTGTCAGGTCAGAAAGGAAATACAGGTTTCCCGGAAATTTACCTCTTAACACAGACCTGACAGGCATCCTCCGCTTCGCTGCGGACCTGCCAGGTCGGGGATTTCCGGAAATTGTGCCCTGATGGGTGTCTTTCGTCTTGCTACTTGTGTCTTGATACTTTCCCGGCGTTTCTTTGCGGCGTCGTTTCCCCGGAAATCCCGGAAAACGTTTCCTCTCAATTTTTTTTCAAGAACCAAAGCACCTTATAAACCATGGTGGATGTATTGCTGGGCCTACAATGGGGCGACGAAGGCAAAGGCAAAATTGTTGATTTCCTGGCAGCCCGCTACGACGTGATTGCCCGTTTTCAGGGTGGCCCCAACGCCGGCCACACGCTCTACGTGGAAGGCCAAAAGGTGGTGCTCCATACCGTTCCGTCGGGTATTTTTCATACGCACTGTCAAAACCTGATTGGCAACGGCGTGGTGATCGATCCGGTAACGTTGATGAAGGAACTGGATACCATTACCGGATTGGTGCCCGATGCGCTGGACCGGCTGTTTGTGGCTTCGCGGGCGCATCTCATCCTGCCCACACACCGCGCCCTGGACGCCGCTTCCGAAGCTGCCAAAGGCGTGGAGAAAATCGGCTCAACGCTCAAAGGGATTGGCCCGGCTTACATGGATAAAACCGGCCGGAACGGCCTGCGCGTCGGCGACATTCTCAGCCCCGACTTCGACAAACGCTACGCCAAAATCCGGGAAAAACACGTGCAATTGCTATCGCATTATGACACGGTAGTAGAATGGCAGGCCTGGGAAGAATCGTTTCTTAACAGCGTGGAAAAACTGCGCCGTCTGCAAATCGTGGACGGCGAATATTGGATAGAAGCTCAGCTTTCTGCGGGTAAAAAAATCCTGGCCGAAGGGGCGCAAGGCTCGATGCTCGATGTGGATTTTGGCACGTATCCGTTTGTAACATCGAGCAACACCCTTTCCGCAGGTGCCTGCGCCGGACTGGGCATTGCGCCATCGCGTATCGGTGAAGTATTTGGGATCACCAAAGCCTACTGCACACGCGTGGGCTCCGGACCGTTCCCAACCGAGTTGCATGGCGAAGAAGGCGACGCACTGCGAAAAGCGGGTGGTGAATTTGGCGCGACTACGGGCCGGCCCCGCCGCTGCGGCTGGATCGACCTTGTAGCCCTGCGCTACGCCTGCCTTTTGAGCGGGGTTACGCAACTTATCATCACCAAAACCGACGTGCTGGATTCGTTCTCGCCCTTAAAAGTGTGCGTAGCCTATAAAAGCGGGGGGCAAGAAACCATCCAAATGCCATTTGACCTGGCCGATGCAGCCATAGAACCGGTTTATATGGAGTTGGAAGGCTGGAAAGACACGCCGCTTTCTGAAGTAAAATCTTTGGCCGGCCTTCCCCGGACCTTCGTGGATTACAGCCAGTTTATTGAGGATTATCTGGGCGTTCCGGTCCGCTACATCTCCAATGGTGTAAACCGCGAACAACTGCTGCATAAACCAGCTGCGGCGGAAAGTACCGTATAAAAACCGGAAAAAAATTTTGCTTTTTTGCCGTTCCCGTCAAAATTTTGACCTTCGGATTTTACAGACCCCAACTGCATACGAAACCATGAAAACGAACCCTGAAAAGAAAGCGGCACCTGCAAAAAAGGCTGCCGCTAAGGAAACTGCTTCTAAAAAAGCAACGCCTGCGAAAAAGGCTTCTAAAAAGGCCGATGGCGACGAAGTAGAAGAGGAAAAGAAAGCAGCCGCTGCCAAGGCTACCGCGCCCAAGAAAACAGCTTCCAAACGTCCTGCTGATGAGGATGACGACGATGAGGACGACATCGACGACATCGACGACATGGACCGCATGGACGAAGAAGACGACGACTTTGAGATGGACAAAGACTTTGAAGAATTCGACATGCCAAAGTCAAAAAGCGGCGGTGGCCGTAAGAAATCGGATGAAGACGACCACCTCGGCTTTGACGACGAGTTCAAAGACCTCGGCTTTGACACGCGCGGTGGCGGTTATGACGATGATGACGACGATTTTTAAGGCAAAACAACCTGCATGGCATATTTCTGGCCTGCCGACCCCGAACTTTTTGTAGAAAAGGCGCTGAACTGGGCTTCCCGGTTCAGCCCTTTTGTTTTGCTCCACTCCTGCGGTTACCCCGATCCGTATGGTAAGTATGAGTGGCTGCTGGCAGTAGGGGCGAAAGCCCGTTTTGAGAGCTGGGAAGCGCTGCGGACGCAGGCTGCGAATGACTGGCTATTTGGCCACCTGAGCTATGAGGCGCACCGGCAAATGGGTGTTTTTACGGACGCGTTGCCGGAAGCAAAAGAGACTTTTCCCCCAGTCTTTTTTTTCATTCCGGAAGTGGTGGTTGGAAAGAAACGAGGAAGTGAAGCTGTGTTTATTTTTTCCGGAAAGGGGGCTGCCGAAGCGGTTTTTAAGGAAATAGAAGCTGCTCATTTTCCGGAAATTTCATTGCCCAAAGGCGCTTTTAAAAAGGTGTTTGAGCGGGAAGAATATTGCGAAATCATTCAAAAGCTCCGTGCGCACATCTACGAGGGCGACTGCTACGAGATTAATTTCTGCAACCGGCGCGAAGCTTTTTTTTCGGAAATTCCGGATCCGGTGGCTGTCTTCCAAGCGCTGCACAAGGCATCGCCCGCACCTTTCAGCGCCTGCTACCGGCTTCAAAATCACTGGCTCGTATCCGCTTCGCCGGAACGCTACCTGACGCTGGACGGTACCCGGCTGGTTTCGCAACCCATCAAAGGCACAGCCCCACGTTTTGCCGATCCCACAGCCGATGCGGCCTCGCGTCTTTCCCTGCAACAATCGATGAAAGACCAGGCAGAAAACGTGATGATTGTGGACCTCACGCGCTCGGATTTAGCCAAAGTGTGCGAAGTAGGGTCAGTGCAAGTGGAAGATTTGTTTGGTATTCAATCCTTTCCGCAGGTCTTTCAAATGGTGAGTACGGTTTCCGGAAATTTAATACCCACAAATACCCTTTGGAAAGCCATTGAAAAATCGTTTCCGATGGGCAGCATGACAGGCGCGCCGCGGCAAAAAGTAATGGATATGATTCGTCGTTACGAAGGGCAGGAAAGAGGCCCCTTTTCCGGAGGTCTTGGCTTTATAGATCCTGAAGGGCACGCCGATTTGAATGTAATCATCCGCTCCGTTTGGGGCGATTTTTCGGGAAATGCGGCGTTCAATACCGGCGGTGCCATTACCTGGAACAGCACTCCGGAAGGCGAATGGGAGGAATGTCTTTTAAAAGGGCGGGCTATTGAACGGTTGTTTTCCGGCCAGCAGTAGGAGGTACAGGAAGCAAGAAGATCTTTTCAGAAGCAATCTATTTTTCTGTATTCTTCAATCCCAAAAAGTTAGACGTCATCTGGAAAAACGCGCTTACTGCCTGCCCACGAAATTTCGTGTATTTTCGCCGCCCGTTTCCCTAAAAAGCACCCCTTCCCACCCCTAAAAATTATTTTCGTTTATGTCCACCTGGTTTCGCCGCATTCGACAGGGTATTCTGACCAGCACCAATGAAAAGCGCGAAGTGCCCGACGCTTTCTGGCACAAGTGCCCGGAGTGCAAAACCATCAGCACCAAAAGTGAGCTGGAAGGAAATCTGTGGGTCTGCCCAAAGTGTGGCTATCATAATCGCATCAATTCAGCGGAATATTTCAGTATTCTTTTTGACGATGGCCAGGGTGAATTGCTTTTTGAAAATATTGCTCCAACCGATTTTCTGGGCTTTGTGGACCAGCGCCCTTATGAAAAGCGGTTGCGCGATGCCCAGGCGGCTACCGGCCTGACCGATTCTATGACGGTTGCGGTGGGCGAGGTTTCAGGGCGGAAGCTGGTGGTGGCGTGTATGAATTTTCAGTTTATCGGCGGCTCCATGGGGTCGGTGGTGGGCGAGAAAATCTCCCGCAGTATTGACTACGCCATTGAAAACCGGCTGCCGCTTATGATTATCTCTAAAAGTGGCGGCGCGCGCATGATGGAAAGTGCTTTTTCGCTGATGCAAATGGCCAAATCCAGCGCCAAACTGACACGCCTGGCCAAAGCCGGACTGCCCTATATTTCCTACCTGACAGACCCAACCACCGGTGGCGTAACGGCTTCCTATGCCATGCTGGGCGATATTAATATTGCTGAGCCAAACGCGCTGATCGGCTTTGCTGGCCCACGCGTGATCAAGGAGACGATTAAGCGTGATTTACCGGAAGGCTTCCAGAAATCCGAGTTTTTGCTGGAACACGGCTTCCTGGATTTTATTATCGAGCGCAAAGACCTGAAAGCGAAGATGACCGAGCTGATTGACTGGTTTGTAAAATGATGTATTATGTTTCATGTGCCATGTTTCATAAGCTGCTGATTTTTCATGACTCGTTTTAACTCTTAATCAGCGTTCAAACTGAAAATCCTTGTTTTATACTTTCCTGGAAAATTTCATGCAACATGACACATGAAACATGAAATATGACACATGAAGAACATTTACCTAAAAAACCGCCCGGCGACTTACGAATACGCCATTGAAGACCGGCTGACGGCAGGCATGGTCCTGACCGGCTCGGAAATTAAAAGTATCCGGCTGAGCCGCGTAAGCTTTGCCGACAGCTACTGTTTTTTCCATAAAGGCGAATTGTGGGTAAAGGGATTGCACATCGCTGAATACGCCAACGCCGGCTATGCGGGCCACTTGCCGGTACACGACCGCAAGCTGCTGCTCACCAAAAAAGAGTTGCGAAAATGGCAGCAGAAGATTAAGGAAAAAGGCTTTACCATCGTGCCGCTGGCCGTTTTTATCAACGAAAAAGGCTACGCTAAAATGGATGTAGGGTTAGGACGTGGTAAAAAACTGCATGACAAGCGCGACAGCATTAAAGAGCGTGATGTGCAGCGCAGTCTGCGGAGTGGGGAGGCGTAATGGATAAGACTTTTAGTCTACTATTTTCCGGAAATCTGTAGCACTCGTCTTAAAAATCAATCTCTTCAAAGAGGTCTTCCAGATAAACCGGCTGCCGGTTTTGAAGGTTCTTCCAGGTGGTCTTTGGGTTTTCCGGCCCTTCAAATTCGTTGGTTCCGGTAATCTCTTTTCGCTTTCCGGTAGAGAAGTTGATACTGGTGGCGCTGCTTTCGCCGGAGGCGCGGTGGAGGCTTTTGGAATCAAACCCAATCAGTTGCATCCGGTTGGCTTGCCAGCGCAATGTGTAGGTATTGTGAGTGATATACCACGAGCCGCAGCTGTACCAGTATTGCAGGTCAATTTTTAAAAGGCCTTTCTCAATGGCAATGCCACCATCTTGCATCAGCGGGTCGGCGAGGCACGATTGCACGTCGCTGTTTTCGCTCGGCAGTAAGCCTTTATTCTGCGCTATTTTCCGGAAATTTCCGCCTCCCGTTCCGGCCAGGATGAAAAGAATGCGGTCGTTGAGGTTCAGGGTGTCCAGGCCCAACCGGTCGGGTTCTACCTGAAAATTCCCGGGATCGGTATTCTCCACTACCAAAGCTAAATCCGAAACACCGTCTTTATTCAAGTCACCTGTGGCCTCGGTCAGCAGCCGGTAACCTTTAGGAATAAAGCTTTCCTTACTGCCCACGGATTGCGCAAAGCTACCAATGGCGCAGAACGTCAGAACCCCTGTGAGGGCTATGCAAAGCCCCAAAATTCGCATGATTTCCGGAAATTTTTAAAAGCTCAACGCTGTGCTTTCCACACGATTTTCTGAGAATGTGCATTGGAAAATGGTTCGCCGTTAATCTTCATATTGCCTGTGATGCCACCAAGATTACCAAGCAACTGACAGTTTTTATCCAGCACTGCATCGGTCATATCCGCGCCACAGGTGCCGTGATGCAGTACAAAAACGGTCTTGCCCTGAAAAATATATTCAGCGACGTAGGCATCATCGCAAGGAGTGTCTTTGGACCAGGTGGCGATCGATGTGTCCAGACAAGGAGAAAGGCTGGCGGTAGGAGCCGCTTTCTTTGTACAGGAAACCAGAATGATTGGAGTGGCAAAAAGCAGAAGGAGGGTGCGCATAGCGTAAAAATGGCACTAATTTCCGGAAATGAAAGGAAAATTTTCGAGTGTCAAAGATGCGATACCTGCCTATATTGTTTAATGAAAAATGAATATCAATATTGTGCTTTAGTTGTTGTGTAACTTTTCTAAACCAAAACGCTCCTGTATGTAGCTTTCTGAAATAAAAAAGCGCTGCTCCCTAGAGCAGCGCTTTAAAAAATCCGAAAAATCTTAAGCCGTAGCCGCTTTCTCCGCCACATAGGCCTGCGCCCACTCGGTGGTAAACGATTTCGGGCGTTCAATGGGGAAGCCCAGCGCACGATCCCAGCACAGCGAAGCGAGCACGCCCAGTGCACGACTCACACCAAAGAGAACTGTGTAGAAATCTTCTTCTACCAAGCCGTAATGCTTCAGCAGTGCGCCGGAATGCGCGTCCACGTTTGGCCATGGATTTTTGATTTTTCCGGTCGCTTCCAGAATGGCGGGTGCTACTTCATACACGTTCCAAACCGTTTTTACGGTTGGGTCGTCGGGACAGTGTTTTTTCGCAAATTCCATTTGCGCGGTAAAGCGCGGGTCGGTTTGGCGCAGCACAGCGTGGCCATATCCCGGCACCACTTTTCCTTCGGCCAGCGTTTGTTTGATATAGGCGGCAATCTGCTCTTTGGAAGGCTCCTGCGTACCCAGTTTTTCCTGCAATTCCTCAATCCAGCGAATTACTTCCTGATTGGCCAGGCCATGCAGCGGACCTGCCAGGCCGGTCATACCAGCGGTCAGCGCCAGGTACGGGTCGCTCAGTGCAGAGCCTACCAGATGGGTAGCGTGGGCCGAAACGTTGCCGCCTTCGTGGTCAGAGTGGATAGTCATATACAGACGCATCAGTTCTTTAAACTGCTCGTCTTTAAAGCCCATCATGTGTGCAAAGTTGGCGCTCCAGTCGAGCATACCGTCAGGCTGAATGTGCTTGCCGCCTTTGTATTTGCGGCGGTAGATATAAGCGGCTACGCGGGGCAGGCGGGCAATAAGGGTCATGGTGTCTTCATACACGTAGTCCCAGTATTCTTTTTTAGAAATGCCTTCAGCGTAAGCTTCAGCAAATTTGCTTTCCGTTTGCAGCGAAAGAATAGCCGCGCAAAACTGCGTCATCGGGTGGGTGGTTACCGGCAAGCTCTCAATCACGTCGAAGACGTGCTTGGGAACGTGCGAGCGACGCGCCCAGGTTGCTGAGATGTGAGAAGCGTCTTCATCGGTCGGCAATTCACCGGTCAGCAGCAGGTAAAACAATCCTTCGGGACAAGGCTCTTTGCCGCCATCTACTTTAGGCAGCTTTTCGCGCAGTTGCGGAATTGAGTAGCCCCGGAAACGGATACCATCGTTGGCGTCCAGCAGGGAAGTTTCGGTAACCAGCGCCGGAATGCCACGGGCACCCTGATAAGCCTGTGCCAGCGTTACTTCGCCCAGCGAGGTGTCGCCGTGGTCTGAAAGAAGCGTTTTGATTTCTGCTGCCAGCTTGTCGGCAACCTCTTTAAAGCGGTCTTTTACGTAGCCCATGAGTTGTTTAAAAGATGAAAGGCAAAAGAGAACAACAAAATTCTCCTCCTTGTTTGGAACGGGGCCAAAGTTAATGGTTATTGACGGCCAACGGAATCAAAAATTTCAATGCTCAAATTGATATTGTAGGTGTGTTATATTGCGCAATTGTCTCTAATGAAAGAAGCACACAGCCTGATTGAAAACCCACTCTTAAAGTTATGTTTAGCTTTGTAATATTTATTATGTAAAACAAAATATTGTTTCTCAGAATGTAGAAAAGCTCAGACAGAGGCAGTTTTATTCGGGACGGCCATTCACACCCAAGCGGATGAGGACGCTCTAACAATCCGTTTTTTGTAAAGTCCTACCTTCGCACCACTTTTTTGTGAAACACCCGGTCGTCCGAATTCCGCTTTCCCTGCTGCTGGCGCTGCTGATTTTATTCGGCGGCACGGCCAAGGAGTTTGTACACCAGTTCACCGGCCACACCGATACCGTTCACACTTCGTGCACCTCTTCCTGCGCCGAAACCAAAGACGGATTAGCCTTTCACACCCCGCACCACCACTGCGATTTTTTGCAGCTGGCCCTGGCGGCTTTCACCGATACACCCGTCTTTGACTGGCTGCCGGCACCGCTGCTGCTGCAACATATCTCCAGCCACCAACCCGCCTCCAATGGAGTCGTGCTTTCGGTTGTGGTCGCTTCTTATCAGGGAAGGGGCCCACCAGCTTTTCTTTCCTAAAAAAAATTCCGGAACGGCTACGAGCACCTTTGTGCGTTTTTTGAAATGCCGTTCCACAGCGCAGCTCCAAATCCAGGCTGCCTTTTCCTACGTGCCGCTTAGGGTTTAAATTCCGGAAAAAGCCTTTTGCTTTCCGGAATCCGGAAACGCTTTTTGCGGTTTTTCCTTTCCCGGTCTGCCTTTCTTTTCCGGTCTTTTCAAATAAAAGAAAAGCCCCTGGCACCGGTATTTTCAATCCATTCTCTATCATATGCCCCCTGTAAAAAAGGTGGCGCTTCTACTGCTTGCCGCAGCCGGGCTTTCCGTTTGCGGGCGTGCCCAGGATTCCTGTAATCTTTCGCTCACGCTGCACCTCACTGCCCCGACTGCTGCACCCGTGTGGCCGGCAACCGTCTTTGTGGTGGAAACCGGCAAAAGCTACGAAGCCGATACGACCGGCACTGCCCTGATTCCGGGGTTGTGCGCCGGAAAACATCATTTCCGCATCCTGACTGCGGATTATCCCGCTGTGCTCGACTCAGCGGTGCTCACCAACCGCGCCGCCGAAAAACGCATTGTCCTTTCACCGCCTGCCGGAACGCTCGGCGAGGTGCTGGTAGAAAGCCATCGCGTAATGGTGCCGGTATTGCCTTCCGAAACGCTGGGCGAGAAAAGCCTCCGGGCGGCTTCGGGGCTGGGACTGGCGCAGGTGCTGGAGCAGATCAACGGCGTTACCACCATCAGCAATGGCGCAACTATTGCCAAAACGGTGATTCATGGCCTTTCCGGCAACCGGATTCTGACGGTCAACAACGGCGTCCGGCAGGAAGACCAACAATGGGGTGGGGAACACGCGCCCGCGATTGATCCGTTTGTGGCCCACACGGCTACGGTGCTGAAGGGCGCAGCGGGCGTTCGCTACGGCACCGACGCCATTGCCGGTGTGGTGCTGCTGGAACCCGCGCCGCTTCGGCAGAATGCCGGCTGGGAAGGCGCGGTGGCGCTCACCGCGGCTTCCAACAACCGCCTGGGCGTAGTGTCGGGGCAGGTAGAACACCGCTTTGCCAAATTTCCGGAAATCGCGTTCCGGCTCCAAGGCACGCTGAAAGCCGGCGGCAATTACCAGTTACCGTCGGGCACATGGGCGGCCAACACCGGCCTGCGCGAAGGCAATTTTTCGGCTACGCTGGACTGGCGGCAGCACAATCAGGGCGCGTCGCTTTTTTACAGTCGTTTTCAAACCGAAATTGGCTTGTACCGGGGCTCACACACCGGCAGTCGCGAAGATTTATACAACGCTATCAACAGTCCGGAACCGCTGGTGCCGGCCTCTTTTTCGTATGAAATCAACCGGCCGCGGCAGGTGGTGGACCACCAGCTTCTGAAAGCGCGCGCCTTTCGCGAAACGAGCATTGGTACTTGGTCGGCCACCTATGCTTATCAGCATAATTTCCGGCAGGAATATGATGTGGTGCGCACGCCCACCGAAGCCGCACAACTCAACCTGACGCTTCAAACCCAAACGCTGAACCTCAATCTGGACACCCGCACCCGAAACGGTTTTTCCGGAACGGCAGGACTGGATGGCTTTTGGCAGCGCAACCGTTTTGCCGCCGGCGACCGCCTTTTTATTCCGTTTTATGATGCGTTGTCGGGTGGCGCTTATGCTATCGGTCGGTACCGGAAAAACGGCTGGGAGCTGGAAGCAGGTTTGCGCGGCGATGTGCGGCACTATCATATGATCACCAATCAGGGCAGCAATCAGCAGGTGGTAAAATATGATCTGGATTACCGGAATCTTTCCGGAACGGTAGCGGCGCGGCGCACCTTTGCCCAGGGGCTGGAAGGCAGCCTTACGCTTTCGCGCGCGTGGCGCGCGCCGCAGGCCAACGAGCTTTTTGCTGCCGGATTGCATCAGGGCGCGGCGCGGATTGAAACCGGAAATCCATCCCTGCAACCCGAAGCGGCCACCGGTCTTTCGGCGGGCGTGCGCTGGAAAGGAAAATCCTGGCAGGCCGAGGTGAACGCCTACCGGCAATGGATTTCCAACTTTGTGTTTCTGCAACCGGGCAGCGATCTGCTCACCATCCGGGGCTTCTACAAAACCTTTCGCTACCAGCAAACCGACGCGCGGCTGGACGGGCTGGATGTGTCGGTTGACGGCACGCCGCTGCGCTTCGTGAACGTCCACGCCAAAGCGTCTTTGCTGCGCGCCTGGGACCAGTCGCGGGCCGATTGGATTATTCTGATGCCCGCCGACCGGCTGGAAGGCGGTGTGCGTTACGAGCGCGACCTGGGCCGTTGGAAGGACGTTTTCCTCAGCGCCGATGTTTCGCATGTGGCCCGGCAAACGCGTGTGCCCCAAAACTTTGACAGCATTGATTATCCGCGGCCACCGGCGGATTACACGTTGTTCTCGGCTTCGGCTGGCGCTACGCTGCCGTGGCCGCAGTTTCCGGCGCGGGTAAGCCTCACGGTAGATAATATTTTCAACCGCAGCTACCGCGAATACTTAGACGCGTTCCGGTATTTTCTGGACCGTCCGGGCCGGAATTTCATCCTTCGGCTTTACGTGCCGCTGGGCAAAACCCATTCTTGATTTCTTTTCCAAACAACCCTTTTCAAAAACTCCCTTATTATGCATTTTAACTCCAAAACGGCGCTGTACGCCTTCGGATTTGCGGCCCTTGCAGCCGGTTTTGCTTCCTGCAAAAAAGACGATAACAACCCACAGCCCGTAGAGCAGGAACTCATCACCACCCTGAAGCTGACCTTCCTGGAAGATGTGGCCGGTGCCACGCCACAGTCGTTTATCTATAAAGTGGAAAACGGCTTCAACAACACCAGCGCCGGAACGGTTCAGGCCGATACCATCCGGCTCCTCCCCAACCGCAACTATGTGGTAACGGCAGATGTGTATAACGAAAAAGAAACGCCGGTGGATACCATTTCCTACGAGATTATGGAGGAAAACGAAGCCCATCTTTTCTTTTACCTGCCCAATCCCATTACCGGTGCCGGCTCGGTGGCCCCGATTCCTGGAACCGGCAATCTGGATGACGGAGGCAAACCGTTGAATATGAAGCTGCAAATGGCTACCGGCACCGCCGGGGTGGGCAGCCTTCAGATGTATCTGATCCACGAGCCAACCGATAAAACCGGCACCACCCGCGCCGACATTGGCGGTGAAACCGACGCGGAGGCAACCTTCCCGGTCCGGATTCAGTAAGGATTTTGGGTTTCCTCAAAGCGCCTGCGGAGAGGCGCTTTGTTTTAAAATTCCGGAAAAGCAGGTGTGCATTCCGGAAAATTCTGTCAGGCGGTATTACTTTTGGCCCGTTCCGTCACTGGTTCCTTTTATTTTTCTCCTCCCTTATGTCCCGTCTCGTTCAGAAAGAAGAAATTCCATCCCTACAGCTGGTGCCCGCTTTTGTTGACAATACCCAAAAGTGGCGCGAGGAACTGCAATATGCCTCGCGGCTGGGCAACGAATACAAAGGTAAAACGGCCATTACGTTTGAAACCACAGAAGGCCCATGTGAGGTGGAAACAACGGTGTGGAGCGTAACGGAAAATTACCTGCAACTCAAAGGCGGCGTGATGATTCCGCTGGAGTCGGTGATTCAGGTGCATTACTAATTAAGAGAAAGCTGCTAGAAGCAAAAACACCTGTCAGGTTTCCGGAAGCCTGACAGGTGTTTCTGTTTTTTTCGGAAATTTCCGGAAAATGTCGTGCTATTTAGGTGCTATCAACACCTTTTGAGTAGTTGCGCCGCTGGCGGTTTCTACGCGCACGAAGTAAGTGCCGTTGGCCAGGCCGGTGGTTGGAAGGGCCATTTCAGAGACATTATTTCCGGAAAATTGAGCTATTTTTTTACCGCTGAGGTCGGTCATCAAGACTGAGCGGATACCCTCGTTGCTTTGTAGGAAAATCTCGTTTTGCGCCGGGTTGGGGTAGAGGGAAAAAGCTGCGTCTGGCGACACATTGGAAACAGCGGCAGGGTCGGGGCCAAGTTTTACGATCCAGAAATCTGCGCCCCCATGATTGCCACTTACATCCCCATTATTAGATTCTGTGTATCCTGCAATGATGTAGCCGCCATCGGTGGTCTGTTGAATAGAGCGAGCGGCGTCAACGCCGGTTCCGCCCAGTGATTTTTGCCACTGGATAGCCCCTGCGTTATTCAGTTTCACCACCCAGTAGTCGTAAACACCATGGTTGCCGCTTACATCTCCATCATTAGAGTGCGAACTTCCGGCAACGATATAACCACTGTCTGCTGTTTGTTGAATCGAATAGGCATAATCAAGGATTGCACCTCCCAGTGCTTTCTGCCATTGAATGGCCCCTGTATTATCGAGCTTCACTATCCAGGCATCGTCGCCACCGTGATTGCCGGTTACATCCCCATTGTTAGAGTATGCATTTCCGGCAACGATATAGCCCCCGTCGGTTGTTTGCTGGACAGAATAAGCATTATCATCTCCGGTTCCTCCCATCGACTTTTGCCATTGGATGGCTCCTGCGTTATCTAACTTCACCACCCAGAGATCGGAGCGCCCGTGATTACCGCCTACATCCCCATCACTAGATGTTGAACTTCCGGCAGCGATATAACCACCGTCGGCTGTTTGTTGGATAGAATGAGCGACGTCTCTATCTGTTCCGCCCATTGATTTTTGCCATTGAATAGCGCCAGCGTTATCTAACTTGACTACCCAATAATCTCTATTGCCATGATTACCACTGACATCTCCATCATCAGATATTGAATATCCGGCAACGATATAACCACTGTCGGTTGTTTGTTGGATGGAATAAGCTTCTTCACGGCCGGTTCCGCCCAGTGATTTTTGCCACTGGATAGCCCCTGATGTGTCCAGCTTCACCACCCAGAAATCGCTCCAGCCGTGATTTCCACTTGCGTTGCCATTGGCAGATTCCGAGTATCCGGCAACGATATAACCGCCTTCTGCTGTTTGTTGGATAGATAAAGCGTTTTCAGTTCCCGTCCCTCCAATTGATTTTTGCCACTGGATGGCACCTGCGTTGTCCAGCTTTACGATCCATAAATCTGAATAAGCGTGATGGCCACTTACATCTCCATCATTAGATTCTGAATAGCCGGCAACGATATAACCACCGTCGGTGGTTTGCCGGATGGAATAAGCGTCTTCATAACCTGTTCCCCCCAAAGTTTTCTGCCACTGAATAGACGGTGCCTGCGCCAGCGCCGTAGCCGCGCCAAAAGAAAAGAGAAGGGTAAAAAGACGTTTCATAGAAAATAAGCGGTTTTAAAAAAGTGCCTGAATGTAAAACATCCGTCAGGCTTGTGGAAATCTGACGGATGTTTTGTTGTTTTCTTCTTCTGAAAGCGAAGCATTAAGGACGACTTATCAACACCTTTTGAGTAGTGGCTCCGCCTGCTGTTTCCACGCGCACGAAGTACGTTCCATTGGCCAGGCCGGCGGTTGGAAGGGCCATTTCAGAGGCGTTATTTCCGGAAAACTGAGCTACTTTTTTGCCGCTGAGGTCGGTCATCAAGACCGCGCGGATACCCTTGTTGCTTTGCAGGAAAATCTCGTTTTGCGCCGGGTTGGGGTAGAGGGAAAAAGCTGCGTCTGGCGAAACATTGGAGACGGCTGCCGGACCGGCGGTGAGTTTCACAATCCAGTAGTCGGCGTTTACGCGGCTGCCGCTCAGGTCGCCGTCGGTGGAGTAGGTGTAGCCGCCCAGCACGTAGCCGCCGTCGGAGGTTTGGTCAACGGAAAAAACCGCGTCTTCGTTGGAGCCGCCAAGGGATTTTTGCCATTGCATCAGGCCGCCCCCCGACAGCTTCACAATCCAGAAATCGTTTTTGGACGTTGTGCCGTGGTGGCCGGTTACGTCTCCATCCAGCGAACTGGAATAGCCCGCCACGATGTAGCCGCCGTCCGTTGTTTGGCGGATGGCGCGCGGCGCTTCCGAGGACGTGCCGCCAAAGGACCGCTGCCATTGAATAGCGCCCATACCGTCGAGTTTCAGAATCCAGTAATCGTCGCCGCCGTGGTTCATCGTTACGTCGCCGTCGCTGGAAGCGGTTTTTCCCGCTACGATATAGCCGCCGTCCGTGGTTTGCGCAATGGAATACAGGTCTTCGGCGCTGCTGCCACCGAGGCATTTCTGCCACTCAATGGCCGGTGCCTGACCAGCGGTGCCGGTGTTGTCGAGCTTCACCAGCCAGCCGTCGTAACTGCCGTGATTTCCGGAAACATCGCCGTCGGCAGAAGTAGTGTAGCTGGCTACAATATAACCGCCGTCCGCCGTTTGCTGGGCGTCACGCCCGCCGTCGGCATTGCCGCCGCCAAGGCATTTGCCCCATTCCATCGTGCCGGCGCTGTCGAGCTTCACCACCCAGGAATCGAAGTTGCCGCCATGAAAGCCGGAGACGTCGCCGTTGGCCGAGGAAGTCTGGCCGGAAATGATATAGCCGTGGTCGGCTGTCTGGCGGATGGAAGAGGCAATGTCGTCGTAGCGGCCTCCGAGGCAGCGTTGCCATTGCACCGCTCCGGTGCCGGTAATCTTAAGAACCCAATAATCTGAATCGCCTCTTTTTCCGGAAACGTCGCCGTTGTCGGAGGCCGTGGTTCCCACGGCCACGTAGCCGCCGTCGGCAGTGGGCTGGAGCATAGCCAGGCCGTCATAATCGGTGCCGCCATAGGAATTTTTCCATTGCACGGTGCCGTTGTTGTCCAGCTTCACAATCCAGAAGTCGGCGTCGCCGTGGTTGCCGGTTACATCGCCGTCGATCGACTCGCTGGTGCCGGCCAGGATATAGCCGCCGTCGCCCGTTTGGCGGACGCTGTAGCCCAGTTCGGCGAGCGAGCCGCCCAGGGTTTTTTGCCATTGAATAGCCGGTGCCTGCGCCAGCGCTGTGGCCGCGCCAAAAGAAAAGAGAAGGGTAAAGAGTGCTTTCATTTTAGAAAAGCGTGTTTTTAAAAAAGTGCCTAAATGTAAAACATCCGTCAGGCTTGTGGAAATCTGACGGATGTTTTAGTGCTACAAATTTTAGAAGTGCGCTTTTACGGACGGCTTATCAACACCTTCTGAGTGGTTGCGCCGCTGGCGGTTTCTACCCGCACGAAGTAGGTTCCGTTGGCCAGGCCGGTGGTTGGAAGGGTCATTTCGGAAGCATTATTTCCGGAAAATTGAGCTACTTTTTTCCCGCTCAGGTCCATGACCGCAATGGTGCGAATAGCTTCGGTGCTTTGCAGGAAAATTTCGTTTTGCGCTGGGTTGGGGTAGAGGGAAAAAGCTGCGTCTGGCGAAACATTGGAAACGGCGGCAGGATCGGGGCCGAGTTTGACGATCCAGTAATCATCATTACCGTGATGGCCACTTACATCCCCATCATTAGATCTTGAGTATCCGGCAGTGATATAGCCGCCGTCTGCGGTCTGCTGAATGGAACGGGCGCCGTCAACGCCTGTTCCTCCCATTGATTTTTGCCATTGGATTGCCCCTGCGTTATTCAGCTTCACCACCCAATAATCTACATCACCGTGATTGCCGGTTACATCTCCATCATTAGAGTTTGAAAGTCCGGCAATAATATAGCCGCCGTCGGCAGTCTGTTGGATGGAAGAGCCATTGTCAAATCCTGTCCCTCCCAGCGCTTTTTGCCACTGGATAGCGCCCGTGTTATCCAGCTTTACCACCCAGGAATCGGGGCCTATGCCGCCGTGAAAGCCTGATACATCTCCATCATTAGAACCTGCATTTCCGGCAATAATATAGCCGCCGTCTGCGGTTTGCTGAATAGAAGAAGCATCGTCAAGTCCTGTCCCTCCCAGCGCTTTTTGCCACTGGATAGCCCCTATATTGTCCAGTTTCACCACCCAAAAATCTCTACCACCGTGATTGCCACTTATATCTCCATCGTTGGAGTTTGAATATCCTGCAACGATATAGCCGCCATCGGTGGTCTGCTGGATAGAAGAGGCGTCGTCATAGTTTGTTCCTCCCAATGCTTTTTGCCATTGAATAATGCCCGTGTTATCCAATTTTACCACCCAAGCGTCTCCATTACCGTGATTGCCGGTTACATCCCCATTCGTAGAGCGTGAATTTCCAACCAAGATGTAGCCGCCATCGGTGGTCTGCTGGATGGAATAAGCTATGTCATTATCTGTTCCTCCCAGTGATTTCTGCCACTGAATAGCGCCCGTGTTATCCAGCTTCACCACCCAGGAATCGAAGTAACCGTGGTTGCCGCTTAAATCTCCATTCGTAGAGGCTGAAGCTCCGGCAACAATATAGCCGCCGTCGGTGGTCTGCTGGATAGAATAAGCAATATCATCGTCTGTTCCACCCAGTGCTTTTTGCCATTGGATAGCGCCCGTGTTATCCAGCTTTACTACCCAGACATCTTCTCTACCATGATTGCCACTGACGTCCCCATTGTTGGAGCGTGAACTTCCAGCCATAATATAGCCGCCGTCGGTGGTTTGCTGAATGGATCGAGCAATATCCTCGCCTGTTCCTCCCAATGCTTTTTGCCATTGAATAGCCGGAGTCTGCGCCAGCGCTGTGGCCGCACCAAAAGAAAAGAGAAGGGTAAAAAGGCCTTTCATAAAAAATTAAGCGTATTTTAAAAATGCCTTCAAAAATAATTCTCCTTTTTTATATCCCATGCTTTGTTTTGAAAAAACAGCGTATTAGCTTCGTGTTGCACTTCTAAAACATTATATCTATGCAAAACCTCGTTCACGAAACCATCCCCGCCGCCGTCATTGCCGCTGTCAAAGAGGCCGTCTCGAATGCCCGCGATAAGATTGCGCCCTATGTCATTGGCCTGACCAACGAGCAGCGCAAAGAACTCAACCGGATGGGCGATAAAAGCCGCGCTTTTATTGAGAAAACCGCCGATTATCTTACCGCTTATCCCGATTATACGCCGCGCCGGATCAATACCGAACAATTTGCCACAGACCTTAAATTGTTTCAGGATTTAGAACCCATCGAGACGCTTATCAACAGCCTGCAACGCATGGTGGATGATACCAAAATGGCCGCCGGCTCGGATATGATGGAGACGGCCAGCGCCTACTACCGCTCCGTTCAGGATGCCGCCCATGATGGCGACCCCACTGCCAAAGCCGTGTTCGATGAACTCCGGAAGCGCTATCCGCGCAGCCGGCATCAGGAAGGGGAATAAAGAAAAGGCCTTTTTAGGTCTTCAGTCTGCCAAATTGGCTTCTTAAAGACGTTATTAGCCCCTTGGAAAGCCAAATTGGCTTTTCAAGGGGCTTTTTAGTTGCTTGGGCAGCCAATTTGGCTGCCCAAAGACTTAATTTTGATTTTAAACAGCCAATTTGGCTGCCCGGAAAGGCTTTCTGGCCTCTGATAGAGGCCCGGTGGCAGATTATTGGGTTGGGCCCTTCGACAAGGTTCTTCTAAATCTTTTACAGCCCGCCTACCAGCTCGGCCACCAGCGCAGCCAGCTTGGGTGCGGCGGCATTGGCTGCTTCCAGCACTTCTTCGTGGGTAATCACATTGTTTTCCTCGCGGATGCCGATGTCGGTTACGATGCTGGCGCCGAAAACGCGCATGCCCCCGTGGATGGCCACGATGGTTTCCGGAACGGTGCTCATCCCCACCACATCGCCGCCGATGGTGCGCAGCCACTGGTATTCGGCCTTGGTTTCAAAGGTGGGGCCTTGCAGGCCCACATACACGCCGGTGTGCACTTTTACGCCCTGTGCGGCGGCAATGGTTTTGGCCTTTTCAATCAGGGCGCGGCTATACGGCTCGGTCATGTCCGGAAAGCGGGTGCCGAGGCGCTCGTCGTTGGCCCCGCGCAGTGGGTTTTCCGGAAACATATTGATATGGTCGCGGATCACCACAATATCGCCCACCTGGTAATTGCTGTTCATGGCTCCGGCAGCGTTGGAGAGGATGAGGGTTTCGCAGCCCAGGGCTTTCATCACCCGCACGGGAAACGTAACAACCTCCATGGGATAGCCCTCGTAATAATGAAAGCGCCCGGCCAGCAGCACCACCAGTTTTCCGGAAAGCCGCCCGATGATGAGTGCACCGGCGTGGCCCTTTACGGTGGATACCGGAAACTGCGGAATGTCTTCGTAGGGTATGCGATGGAGGATTTCCACGCTGTCTACCAGTCCGCCGAGGCCGGAGCCGAGGATGATGCCGGCGGCGGGCTTTTCGGGCAGGTAAGGCCGGAGGAAATCGGCGGTTTGCTGGATGCGGTCGTAGAGGGGCAGCGGTGCGGTTTGCATAAAGAAGTTAGAGAAAGCGAAAATAGGGGAATTAGGGGCTTCTACATCTGGAGCAAATCCTCTTTTCCTGGGGCAGGGGGGTATAAAAGGATAACGTAGAGTAGAGACGTTGCATGCAACGTCTCTACAAAGGATAAATACGACAAACCCCGAAGGGGCGGCAGGCCAGTTTATCCTGTTATCCCTTCGGGGCTTTTGTTTTGGACGGGAGAAATTTTAATGCCGTTCCTTTTGACCCCCCTGCCCCCCAAAGGGGGGGAATTCCCTCAAGATGTGGTAATTCCAAATTCCTCAATCCTCAATCCTCAATCCTCAAACCTCAATCCTAACTCCGCAAGCCTAGTTCTTCTTCGCCATAGCCCGGGTTGGGCACGTCATTGACGTTTTCGATGGAAGAGCGGGTTTCTACCATTGGCAAAATGCTGTGGTAGCGTTGCTCCAGGGTGTCGAAAGAGGCTTTGCGTTGCAGCAGCTCGCCGAGGAAAGCACGAACCGTGGTGCCGGTGCGGGCCAAGGCTGTGTTTTTATGGCGGATGCGGCGCAGGTTGCGCGCCAAGGCGTAGCAAAACAAGGCGATAATGCCCATCAGCACCCATACCAGCACCTGGATGTTGGCCACATTTCCTTTTCCGATAAACTGCTCATACTCTGTTCTGGAAAAACGCGTGAGCAGGTAGAAAGGATACAATTTTTCCCGGAAAATAAACAAGGCCACGCAGGCCGCCACGCACACATACAACAACACTTCCAGAAAAACCAACACACCGGCGCTGAGGAAATGCGTTACCGAGCGCTTGCGCAAGGCCGCGGCCAACGGGTCGAAACGCGCGATTTGCTCTTTCAAAAAAGCCTGCTCGGCCCGGAATTCGGTGATAAAATCCTGCTGAAAACGTTGCGTTACCATAATCGTAAAAAGTACCGACAAAGCTACGCACCTTTGCAGCCCAAAAACCATGTTTCATGTTTCATGTTTTATGTTTCATGAGGTTGTTTTCAGGCCTTTTGGAGTCCAGCGTTTTCCGGAAAATTATTCAAACGGAAAGCAAATACGGTCTTCCTTCGCTTAAAAAGGAGCACGTTCAAAAAGCCATGACACATGAAACATGACCCATGACACATGTATAATCAGGAAATATCCAAACGCCGCACCTTTGCCGTTATCGCCCACCCGGATGCCGGTAAAACCACATTGACCGAAAAACTCTTGCTCTTCGGCGGCGCCATTCAGGTGGCCGGGGCCGTGAAAAGCAATAAAATTAAAAAAGGTGCGACCTCCGATTTTATGGAGATCGAGCGCCAGCGGGGCATCTCGGTGGCTACATCGGTGATGAGCTTTGAATACGCCGATACGCTTATCAACCTTCTCGACACGCCCGGTCACAAAGACTTTGCGGAAGACACCTACCGGACGCTGACCGCCGTGGACTCGGTTATTCTCGTCATCGACTCGGTGAATGGGGTCGAAGAGCAAACGCGCCGCCTGATGGAAGTGTGCCGGATGCGCGCTACGCCGGTCATTGTGTTTGTGAATAAAATGGACCGCGACGGCAAGATGCCTTTTGATCTTTTAGACGAGATTGAAAAAGAACTGGCCCTGCCCCTGCACCCACTCACCTGGCCGATTAGTCAGGGAAAAGATTTTAAAGGCGTGTATGACCTGCACGATAAAAGCCTTTTGCTTTTCACCGCAGCTCAAAAAGCAACCGAAGAAAACAGCTATCCGATCGAGGATCTTTCCTCGCCCGACCTCGACCGCATCATCGGTGAGCGCGATGCGGCGCAGCTGCGCGAAGACGTAGAACTGCTCGACGGCGTGTATGGCCCGCTGAATACGGAAGACTATCTTTCCGGAAAAGTAGCACCGGTTTTCTTTGGCTCGGCGGTCAACAACTTTGGCGTGCGCGAACTGCTAAACACCTTTATCCAGATTGCGCCGGAGCCCTTGCCCCGCGCCACCGACAAGCGCGAGGTTGCGCCCGATGAGGCGAAATTCACCGGCTTTGTGTTTAAGATTCACGCCAACCTGGACCCGCGCCACCGCGACCGGATTGCGTTTTTGCGGGTGTGTTCCGGAAAATTTGAGCGCAATAAATACTTTAAACACACGCGGCTTCAAAAAGACGTGCGTTTCGCCAATCCCTACTCGTTCTTGGCCCGCTCCAAAGACGTGATTGAGGAAGCGTACCCCGGCGATGTGGTGGGGCTTTTTGATACCGGCAACTTTAAAATCGGCGATACGCTGACCGAAGGCGAAGTGCTGCAATTCACGGGCATTCCGTCGTTTTCGCCAGAGCTTTTTAAGGAGTTGGTGAACAAAGACCCGATGAAAACAAAGCAACTGGAGAAAGGCATCAACCAGCTCACCGATGAAGGCGTGGCCCAGCTTTTCACCCAGCACGGCGGCAACCGGAAGGTGATTGGCTGCGTGGGCGAACTGCAGTTTGAGGTCATTCAGTACCGCCTGAAACACGAGTATGGCGCGTCGTGTGAGTTTATTTCGCTGCCGTTCTACAAAGCCTGCTGGATTACCGGCGACAAGAAAAAGCTGGAAGAATTTACCCGTTTCAAGCAAGCCAACGTGATGGAAGACAAAGAC
>JAEWBT010000138.1 GCA_023391015.1 Bacteroidota bacterium
CCCAAACACCCAATGCTGCCTACCAGCCGGCCTTTGCCGGACAAACGCGCGCACCCGGCATCCGGACGCAAACGCCCTTGGAAGTGGCTGTTCTGAGCAAGGACCTGGACCATCCCTGGGGCATTATCACCCTGCCCGATGGGCGGCTGCTCATTACCCAAAAAGGGGGAACAATGCGCCTGGCAAAAACAGATGGCACCCTCAGCGCGCCCATTACCGGCCTGCCGGCTGTAGCTAACAAAGGGCAGGGTGGTTTGCTGGATGTGGCGGCCGATCCGGAATTTGTGACCAACCGAATGGTGTACTGGACGTTTTCGGAGCCGGTAGCGGGTGGAAATTTAACGTCGGTGGCCAAAGGCAAACTTTCGGCAGATGAAAAGCGAATTGAAAACCCACAGGTTATCTTTCGGGCCACACCCGCTTATGATGGCGATAAGCATTTTGGCGGACGCCTCGTTTTTGACCGTTCCGGAAATCTGTTTGTAAGCACCGGCGAGCGCTCCGACCTGGAAACCCGGCCTAAAGCACAGGACCTCAGCACCGCGCTGGGTAAGGTATTGCACATTACCAAGGACGGCCAACCGGTGGGCGGCAACCCGTTTATGGGACAGGCCGGTGCACTGCCGCAGATCTACAGCTATGGGCACCGCAACGTGCAAAGCCTGGCCATCCACCCGGAAAGCGGCGCACTTTGGGAAGCCGAGATGGGACCTAAAGGTGGTGACGAGATTAACCACATTGAAGCCGGCAAGAATTATGGCTGGCCAACGATTACCTATGGGCTGGAATACAGCGGCGAAAAAGTGGGTCAGGGCATTACCCAGAAAGAAGGTCTGGAGCAGCCGGTGTATTACTGGGATCCGGTGGTATCGGTGAGTGGAATGATTTTCTACAGCGGCAAAATGATTCCGGAATGGAAAAACAATTTGCTGATTGGCTGCCTGAGCGGGCAGCATATTGCCCGCATTGCTTTAAATGGCAATAAGGTAAGCGGTGAGGAGCGACTGCTGGCCAACGAAGGCGAGCGTTTCCGGGATTTGGCCGAAGGGATCGATGGTGCGGTGTATGCTGTTACGGATGGCGGAAAGCTGTACCGGATTGCCAAAAAATAGCGGCATACTTTTTTAAACACGAAAGCCTGAAAACCACAAAATAGTTCTCTCTCATGAAACAACCCCCAAAGGCGAATATCGGCCTTGACGAAGACAAGAAAAAAGCAATTGTAGAACTGCTTCAGCGCATTCTTTCGGATGAATATGTGCTGAACACGGCCACCAAAGGTGCACACTGGAACGTGGCCGGCATCCATTTTTCGGAACTGCACAAGTTTCTGGAAAAGCAATACCAACAGCTGAGCGAAATCACCGATGCCGTGGCCGAACGCGTCTTGCAGCTGGGCTACAAAGCGGAAACCGTGATCGCTAATTATCTGAAACTCACCCGCCTGAAGGACGAGCCTGCTATTGGCAAGGCCGAAGAGCTTCTTGCAGGACTGGTGGACAAGCAGGAAACCCTGATCCGCGAACTGCGTCAGGACATTAAAAAAATCCAGGACGACTATGAGGATGAAGGCACCTCCGACTTCCTGACCGGCATTATGGAGCAACACGAGCAAATGGCCTGGATGCTGCGCGTGCATCTGGCGTAGTATTTGATACAAACTATTTAATACATTAAAGCTAGAGCAATAATATCCTGTTGGGCTTTCTAATGCCTGACAGGATTTATTTTTTGGGTGGTTGTGTATCGGGTGTTAAATTTGATAACAAATTCTCCCCGCATGAGCCAATACATAGACTTTGAACAGATTCCCTTCGGTGCGGAAAGTTTCGCGGAAAACCCGGATCCCAGATGCCCTTGTGTTCTTTTGCTGGATGTTTCCGGGTCTATGGCTGGTGCGCCAATTCATCAACTCAACGAGGGCATTAAGCTTTTTAAGGAAGAGCTTACCAGCGACAGCCTGGCTACTAAAAGAGTAGAAATTGCAATGATTAGTTTTGGCGGCAGCGTAACGGTAGAAAACGACTTCACGACCGCAACCCACTTCTATCCGGCCAACCTTTCTACCAGCGGCGCTACGCCTATGGGCGAAGCCATCCGGCAGGGAATCGCAATGGTGAATCACCGAAAAAAAACCATTCGGGATAACGGCGTGGGCGTTTACCGGCCGTGGATCATCCTGATTACCGATGGCGCACCGACCGACGCTACCGACGGAATTGCCCAGCTCATCCGCGAGGGCGAGGAAAGCAAGAAATTTTGCTTTTTTGCTATAGGTGTAAATAATGCGAACATGGAGTTTTTGAAATCCATTTCCGTTCGGGAGCCGCTCAAACTTCAGGGGCTTATGTTTAAAGAATTCTTTGTTTGGTTGTCGGGTTCGCTGGGTAATGTCTCCAGCAGTATTCCGGGTACAGCTGTTCCGCTGCTGCCGCCTTCCTCCTGGTCTGCCGGCTGGCAATCAGTGTAGCTTTAAAAAAGCCTGTAGATACCTTGACTAAATCAAATCCGTATGAGTCTCTGGAAAGTAATTGCGCAAAAAACAGCAGGCACTTCCCATCTTAAAAAAGATGTGCCTTGTGAAGATGCTTTCGCCTATGACATCGTCAAAGATGCCGAAGGCCACGAAGTGTTTTTTGCCTGCGTCTCCGACGGGGCGGGCAGCGCGAAGTTTGGCGGTCTGGCAGCCGAGTATGTAACGGAAAATGCCATTCAAAAACTACGGCAGATTTTCACCACTTCTCATACCATTGTTGAAGAAGACATTTACATTATTGCAGAGCAGCTGCATGATGAGTTGTCGGCTATCTCCTTTGAGAATCAAACCGATCTGAAGGACTTTTCCTGTACATTCCTAGGTTTTATCCTTTTTGAAGACTCGGGTATCTTCTTTCAAATCGGCGATGGTGCTATCGTACGCTGCACGGATGGCGACACTACACTGGTGCCGGTTTACTGGCCTCAAAACGGGGAATACCAAAACACAACCAACTTTCTGGTTCAGGATAAAAAGCTGAGTAACCTATGGATCCGAACCACTGCGGACAAGACTTCTAAGGTAGCTGTTTTCACGGATGGATTGCAAAACCTGGCGCTCGCGAATGACACGCAAAGTGTACATCAGCCTTTCTTTATGAACATGCTGTTGCACCTGGAAACCGCCCGAACGCCGGAGAGTATTAGCCTGTTCAACGAAAAGCTTTTGCTTTTCCTGCAAGGGGAACAGGTGAATGCCCGAACCGATGATGACAAAACTTTAATCCTTGCAAGCCGCTACCAACTATGAACTTAACCGGACTTCGAAATAAAACCTACAAGACGGGCAAAAGCATCGCCCGCGGTGGCGAGGGTGAGGTTTACGAAATCGCCGGCGATGCAGAGGTGCTTGCAAAAGTGTATCATGAACGCCTCAGTCCGCAGAAAGAAGAAAAACTGCGGAAAATGGTGCGCATGTGGAGCGAATCCATCGAGCGCTATATTTCCTGGCCGATTGATTTCTGCGTGGATCCTGCCACTGGCAAGCAGGCGATTATTATCAAGAAACTTGCCAACTGCTTTCCGCTCCACCAGATCGTTTCCCCCATGGACCGGAAAAAACTTTTTCCGGAAAAAAGCTATGCTTTTCTGATCCACGTGGCCCGCAACCTGGCCATTGCCCTGCATAAAATTCACGAGCAGGGCCTGGTCGTGGGGGATGTCAACGAAGGCAATATTCTCGTTAGCAAACAAGGGCTGGTTTATTTTATCGACTGCGATTCTTTCCAAATCAAAAAGGAAGGCAGCTTTTACCCCTGCGAGGTGGGCGTACCGCGCTATACACCGCCGGAAATCCTGAATGCCGGTAGCTTTAAAAACGCCGTTCGCAGTTTCAATACAGACAATTTTTCGCTGGCTGTATTGATTTTTCAGATTCTGTTTTTGGGGAAACACCCTTTTGCCGGCGCACCTTTGGGCGATCAGAACGGTATTGACGATGAAGAAACCGCTATAAAAGAAAAGCAGTTTGCTTATTCTTTACGCAATTCTACGAAGGTGATTGGCCCGCCCAAGGGCAGCCTGCCCATCACAACCCTTCCCAAAAAAGTCGTTGGGTATTTCCACGAGGCGTTTGAAAGTGAAAGCGCCCGCCCCAGCGCTGCCGAGTGGGCGGTTACCCTGGATGGATTGGCGCAAAGCCTGAGCAACTGCCAGTCGCTGAAAACACACACCTTTCCCAGCCACGTCCACGAATGTCCCTGGTGCAACCTGAACAACACGTTGGGAATCAGCTATTTTCAAAACGAAAATGACAATAAGGAAGCCAAATTTATCCAGGATATAGATCGCTATATCTATGGACTGGAGCTTCAGTTTTTGCACCTGCCTACGCTGCCTTCGAGCGTTACCCCGCCTTCCAACCTGTCGGAAAACCTGAATCACCGGCTGATTTCCGGTGCCACCCGGCTCAATCAATTCATGATTCTGGGGGCTGCTGGCGCACTGGGATTTGGTCTTCAGTCGCCTTATTCGCTGGCTGCTGTTCCGGCCTTGCTCCTGCTCGTAAGGCACAACCCGCTGAGCCTTAAAACTAAAAAACAGCTCAACGACATTCGCTACAACCTGGCCCATGTTCGCAACAATAAGCGGCAGACGGCCGAGAAATACGGGATTATCCATGAACTGGGGGATTTCAACAAGCTGGTTGTAGAAATCAAAAAGCACGTAGAGGATTATAAAAAGCTCTATGAAAAGTCGCTGAAAATCCGGCAAAAGGCAGAAGAAAAGCTTTACAACAGCCAGCTTCATGCGCATCTGGAATGCTATAAAATCGAGGCCTATAACGTCGTCAATATCGCCGATGTGAGCCGCAACCTGCTGATCCGACACGGCATCAAAACGGCAAACGACATTCCCCGGCTGCGCAACATGGCCATTCGTGGCTTGGCACCTTATATCCAGCACGGCCTGAGCGAATGGCACCGGTCGCTGGTTCAGAAATTTACCTACATCTCAAATGAGGCCTTGGTGCAGCAGGAAGCCGACGCGATTTATGTGGACTTGGTCAAAGAAAAGCAGAAACTCGAGTTTGAGATTAAGGAAAAATACCGCGATGCCGATCTGGCCCGGAATGTAGCGCTCCAAAAAGCAGAAACCCTGCGCCTGGAATACACCAACCTATGCCTGCAGGAAATCCAACTGAGCCACGAGCTGGGCTGCTATACGCAAGTGATAAATGTGCGCCACCTGTTGGTGAGCTCTTTTAAAGAAAACATCGTGCGCCCGCTGGGTTTGATGAAATTATCGAAGCAGTTTTCTACCTATTAAACAGCAGACGCGCACCGGTCGTGCCTTCCACAATCCGGCTGCCGTCCCACACTTCGTTGCCGTTCACAAAGGTGTGCGCAATACGGGCGCGGAGGGTTTCGCCTTCCAGCGGACTCCAGCCACATTTGTAAAGCAGGTTTTCCGGAAATACGGTCGTGTTTCCGGAAAGATCGGCCAGTACGAGGTCGGCGTGGTAGCCTTCGCGGATGTAGCCGCGCTCCCGGATGCTAAAGCAGACGGCGGGCGCATGGGCCATTTTCTCCACTACTTTTTCCACCGAAATCCGGCCTTCCTGCACATAATCCAGCATCATTAACAGCGAATGCTGCACCAGCGGCAAGCCGGCGGGCGCTTGCTGGTACGGCTGCATTTTCTCTTCCAACGTATGCGGTGCGTGGTCGGTGGCAATCACGTCGAGGCGGTCGTCGAGCAACGCTTCCCAAAGAGCAGGCTTGTGGCGCGGGTCTTTAATGGCCGGATTGCACTTGATTTTATTGCCCAGGCGTGCATAGTCGTCGGCGGTGAAGTGCAGGTGGTGCACGCATACTTCGGCGGTAATCCGTTTTTCTGCCAAAGGCAGCATGTTGCCGAAAAGGCGCAATTCTTCGGTGGTGGTAATGTGCAGGATATGCAACCGCGTATTGTGCATTTTGGCCAGTTGCACGGCGGCAAAAGAGCTTTCAAAACACGCTGCTTCGTTGCGGATGATAGGGTGGAAAGAAGCATCGTTCGCATCCGGATAGATGGCTTTGTTGGCCGCAATAATGCGCTCGTCCTCGCAGTGGGTTGCAATGAGCAGCTCGGTTCCGGAAAAAATCCTGTTTAGCGTCACGTAGTTGTCCACCAGCATCGAGCCGGTGCTGGAGCCCATGAAAATCTTCACGCCACACACCTTGTCTTTGTGCTGGTTCATCCGCAGCACTTCTTCTGCATTGTCGTTGCTCACGCCCATAAAAAACGAGTGGTTGGCGGGCGAATTCCGGGCCGCAATCGCGAATTTTTCTTCCAGCTTCTCGGCAGTCAGCGTAGGCGGAACGGTGTTGGGCATTTCCATAAAAGACGTTACGCCCCCGGCCACCGCCGCGCGGCTTTCGGTGTAGATATCGGCTTTGTGGGTCAGCCCCGGTTCCCGGAAATGCACCTGATCGTCGATACAGCCCGGCAACAAGTGCAGGCCGGTGCAATCCAGCAGTCTATGGGCCTCTTTAGGACTAGAGATATCGCGGTCGATGCGCTCGATGCGGCCCTTTTTCACCAGCACATCGCCTTCGATGGTGCGGCCTTCGTTTACGATTTGAGCGTTTTTAAAGAGAATGGTGGACATAGTGAGTTGGAGTCCTTCGGGCTTGGAGCGTTGCTTGGACGCTTCGCGTTGGAGCCTTCGGCTTTATGGGTAAAGGCCAAATTTCCGGAAATTTCCGGGACCTGACAGGTCGGAACTGGGTGGAGTGGAAGCCGCAGCGCGCGTCAGGTCAGAAGTACGCTTTCCGGAAAGCGCCAATTTCCGGAAAATGAGCATGGATTTCCGGAAACCCAGTCCCAAAATCAACCCCATAAACCTTCTCAACGCCATCAACTTTATTCCCTATAAGCCGGGCAGCAACGGCGCGGGTACCCTACTTTTACCGGCCTATCAAAAAAAGTATGAAATCGTCTTTACGCTGTGGAGCGGCGCTGCTGGGAACGCTTGCGTCTATCGGGGCTGTTGCTCAAACTACTTACCTGCCTTCCGGAAGTGCTGAAATTGGGTTGGTGGACCGGTTGGAAACCCTTTCCGGAAATCTTTCCAACGAAGTTTTTACCACGCAAAAACCGCTGTCCCGGAAAGATCTGGTGCGCTTTCTGCAAAATGGGGAAACCGACACGACAACCAACGCTTTCCGGTCCGCTATCAGCGCCATCGACCAATATCAGATAGAGCTTGCGCTGGGCGCATCCGCAGAGTGGAGCAACGAAGAACTGCTTTCCCGCAAGCCCATCCTAAAACATTTCTACCAAACCAAAACCGATCTCTTCCGCGTCAAAACCGACAACTTCTTTTTGTCTGTCAATCCGGTTCTGGGTTTTACAGGCATGTATGAAAAACGCTCGCCGGACGCGTCGGGAGAATCTTCATTTCGCTACCTGAACACGCGCGGTGCCGAAGTACGGGCTACCATTGCCAACCGCGTGGGCGTTTATACGTTTATTACCGACAATCAGGAGCGCTTGCCCTTCCACGTGCAGCAATGGGCTAATGCCCACAAAGCGGTTCCCGGCGCCGATTATTATCTCAACGTCCCCAACAGCACGTATGACTACCTCCAGGCACGTGGTTATATCGACTTTGCGGCGGTCAAAAACCATATCAATATCACGCTGGGCTACGACCGGAATTTTATCGGCGACGGCGAGCGCAGCCTGATGCTGTCGGATTTTGCCTCATCCGGTGCCTTGTTTGCCCGCATCCGCACCCGCATCTGGAAATTGCAATACGAAAACCTGTTTATGGAACTGACGCCGCAATACAAACGCGGCTCCGACCAGGTATTGCCTCATAAATATGCCACGATGCACCACCTGAGCGTGAACGCCACGCGCTGGCTCAATGTCGGGCTTTTTGAAGCGGTGATGTTTGACCGGCCCGACCGCTTTTCTTTTTCCTACCTGAACCCGATTATTTTTCTGCGGCAGGTAGAGCGCATGAACGGCTCGCCTGACAACGCGCTGGTGGGCATCAACTTTAAAGCCCTGGCGGCGAAGCGCTTTCAATTCTACGGGCAGTTTGTGCTGGATGAATTTAAAATCAAAGAACTGACCGCCGGCAATGGCTGGTGGGCCAATAAGTTCGGCTTGCAGCTGGGCGGAAAATATTTCAACGCCTTTGGACTTTCCAACTTGGACCTGCAGGGCGAGGTGAATCTGGTGCGGCCTTTTACCTACACGCACGGCGACACGCTGGCGAATTATACCCATTACAACCAACCGCTGGCCCATCCGCTGGAAGCCGGTTTTTGGGAGGCGAATGGAAAAGTGGTTTATCGTCCGGGGCGGAAATGGGAGATTGTAGCGCGGGGCAGTTTGTATCAAAAAGGGGTGGATACCGGCGGAGCCAATCTGGGCAACAGCATTTTTAAAAGCAACAACGCAGGCCGCCCGTCGGATTACGGCTATTCTTTAACACCCGGAAAAGTGGCGCACGGCCTGCTCGGCGAGCTGTATGCCACCTGGCAACCGTGGCCGCGCTTGTTTCTGGAGGCCGGCGTTTCCGGACGGCACTGGAAGCTGGATGACGCCGAACAGAAAAGCCTTCAGGTGTTTACGGGCCTGCGGCTGAACCTGGCACGGCGGGATTATCTGTTTTATTAAAGAAACAGCAGGCCAGGTGTTCAAGTACGCAGAAAGAACCTAAACTGTGCCTTCCGCGCTCCTTTCAAAAGGCTGCTTTCCAGAGAAAGCCGATGGACGATGCCCTGCTGCTGCATTCCTTATTCTTTTTTTGCGAACCCGGAAGGCCTTTTTTCGAGCCTAAAAACCACTTTTCCGAACCCTTTTGCAACAAACTGTACTGAGGAAACCATTTTCCCGAACCTGGAAATGATAAACTGTACTGAGGAAACCATTTTCCTGAACCTGGAAATGACAAACTGCACTGATGAAACCGTTTCCCCGAACCTGGAAATGACAAAGTGTAACCTAAAGAGTGGTTTTTAGAACCTGTTCTGATAAAAGCGATACCCAAGCGCTTGTTTTTGGAACTCAAAGTGCGGTTTTGGGTTCCTGAATTTCCTTATCCTGCTCTTTAGAAAGGATTTTGCATGTTGCAAAAGCGCTTTGCACGTTTGGCCAGGCAGCCGCGCTTTTATTGGGAAGCCTTCCGGAGCGAAAAATTCCGGAAAATGCTGTTTCAGATTTGGAAAAATAAGACGGCTTATTACTTTTGTTGCCGAAATCTTTTATTTCTCTTCTCTTAACCCCAGAATCTGTGGCGTACGACAACGACAACCACTACGGCGACCGCGAAGGCCGCTATGGCCGCAACAACAATGGTGAAGGCCGCAACAACGACAGCATTTATTCGAAGCGTGTGAAGGCCGGCAAGCGCCGCACCTACTTCTTTGATGTGCGTGCGACCCGTGGTAATGATTACTTTATTACCATCACCGAGAGCAAAAAGCGTTTTGAAGACGGCTCTTACGAGCGCCACAAAATGTTTCTTTATAAAGAAGACTTTCACAAGTTTGTAGCCGCCCTGCAGGAAACCGTAGAATACGTGAAAACCGACCTGATGCCGGATTTCGACTTTGATGCTTTCAACCACGAATACGACGAAGAAGGCAACTACATCTACCGCAACGCCGCCGAACCTACTGAAACCTATGCAACTACGCAGCCGGTAGCAGAGGCAACCGAAATGGTAGCGGAGCCGGTGGCGGAAGACTACGCTACTGACGCCACCGATGTGGACGGCTGGAAAGCATAAGCCGATTCTGCCTTTGAAGTTCCTTTTATATAAAAAGGCCCGGTGACTTGTCGCCGGGCCTTTTTTGGGGGAATTTTCCGGAAAACAACCCTGTTTAGTGAGCGGCCACAACAGAGGGTTGGCCACGGCAAGACCTGTATTGACGCGCTGGACGTGTAAGGAAGATTCGCAGCACCTATTAGCATGATTTCCTTTCCCCATCGCCTCGCGAATGGCTTTGGCCCTTAGTGGGTTGCCCCGCCCTTTATGTCAATCGCTCCCCCTTTAGCTAATGGCCATTCTTTAGCTAATTGCTGCTTTTTAGGCGAATGGCCCCGCCCATTAGCTAATTGCCCCGCCTTGAGCTAATTGCCCCGCCCTTTAGGGCGGGGAGAGGATATTCTATTATTTTTACACGAGGCCTTCAGGCCTTTTTCCGCTGCCAACCCGATTCTTAAAACCTCCTTTAGATGCCATTTCACAAATTGCTCGTCCACATGGTGTGGGCTACGAAAGATCGCTATCCTTTCATGAATACAGAACAGAAAGAGGCCATCTGCCGGCACATCCGTGAAAATGCGGCCAGTAAAGGCATTCATCTCCTGAACATCAATGGCCACCTCGATCATCTCCATGTGCTTCTTTCCTATCGCCCGGACCAGAATTCAGCTACAATTGCCAATCTGCTCAAAGGAGAATCTTCTTTTTGGGCCAACCGCAATTTGCAGTGGCCTCAGAAATTTGGGTGGCAGGATGACTACTTCGCCGTATCCGTGAGCGGTGCCGAGTTCGCAGCCGTGTATGCTTATATCTCCAATCAGGAGGGGCACCATCGCCATAAGACTTACCAGCAGGAATACGACGAGCTGATGCAGAAATATGGCTTTGACGACTCCGGCGAATGGCAACTGCCTGCATGGGCACTGGAATAAAACTGCGCTCAAGGCCTGAAGGCCTCCGCTTAAATGGTTTGCCTTTCTCTCCCCGCCCTAAAGGGCGGGGCAATTAACCTGAAGGGCGGGGCAATTAACCCTAAAGGGCACCATTCGTTGAAAGAATTAAGCGGAATCACAAGGAACAGGCTGTTATTTTCAAAAATTAGGGCAATATCCAAACAACAGCCCCCCAAACGCAAGCCGGCCGACCGTCCGACGAGAAAAGCACAGCGCTGTTTCAACCATAATTTGAAGCGCCGTTCACCCAGCAAAAGTTTCTCTTTCTGTAGTTCCCCACGGCCCTTTGTACCTTTGCCCGACCGCTGGATTTTTGTGGAAGGCCGGTCGCTGAAAAAAACACACGCATCTTATGAGCAAGTTTATTTTCGTAACCGGTGGGGTTACTTCGTCTTTGGGAAAAGGAATTATTGCCGCCTCGCTGGCCAAGCTCTTGCAGGCGCGCGGCTACCGCACGACCATTCAAAAGTTTGATCCTTATATCAATATTGACCCCGGAACGCTCAACCCCTACGAGCACGGCGAGTGTTACGTAACCGACGACGGCGCCGAAACCGACCTGGACCTCGGCCACTACGAGCGCTTCCTTAACCGCCCTACGTCGCAGGAAAACAACGTGACCACGGGCCGCATCTACCAATACGTCATCAACCGCGAGCGCGAAGGCGCTTTTCTGGGAAAAACGGTGCAGGTCGTTCCCCATATCACCGACGAAATCAAGCGCCGGATGACGCTGCTGGGCAAAGATGACCGCTACGACGTAGTGATTACCGAGCTGGGCGGAACGGTGGGCGACATTGAATCGCTGCCGTTTCTGGAAGCCGTGCGCCAGTTGAAGTGGGAACTGGGCGATGAGAATTGCATTGTGGTGCACCTCACCCTCGTGCCATACCTCAAAGCCGCTAAAGAGCTGAAAACCAAGCCTACCCAGCACTCAGTGAAGATGATGAGCGAGAATGGACTGAACCCCGACGTGCTGGTCTGCCGCACCGAAGAGCCGCTCTACAACGAACTGAAACGCAAGATTGCCCTGTTTTGCAACGTCACCAAAGACGCTGTTATCGAAGCCCGCGACGCCGACACGATTTATGCCGTGCCGCTGGAAATGATGCGCGAAGGGCTGGACACCATTTGCCTGCAAAAGCTGCAACTGCCGATGGGCCAGGAGCCGCAACTGGACAAGTGGAAAGAATTTCTAAACAAACTGCGCTACCCGAAATCCAAAATCACCATTGGCCTGATTGGCAAATACGTAGAGCTTCAGGATGCGTATAAATCCATTCTGGAAGCACTGATCCACGCCGGGGCAGTAAACGAATGCAAGGTAGAAGTCCGGAATATCCACTCCGAGTACCTGACGCCCGAAACCGCCGCCGAAACGATGCAACACCTGGATGCGGTGCTGGTGGCCCCCGGTTTTGGATCGCGTGGTATCGAAGGCAAGATTGAAGCTATCCGCTACGCGCGGGAAAGTGGTTTGCCCTTCCTGGGCATCTGTCTCGGGATGCAGATGGCGTGTGTGGAATTTGCCCGCAACGTCCTGAATCTGAAAGACGCTTTCTCTACCGAGATGGATGCCAACACACCACACCCGGTGATTTCCATGATGGAAGACCAAAAGGAAATTAAAAACATGGGCGGCACCATGCGCCTCGGCGCGTATGCCTGCGAGCTGGACCCGACTTCCAAGCTGGCTTCCTGCTACGGCAGTGCCCACATCGAAGAGCGCCACCGCCACCGCTACGAGTTCAACAACGATTACCTGACAGCTTTCAAAGACGCTGGTTTTGTTCCGGTGGGTAAAAACCCGAAAACAGGCCTGGTGGAAGCCGTGGAATTAGAAAATCACCCGTTCTACGTGGGCGTGCAGTACCACCCCGAATACAAAAGCACCGTAGAAGCCCCACACCCGCTTTTCGTAGGCTTTGTGAAAGCAGCCCTTGCCACGCAGGAAAGCAGCCTGGAAACCAAGAAAGCGCCTGCTCCGGCGCTGGAAACGGCGAAATAATTCGTTTCCCAATTCGATTTTAAAAACAAGATGGGCCCTCGTAAGAACCTGTACCTGTTGGTGCTTTTTCTCGCGGCGGCCCATTTGCTGTATGCCCCGGCGTGGCAAGCCGGCTGGACGCGCGACGTGACCGGCTGGCTCCAATCGCTGCATACCAAAACATTTGGGCATTATCTGCTGCGGCGCGGTCTCCGGGTCGAAAGCCTGTATCCGTTTACCCAATGGATGCTGTGGGCGTGGTGGAAGCTTTTTGGCGTGCATCCCCTGCCGTGGCACCTGCTGATGGTGAGTTTACACGCGGTATGTGCCTGGGGCTGGGCGAAGTTCTACAGCCGGGTTCTGGGAAGTAAAATTTCCGGAAATTTCGCCGGATTGCTTTTTCTTTTTTCCCCTTATGCAACCGAGGTCGTGGTGTGGGAAGCGGGTTATCACTACCTGCAAGGAATGGTGCTGCTATTGGCAACGCTTTTCGCCCTGCTGCACTACCTGGATTGGGGAAAAAAGCACTGGATTTTCGTGGGATTGATTGCATTCCTGCCCACGCTTTTTGCGTTGGAAACGTTTTATTTAGCACCTATTTATGCCGCACTTCTGCTCCTTTATTTCCGGAAGGCGCCACGTACGAAAAAGGCGGTTGGGTCCTTTGCTGTACCGATATTGGCGCTTTGTGCTGTTCAATACGGCCTTTTTCGCTGGCTCTACACCGAGCCGGTTCCCCACATCAAAACCCTGACCTGGCTGCGGCTCGGCGATTACCTGCGTAAACCCGCCAAATACTTTTTCAATCTTTTTCTGTTCGGCCGCTACTGGCCGCAAAATCTCCGCGCAATTCTCTATGATGTCCTGAATAGCTGGGCTTTTCTGGGTGGCTTTTATGCTTCTTTAATCACGCTGATTTTCCGGAAACGAAAAGCGCTGAAAAGCTTCCAAAAGCACCCGGTTTTCATTCCGGCAACCTTTGCCATCGCCGCGTTATTGCTCGTGGTTCCGCTTTACTTTCAGGAAAACGGCCTGGTGGATTTTGACCGCTATACCTACTTTATGCTGCCGGCAGTCGGCGCGATTTTCGGGCATTATTTCCGGAAAAAATGGCTTCGGGTAGGCATTATGGCCCTTTCTGCAGGCCTGCTTTTCTATACCAATCTTTTGTGGCAGAAAAGCGCCGCGCTGGGCCGGGAAATGCTGTTGAAAATTCCCGATTTTAAAGATAGCAAGCCAACGCTTTTGCTCAATATTCCGGATGCGTTGCGGGGCCTGCCCATGATTGGCTACGCGCCGGAAGGCGAGGCGGCCTTGTTGCGCCGTTATGTATTGGAAAAGCCTTTTTTCGGAATTGTCCTCGAAGCAGGGGCCTGCCAGATTTCTTCGCCAAAAGATATGTTGGTAGAAACCGCCTGGCGCACCCCGCAAGCGCTTGAAATAAAGCAGCTCAACGGCGATGGCTGGTGGGCCGACGGCATTCTGGCCCATGATTTTGAAAACAACCTTTTTTCGGTTCGCTTTTCTCACCCCAACCGCAGTTATGTTTTAACGCTCAAAAAGCCGGCAGCTGATTTTCATGTGCTGCAATGGAATGGCGTGCAGTGGGCAGTGATAAAAAAGCCATAGAAGTGCCAACGGTCCGACCTTTGCGACCTTAAAGTTCATCTCGCCATGCTGCAACGTGTTACCGACATGCTGGGTCGCTCGCTATTGATTCCAAAGTCTCCGCAGCGCATCGTTTCGCTCGTGCCGTCTCAAACCGAACTGCTGTGTGATTTAGGATTGGAAACACAGGTGGTGGGCATCACCAAATTCTGCATACACCCCGAAAGTTGGTTCCGGAAAAAACCGCGCGTAGGCGGCACTAAAGACGTAAAACCCGACCGCGTAGCCGCACTTTCTCCCGATTTGATTCTTGCCAACAAAGAAGAAAACGTCCGGGAACAAATAGAAGCACTTTCCCCAATCGCGCCGGTGTGGGTGAGCGATATTCAAACATTGGAAGATGCGCTGGAGATGATCCGGCAAGTGGGTGTTATAACCGGAAAAGAGAGTGAAGGAAGTCAAATTTCCGGAAAAATAGAAGCTGAGTTTTCAATTCTTCGAAAAGCTGCAAGGCCGCAACGCGTCGCTTATGCCATCTGGCGCGATCCGTGGATGTGGGCCGGCGGCGATACGTTTATTCATGAAATGCTCTGCTGCTGTGGCTGGGAAAATGTTCTGGAGAAGGAAAGTCGTTATCCGGAGACTTCGCTGGAAGAAATTGTTCGCTTAAAACCCGACCGCATTTTGCTTTCATCAGAGCCCTATCCGTTTGCAGAAAAGCACCTGGCGGAAGTGGCGGCAGCCGTTCCGGATGCGCAGATTGAACTGGTGGATGGTGAGCTGTTTTCCTGGTATGGCAGCCGTTTGTTGCAGTCGCCTGCGTATTTTCAAAAGCTGATTGACAGGGGACTTAATCGCTGAAAATTCCGGAAATCCGGCGACGTTTAAATCCGCCGGTAGGGCTTGCTGTATGTGTCTGTTCAGATAGGTTTGAAATAGCGCTATTTTCCGGAAAACCCGGCCTTTTTCCGGGATTGAAAACACCTTTCTTACCTGCATTGCAAAACCAAAGTTTTTTGTTATACTTTTGCACGCGATTTACCAACCCTTTATTCTCCAAAAAAACTTGTTATGGCAACGCTGACGGCGACTTCCCGCATTGAAGACATCCTGGCCGATAAGGCCGAATACTATCTGGGCCACACCAGCACGGCCATCGACAAATCGGTTTTGCATGCGCCGTCTCCCAACGCGATTGACACCGTTTGGGCTGATTCCAACCGCAGCATCCAAACCCTGCGCAGCATCCAAACCCTGCTGGGCAATGGTCGCCTCGCCAACACCGGCTACGTAAGCATTCTGCCTGTGGATCAGGGCATCGAGCACAGCGCCGGCGCTTCTTTTGCACCCAACCCGATTTATTTCGATCCGGAAAACATCGTGAAACTGGCGATGGAAGGCGGTTGCAATGCGGTCGCTTCTACCTACGGTGTTCTGGGTGCTGTGGCCCGCAAGTACGCCCACAAGATTCCGTTTATCGTTAAGATCAACCACAACGAGTTTATTTCTTATCCCAACCGCTTCGACCAAATCATGTTCGGCTCTATCAAAGAAGCCTGGAACATGGGCGCGGTAGCTGTAGGAGCGACTATTTATTTTGGTTCGGAAGAAAGCACCCGTCAGATTCAGGAAGTGGCCAAGGCGTTTGAGTATGCCCACGAGCTGGGTATGGCCACCGTGCTGTGGTGCTACCTGCGCAACAGCGGCTTCAAGAAAGACGGCGTGGACTATCACGCTGCTGCCGACCTCACGGCGCAAGCCAACCACTTGGGCGTTACCATTCAGGCAGACATCATCAAGCAAAAACTGCCGACCAACAACGGCGGATACACAGCCTTGAACTTTGGTAAGACCCACAAGAACGTGTATGAAAAGATGACCACCGATCACCCGATCGATCTGGCCCGCTACCAGGTAATGAACTGCTACGCTGGTCGTGTGGGTCTGATCAACTCCGGCGGCGAATCCAAAGGCGATTCCGACCTGCAGGAAGCCGTCATCACCGCTGTGGTAAACAAACGCGCCGGTGGTATGGGTCTGATTTCTGGCCGGAAAGCGTTCCAGAAAGATATGGGCGTAGGTGTGGATTTGCTCAACGCCATTCAGGACGTGTACCTGGACGACAGCATTACGCTGGCCTAAAGCCTCCGGAATAAAATTTTTCTTTGTAGAGACGCCCAACTTGGGCGTCTCTTTTTTATGGTTTACACCCCCTGCCGGTATGCGAATTGCAGTCTTTTCCGGAAAAACCTTTTTGATGCGACTTTTCCTGCTTTTGCCGATGCTGCTTTGGAGTTGTAACACGGCTACTTCAGATGCAACCACCACGCCCCCGATAGACACTGCCACCGCTGCTGCCGCCGTTCTGGAGCCCGATATTTCCGGAAATCCAACACCGGCTGTAGATGCGGATTGGGAAATTATTCCCGGAAAAAAGGTCGGCAATACGGTGCTGGGCGACGACCCGGCGACATTGCTGCAAGGCCTGGGCCAGCCTGATGCTTCAGACGCAGCGATGGGCAAAGCCTGGCTGGTTTGGGATGGCAAGAACACGGAAAACACACTGGCCGTTTTCACCACTTACGCCGACAGCAACATGATGCGTAAAGCCATCCGGCAAATCCGCGTTACTTCGCCGCGCTTTCAAACCGTTGAAGGGCTTCACACCGGCAGCAACAAAGCCGAGGTAAAAAGGGTCTTTCCCAAGTTGCAGCAGGCAGAAAATATTTATGGCGATGTACCGCCCCGTTACGACGTTATTTCTAAAGGCATTTCGTTTGAATTTTCCGGAAATGCAGATTACAATGCCTGCACCGCCATCATGGTGTACCCGCCAGGCGGATCACCAACAGCTTATTTACCCATTCCGGAGAAAAGATAAAAGCGGTCCTGAGTAAAGCCTTTTATTTCCGGAGATGCTGTTTTAGAAGCGTTTTCTCGGAAACAGCAGACCCTGTAGAAAAGCGTTTTAAGTGCCTTTTTCTTTCTAAGAATACCATTTTGAGTGATGACCCGGTGCGTATCTTGCAGAACACATTCCGAACACTTTCTTTATGGAAAACATCCTTCAACACCTGCAGTCCGAACTGGCGCACGAATACCAAACCACCCGTAAGTTTTTTGAGCGCTTTCCCGAAGGTCAAAACGATTATGCGCCCCACCAGAAAAGTATGAAGCTCATGCCGCTGGCTGCCCACATTGCCGAGGTGTTTGCCTGGCCGCAGCTTATCCTTCATACCGAAGGCATTGATTTTGCCAAAGGCGATTACAAGCCCACGGTGCTTCACAACCGCGAAGATTTGCTGCAATTCCTGGACAAGTCCTACGAAACCGGCAAAACTGCGCTGGAAAAGGCCGAATCGCTGGAAGGTCGCTGGGGACTTTCGCACGGCAGCCACAAGCTGGCCGACTGGACCAAATACGAAGCCATTCGCCACGCCCTGAACCAGGTAACTCACCACCGGGCACAACTGGGCGTCTATTATCGCCTCAGCGATGTTCCGCTGCCGGGTTCTTACGGGCCGAGCGCGGATGAGCAGAATTTTTAAGCGCTTCGCGCGTTGGACCCGCCTTTGGCGGGATTGGAGTTTCGCTTGGACTCGCCTGCGGCGAATTGGAGCCTTCGGCTTCGGCTTCGGCTGTTCATAGTGTTTGATTTCCGGAAATACACCGTTATCAGAAAAGGATATCTCATTTGGGTTCCTCAAACCAAAAGGGCTGCACCTTCCGGCGCAGCCCTTTTCCTATTTTCAGCGTTGAAATTTCCGGAAAAATGTTACCGGACTACCACCACTTTTTCGGTTTGAACCGGCTGTTTTACTGCATGACCTGCTTTGGTGCCATGCAGCTTGCCAATGCTCGGCGCAATCACGAGTGCCACGATGCTCATCAGTTTGATGAGAATGTTCATAGACGGACCAGAGGTGTCTTTGAAGGGATCGCCTACAGTGTCGCCGGTAACTGCGGCCTGATGGGGCGGCGAAGGGCGATCGGCTTTGTGTTTATAATAAATAACGCCGTTGATTTCCACGCCTTTCTCAAACGATTTTTTGGCATTGTCCCACGCGCCACCGGCGTTGTTTTGGAACATGCCCATCAACACGCCGCTCACCGTAGCGCCCGCGAGGAAACCGCCCAGCACTTCAGGGCCAAAAATAAAGCCAATCAAAAGCGGGGAAACAATGGCAATTGCGCCGGGCAGCATCATTTTCCGGATAGAAGCCTGGGTGGAAATCGCGACACATTTTTCGTATTCCGGCTTGCCCGTGCCTTCCATGATTCCCGGAATCTCCCGGAACTGACGGCGCACTTCCTCTACCATCGCCATCGCCGCCTTGCCCACCGCCGTAATGGCCAGTGAAGAAAAGATAAACGGAATCATCCCGCCTACGAAAAGGCCTGCCAGCACGTCGGCTTTGTAGATGTCAATGCCTGAAATTCCGGAAATCCCCACAAAAGCTGCGAATAAGGCCAGCGCCGTTAGGGCTGCCGAGGCAATTGCAAAGCCTTTACCGGTGGCGGCTGTGGTGTTGCCCACCGCGTCGAGTACGTCGGTTTTATCGCGCACCTCGCCGGGCAGTTCACTCATCTCGGCAATGCCACCCGCGTTGTCGGCAATGGGGCCAAAGGCGTCAATCGCCAGTTGCATGGCCGTGGTCGCCATCATGCCCGCTGCGGCAATCGCTACACCGTAGAGACCGGCGCAGGCATACGAGCCATAGATACCGCCCGCCAGTACCAGAATGGGCAGCAAAGTAGATTCCATGCCCACCGAAAGCCCGCCGATAATATTGGTGGCGTGGCCGGTGGATGACTGCCGTACAATCGACATCACCGGACGCTTGCCCATTGCGGTGTAGTACTCGGTGATGATGCTCATCAGCGTTCCTACCACGAGACCAATGATGATAGCACCGAACACGCCCATGCGGGTAAACTCAAAACCACGCAGCGTCATGGTTTCCGGAAGTACGTATTGCACAAGGAAATAAGACGCAATCGCCGTCAGCACAATCGAGCCCCAGTTGCCCAAGTTGAGCGCGTTCTGCACCGCTGCCAGCGCGTTTTTGGCACTGTCGGAAATCCGCACGAAAAAGGTTCCGATAATACTCCAGACAATGCCGGTTCCGGCAATCAGCATCGGCAACAGGATAGGACCAAAGCCGCCGAAACCGTCCACCGAAACCGTTTCCCGACCGAGTACCATCGTGGCCAGAACGG
>JAEWBT010000035.1 GCA_023391015.1 Bacteroidota bacterium
GAAACCCGCCGGAGCCGGACGAACCTACGGGTTTCCCAGTCGCTGTTTTTAAGCTTTACGACGCGACGATCGCAAAGCCGATGCTTTGTTGGAGTGATGGGCGGCGGCGGCGTACAAAGCCAAAACGCATGCGGCGGCCCAATGGCTTACGCTAGTTCTTTAGGAATTAGGCAGCCATGGCATACTGAGTATTGCCATTTAGGATTTGGATTTTCAGATTTACGTGCTAATGATCCAACGCACGACCTGCTTACGTACCCTGCCCCTTGCTGTCAAAACCGGTCGGCCCCGAGTGAGACAAAAGTCTAAAGTAGAAAGACAAAAGACTTTCCGGAAAAGGTACTTTTTTCAAAGAACTGTTGGGATAACAAAGATACGGGTGGAAAGGTTTAGGACGTTTAGGGAAATGGGGCTTTTTGGAGACCGGCGAGAAGAAATTCTATTTTTTCGGAGATGGCTTTGAGGAAGGCGTTTTGGCCTTCGCCGATAAAATCTTGCATCGAAAGGTTGCGATAAGATGTTTTTAAATAAGTATGCCAAGGCCAAGCATCAGTATACTCACCTTTTCCTAAAACCTTAGTGAAATATTCCTTTGCTTTATTACTTTCACCTTTTCTTTTTGCAATAAATCCAAAATAGCCGTTTTTGAATCCCTTTTCAGCCCAATCAAAGCCTATATTGAAAGGGTAGGCATTATCAGTCAAATTAAAAACAAAGCCTGCATATTTTTCTTCTGGACTAAACTTACGAAAACCTGCTACCGACACTCCCTGTGGCCAAGTATGTCCTTCCCAAGCTTTTTTGAAGACATCAATAGCAGCAATCTTAATTGAATTCTGAGCATCTATTACTTGCAAAGCCATTTCTAAGAATACTCTATTTTGTTTAAGGTATTCTGCAATCTGATCGTGTTGTCCCATAAAGCGTTCGCCGTTGATTTCGTGGTTGATGAATTGAAGAAGTTGTTTTAAAAAGGTACGGACGTTTTCAGCGCGGCATACGGAAAGCCATTTCTCGAGCAATGCAACGGTCCACTCTTCGTGGTTGATTTCATAGAACTGATTGGCTTTTACTAAAGCATCGCGTTGCTCTTTGGTAAGGCTGTGTTCACCGGGAGCGGTATCGTAAGGTCTCCAATAAAAAAGACATTGCCGGCTACCATGTTTGTCTTTAAGCCAGGTGTGATAATCCTGTAACTGATTTTTCTGGTCGCCCGCCCAGATTTTCATTTCAATACCGATACCATAATTACTTTCCGGAAATTGGATGTAGATATCCATGCGACGGCTGTTCACGCCGCTTTCCCGAACGACTTCTGCCGATTCCAGATTCAAGTCTGCCCACTCACTACACGGCAAGCCTTCCATTTGAAGAAACGCTTCCAGAAAAGTGCCTCCCTGCCCGTGCTTTTCCTGCGGGTTCAGGAAATAGGCAATAATATCTGAGAATTTGTTTTCGCCAATGCTGAAAAACTGCAACATTGGGTTGAACTCGAGTGCTACCTCGCGGTTGTACGACTTACGAGCGTCTGTCTGAGCGTCCAGATAGCTTTTGAGACCGGTTAAAAAGGTGTCTAATTGGGTGGTTTCCATAGTGGCGAAGGGATTAATATTAATTTTCAAAACCGGGCTTTGTAAGTTGCCATTTGCGTTCTTCAATAATCTCAAAAGAAAGGGCGTTGCTGTTGGGCATCCGGGCTAATACCGACGGTGATTGGGTAAGTAAATCGCCAAGCAGAAAATGATAGGGTTTGGTCAAATCCGGCAGTTGAGGCCAGGGTTTATAATCTTTTGTTCTTTTAAAAGGAAAGTTTTCCGGAACAGGATCATCTTCAGGATGTAGCTCTATCTCAAACCAAGCGTCCAGCGCGACCGTTTTTTGATAGTGTAAAGTCCCTTCGCCCCGCACGTCCATTACTTTGATTTCCAGCCGGTAAGAGCGGTCTCGTATTTGTGCGCGTTTCATCGCATCCATCTTCCGGGGCGAGTCGATAAAGAGGTATCGATCTGGCGGGAAAAACTTCTGCTCCAGAAAAAATTTTATATGACTTTCTGCCTCCCAGCATTTTTCATTCAGGTCATTGAGCTTCTGTATGTTTTCCGGAGTACGTATTTCCGGAAATCTGCGCGTTAACCCTACAAGGACGCGGCCAAGCGTCAGACGTCCCCAATAAAATAAAGCTTTGACAACAAGATAGGGAGGGCGCATAAAACAGCATTTAGTGCTGACACCAAAATTCCGGAACTATCACGCCAAAATGCGTCGTGGTGCCGAATTGCCTTTTTATTCCAGCTATGCGCAAAAACCTATAAGGTTTTTGAAACCTTATAGGTTTGGGTGTATGCGCGCTGCCCAAAAATCTTTTTCGCCCGAAAAATGTTTCTTCGCAGTCCCCCGCCCATGCCCCAGCCCTTCATTGCCTTCGATCCCATCTACGCCCCCCCGCTGCCGGAGGGCCACCGCTTTCCAATGCTGAAATACGAGCTGATTCCGGCGCAGCTGCTCCACGAAGGCACCATTGCCGAAAGCGCGCTTTTCTCGCCGGAGCCGATTAGCGAAGGAACCCTCCTTCAAACCCACGACGCGGATTACTGGGCGCGTATGAAAGCGCTGGAACTCACCCCCCGCGAGATGCGCGCCATTGGTTTTCCGCTTTCCGGGCCGCTGGTGGAGCGGGAAGTGCGCATCCTGCAAGGCACGCTCGACTGCGCCCGCATTTCCGAAACCACCGGCGTGGCGCTCAACGTGGCCGGCGGCACCCACCACGCTTTTGCCGGAAAGGGCGAAGGCTTTTGTTTGCTCAACGATTTTGCCGTGGCCGCCAATGAATTGATTCGCCAGAATCCAACCGAGCGCATCCTCATCTGCGACCTCGATGTGCATCAGGGAAACGGTACGGCAGCGCTCCTTTCCGGAAATAAAAACGTTTTTACCTTCTCGATGCATGGGGCACACAACTACCCGTTCCACAAAGAAAAAAGCACGCTGGACATTGGCCTGCCCGACGGCATTTCCGGAAATGAATATCTTGAAATCCTCCAAGAACACCTCCCCAAAATCATTGACACCTTCCGCCCCACGCGCCTTTTCTACCTCAGCGGCGTGGACGTCCTTTCCACCGATAAGTTTGGCAAAATGGCCCTTACGCGTGCCGAATGCGCCGACCGCGACCGCTTAGTGTTTGAAACTGCCAAACGCCATTCCCTGCCCGTAGCCGTGGCCATGGGCGGCGGTTATTCTCCGGAAATCAAAGACATTGTGGAAGCCCACTGCAACACGTTCCGGCTGGCAGTAGATGTGTTTGGGTTATAGGTTTTAAGGTGTCAGGTATGGAGTATCAGGTATCAAGAACCTACAATTGTTGCCTAACTGCCTCAATGACTTTATATACTATCTGTACATCGCTTACGCTGGCTTTGGCAAAGCAAGAAAAGCGTTTTCAAACCGTTACTCTTAGAGCAAAGGTCTGTTTAGGGCTGTCAGCGGGTACAATTTCCGGAAATTTCCCCCTTATTCCCTAAAGAAGGCATATTTTTTGAAGCCCCTTGATTATCACTAAATTTTCCGGAAATGCTGGGGTTTTTCCGGAAAAATTGCCTTTTTAAAGCCGCTGCTGTCCTGGGAATGACAGGCCATCCAGACAACCCTCTGGCTCTGGTTTTGATTTTGGGAATTTATAGCCTTTATTTGTTACAAACTTTCAACCGCAAACACGCGAAGTCCAACTTTTTATGGAAAACGAAAAAAACCAGATTCTCCTTGTAGAAGACGACGCATCCCTGGGTCAGGTGCTTAAAAACTATCTGGAGCTCAACGATTACGACGTAGAGCTGGCCCGCGACGGTATCCTGGGGCTGGCTGCCTTCCGGCGCAAAAAATTCGACATCTGCCTGTTGGATGTGATGATGCCCAACATGGACGGCTTTACGCTGGGCGAGGAAATCCGGAATGTGGACCCCGACGTGCCGCTTTTTTTTCTGTCTGCCAAAGGCATGAAAGAAGACATTATGCGCGGCTACAAGCTGGGGGCCGACGACTACATCACCAAGCCGTTTGACTCCGAAATCCTGCTCCACAAGATCAAAGCAGTACTGAAGCGCAACAACGAGCTGGAAGAAAAGAAACACGCCGTAACAGAGTGGAACCTGGGCAATTTCAAGTTCAACTCCCGCCTGCGCAACCTGCAAATCGGCGAAGAAAGCTTTACCCTTTCGCCCAAAGAAAGCGAGCTGCTGACGATGCTGGCCGAGTATAAAAACGACCTGTTGCCCCGCGAAGCTGCCCTGAAGCGCATCTGGGGTTCAGACACGTATTTCAACGGCCGCTCGATGGACGTGTATATCGCCAAGCTGCGTAAATACCTGAAGCTGGACCCGACGGTAGAGATCGTGAACATCCACGGCAACGGGTTCCGCCTGGTGGTTCCGGAGCCAAAAGCAAGCTAAGCCCTTAAATTTTTTTAAGAAAAAGAAAAGCCTTTGTCCACAGCGGACAAAGGCTTTTTGTGTTTCCCTAAAAATCAAAGCCGTTCCCGAGCCGCTTTCCTGCGCTATTTTTGGCCTTTCTCTCCGATGCGCCATCTTCCCAATCTGCTGACTCTCGCCAATTTGTTTTGTGGCTGCTGCGCCATTGCAATGGTTTTGGGTGCGCAAAACTTTAGCGTTACCAACAACTATCAGGATTATTTTGAAGTAACAGTGGTAGAGCAGCCCTGGTGGGGAACGGTATTTATCTTTCTGGCCGCTTTTTTTGACCTGCTGGATGGTGCAGCCGCGCGCGCTTTACGGGTGAGCAGTCCGATTGGCAAAGATTTAGATTCCTTGGCCGATGTGGTGTCGTTTGGCGTGGCACCAGCGATGATGCTGTTTAAGATGTTGTGGACCGCCCTGATGCGCCAACCGGATGCGATGGACGTGAGCCTCTGGGCAACAGCGCCTGCTTTCCTGCTACCTGTTTTTGCTGCGCTGCGCCTCGCCAAATTCAACAATACCCCGCCACAAGCCGGTTTTTCCGGAATGCCAACACCTGCCGCCGGATTGGCCGTTGCGGCCTTGCCTTTGGTAACGCTCTACGGTCCGCAAGCCCTGGCCGACGCCTTGTTGCGTCCTTGGGTTTTATACCTTTTGATTGGATTACTGTGCTACCTGATGGTTTCTAAAATCCATTTTTTCAAACCTGCCGAAAACATCAAAAATCCGGCAAAAGGCTGGCCGGCCTATCTCTTGATTGTGGCCACGATTGTAGCATTTCCGTTCTTGAAAGCCGGCACGCTGCTGTTTGCTATTTTGCTCTATGCTGCGCTGTCGCTGATTGCGCCCAAAAGTGCGGTAAAACCGGAAATTGCGCAGTCTTAATCCTTTCTTTCTCTTAAAAATCACTTTTTATGAAACATACCGTTCGCATCAACATCCTGCCCCTCAAAGACCTCCTGGATCCCCAAGGCAAGGCCGTAACCGGCAGCCTGCATAACCTGGGCTTAGGCACTATCGCCGACGTGCGCGTGGGCAAGCACATTACCCTGCAGGTAGAAGCGGCTACGCCCGAAGAAGCCAAGGCTACTGCCGAGGAAGCCTGCCGCAAGCTGCTGGCCAACCCGGTGATGGAGTCGTTTGAAGTGGTGGTGGATTAATGCCGGAACAGCCGGATAATCATCACCACGACGGCAATCAGAAAAATGAAAATAGAGATCCGGTTCATGCCATGCATGAGCCGGATATTTGTATTATGCGGGTCCTTGGGATTGCGTTTTTTGAGGTAGAGATACGTCAGGATCTGGTCGCGGATGCTCATGGCTGGAAAAGGAAAAAGCGTACCCAAATGTAAACGGCCCGCCGTCTAAAAGGTTGGGGGAAATAAGGCTTTTTAGTAGATGTCCGCCACTTTGTAACTGGTGTCGCCCAGCCGGAATGTGTCGCCTTTTTGCAGTCCTTCCATTGCCGCAAAAGCCGGAGCCGCGAGGGAAACGCCCACGATTTCGACCTTACCAAACGGCACGGCGCGCTGCGAACTGCCGATAAAGAAAATGCGGTCGCCGGTATCTACAAAAGCGCCGGGCTGCACGCCGGAAATTTCCGCGTCTTCGTAGGCCCGCACGTTGGCCAGCTCGACCTGTGCACTTTCGAGCGCCACCTGCATGTTGTTGCGGATGTCGGTTTGCTCGCCCTGCTGACTCATCGCCGAGACGGTGCGGGTTTCTTCTTCATCAATATCCACTGCACCCTGAATCTGATTCACGGAGTCGATGTGGCTGGCAACGGTTTCTTCCAGGGCTTCGATTAAAGCCTCAAATGCTTTTTGACGTTTGGTGTTCATAATAAAAGGGATTAGGAATGATTGTAGAGACAAGGCATGCCTTGTCTTAAGTGTTAGGAATAAGGGAAGTTAGAAACCGGGTAGCGCAAGCTAAACAGGCCTTTTATCAAAAAGCCTGCCCGAGAGAGGGAGGGCAGGTGTAAATGTCTTTGTAGGGGCGGAAATTTCCGGAAAAAATACCTTTAATTACCCCAATCGGGATAGACTTTGTTCCAGCGCAAACGCTCCGTTGCACTGCCGATGCCCACCGTTTTGGCCAGATTTACATTCAGGCCAAACTCGTTGGTAGCGCCTGCCAGATGATAAACACCCCGTGCATAGCTAACCTGAAACCGGTCCAGATTGATGGAGCCGCCAAACGAAAAACCGGCCAGTCCGCCTTTCTCGCTCAGGGCCAGCTCGCCGCGCCGCAAATGGTTGTAGGCCGCTGTAACGGTGATGCGTTTGCCGAGCAGGATATCGGCACCAACGATAAAATGGCGGCCCAGCTTATCGAAGAAGTGCGAATCGCCGGAGCTACTGGTGGTGTCGCCGCTGAGGCTGCTGCGCACAATGTCGGCGGGATTGTCGTAGCGCACATCCCACTGATAGAGGTGATGGGCCGTGATGTGGAACCGAAGCGGCGCCCGTTCCAGCCGTTTGGAAAACCCGATTTGCAGGTCGAAAGGAAGGGGCTCAGCTGAATTTCCGGAATTATATTTCCGGGTCATAAACCCAATGTTTTTCGCCACGGCCCCAATGGTGATGAGCCGGTCGGTATCGGAATATACCACGCCCACATCGGCCAGCAGTGCCCCGGCGGCAAGGTCGGCAAAACGGCTGCCGGCATATTTGAGGGCTACCCCGCCGCGCCACCGGTCTTTGTATTGCTTGCTCGCGCCCACGCTCACGGCAAAATCGGTTCCCCGGAAGGTGCCAATGACATTTCCATAGGGGTCGGTTTCGTTGAAGCTGCCGTAATTGAGGTACTGGATATTTCCGGAAAAAGACGTATTCCACTTCTCGGAATGATACCCATATTGCAGGTTGGCAATGTTGATGTCGGCGGGATAGCGGTTGTATTGAACGCCCAGTTGATTGTGGAGTCCGGGCCGCATCAGGGCGGGGTTTTGGGCTGTGGTGGAGATGCTGGATGCCGGGTCGCTTACGTTGATGCCGCCAAGCGCCGAGGTGCGTGTACTTTGCGACAACCGCAAAAACTCAAACGCCCGCTGTCCGCCCACGACCTGCGCCGTTGCGGAAAGGCCACTGGCAGAAAGCAGCAAAAGGGAAAGCAGCCACGGCCGCATCATCGTATTCATACACCGGTACTTTGTTTCGCTAAAACGCCCCAGGCGTCTCTGTTATTGCCCACCGGTTTTCCGGAAAAATCAGACACAAATATCAAGACGAAAGCGGAAAGGCGAATTTCCTAGGAATGTGCTCAGCCGCGCGTTCTCCATTTCAAATCTTCGCCAGTCTGCTCGTGTAGAGACAAGGCATGCCTTGTCTCTACAAATCTTTCAATAACCGTTCTTTTTATTCGCCGCCTACGCTGACCCCGGCGGCTTTTTCCATTTCCGAAATAATGGGCTGGCTCACGCCGGTCATGGAGAAACCGCCGTCGTGGAAAAGGTTTTGCATCGTTACGTAGCGCGTCAGGTCGGAGAACAAGGCGCAGCAGAACGCAGCGCAGTCTTCGGCAGGCGCGTTGCCCAGCGGACTCATCTTGTCGGCATAGGAAAAGAATGCATCAAAGCCACCCACGCCGGAACCGGCGGTTGTGACCGTCGGCGACTGGCTCACGGTGTTGACGCGCACTTTTTTGGCAAAGCCGTAGTGGTAGCCAAACGAGCGCGCAATGCTTTCCAACAAGGCTTTGGCTTCGGCCATATCATTGTAGCCGGGAAAGGTGCGTTGGGCCGCGATGTAGGTGAGGGCCACCACCGAGGCGTGTTCGCTCAGGGCATCCAGCTTCATCGCCGTTTGCAATACTTTGTGCAGCGAAAGCGCCGAGATATCCAGCGTCTTCAGGAAATTATCGTAGTTGGTATCGGTGTAGGAAATGCTTTTGCGCACGTTCGGACTCATGCCGATGCTGTGCAGCACGAAATCCACCTGGCCACCGAAATGCGACTGGGCTTCTTCGTAGAGCTTCGTGAGGTCGTCCACCGAAGTGGCGTCAGCGCCAATCACAGGTGCGTTGCCGCATTGCTCCGCCAGTTCCCGGATTTTGCCCATACGCAGGGCAATCGGCGCGTTGGACAACACGATTTGGGCCCCTTCCTCGGTGGCTTTCAGCGCTGTTTTCCAGGCAATGGAACGCTCGTCGAGCGCCCCGAAAATAATTCCTTTTTTACCGGCAAGAAGTGATGTGGCCATAGGAAGGCGAAGATAGTAAGAGACGTTGGAGTTTCACGTTGGAGCCTTTCAGGCGTTGGAGCTGCGCGTTGGATAATGTTGGAGCCCTTCGGGCGTTGGAAATGTTTTTTTGAAATGCCCCGTAACGTACACCAATACACATCTGAACAGCGAAAGAGCATTGAACAATATCCAACACATAATTCCAACGTCATCCAACGCCACGAAGTGGCTCCAACACGCAGTTCCAACGCATAGCTCCAACAAGGCCCTGCCTTTACCGCAACTGCGCTTTCAAACTTAAATCCAGACTCACCGCATGGTGGATCACCGCCCCGACGGATATAAAATCCACCCCAGTTTCGGCGTAGGAAACGATATTTTCCAACTGAATGCCACCGGAGGCTTCGGTTTCGGCGCGGCCTGCAATCAGTTCTACCGCTTCGGCCACCTGCGCGGGCGCGTAGTTGTCCAGCATAATGCGGTCGGCCCCGCCCGCGTCCAATACCTGCCGGACGTCGTCCAGACTACGGGTTTCAATTTCTATTTTCAGGGGGAGGTTTTCCTTTTGCAAATAAGCACGCGTGCGTTCCAGCGCTTTGGCAATGCCCCCGCAAAAGTCAATGTGGTTGTCTTTGAGCATCACCATATCGTAGAGGCCCATACGGTGGTTGTGGCCGCCACCGATGCGCACCGCTTCTTTCTCAAATTTCCGGAAAAGCGGGGTTGTTTTCCGGGTGTCCAGCACCTTCGCCTTGTAGTCTTTGATTTTGGAAACGTATTGATTGGTCAAGGTAGCGATGCCGCTCATGCGCTGGGCGCAGTTGAGCAGCAGCCGCTCGGCCTGCAAAATGGTGTGCACGCGGGCGTCCAGCTCAAAAGCAATATCGCCGACGTCCACTCCGTCGCCGTCCTTTTTCCGGAAATCAAAGTGGGCTTCGGGCTCCAGGAAGTGCACGATTTGCTCGGCCAGAGCCATACCCGCCAGAATGCCTTTTTCCTTTACTTTCAAAACGGCCCGGCCCTGTGCCCCGGCGTCAATAGCGGCGAGGGTAGAGTAATCGCCGGGGCCAATGTCTTCAGCGAGAGCGGCTTTTATAAATTCTGTCGTAGTCATCCTTTTTCAAAAAAGTATAAAAAAGCTGTCATTCCGACCGCAGGGAGGAATCTGACTCATGATTTGCTGTTTTAGAGCCATTCATCTCAAAACAGCCTTATTCTAACAGATTCCTCAACTCCGCCTTGCTTCGTTCGGAATGACAATCCTGTTTGGGGAAATATTTTGTGTAAAAATCCTTCCGCTACGGCATTGGCTCCGCCGCCGCCAACCGAACATTCTCCCGCGTTACTTCGCTCTGCGGACCGGCCACCAGATTTCCGGAACCGTCCACCATCCGAAGTTTCACGCGTGCCACGCCCGTTCCAAGGCCTTCTACGAAAAGCGGCTTCCAGTTGGTGAAGGTGTGGCTGCCTTTAGCGCCGGTCGTGGTGTTTTCCACATCGGCAACTACTTTCAGGTTGTCGCCCAGCGTGCCGTTCCAAACGTAAAAGTCCAGCAGCACGTTAGCCGTGTCTTTGCCCATATAATCGCCTTTGGGGCGGCTGTAAAACAAAATCGGCTCCGAAGGATTGCCTAAGAGCTGCACTTTTCCGGCCTCATCCACCTTAAAATGCACTAATACGCCCGCTTTATTTTCCTTCACCGACTCGTGATAAGAACGGCTCAGAAAACACATGGCGTAGTGCTCCGAGTTTTTCGCTACGGTCGCTTCATGCTTCGGTTCGTAGAGCGCTACATACGGGTTGTTGTCCAGCACAAAATGGATGTGTTGTCCTTGAGCAGAGTTATTGCAGCCTTTGGTAGAAGCATCTGCCGTTTGGGCCTTCAGCTCGTAGCCATTAACCGTAAAAAGAAATTTCACCTTTGCAGAATCAGTCCCGGACGGGGCCGATGTCACACTGTTGACGGCCAGCGAAGCGTTCGGAAAATCAGGCGATTGCGGCACTTCCACAAAGCGGATTCCGGAACCGGATACAGCAGCGCTGTCTGTCGGCGCAACCACAGTGGCATTATTTATTTCTTTGTTTTCGGTGGTCGTACTGGTGCAGGAAGCCAGCAGGGCCAGCGAAAGGACAGCGGGGGTGAGCCAAAAATTTTTCATAGGAAGGGAAGGGGTAGAAAGAGGATTGAGAATTGTAAAAATAACCGTTGATTTCCGGAAAAAGAACGTTTAAAACTCCGCTGGCAGGTTCAGCAGGGCTTCGGCAGCCACAAGATCGTCGTGCAAAATGCGGTCTTTGTCCATAAACGAAATCTGACTGCGCACGAGATCATAAACGCGCTCCAAAGCAGGCGAGCTTTTGCCCGGACGGCGGAATTCCAGCGCCTGCGCAGCGGTCAGGAGTTCAATGCCCAACACGCGCTGCACGTTTTGAAGCACGCGCCGCAGTTTGGTGGCCGCGTTGGCGCCCATGCTCACGTGGTCTTCCTGCCCGTTGCTGCTCACGATGCTGTCCACCGAAGCGGGCGTGCAAAGCCCTTTGTTCTGACTCACAATCGCTGCGGCGGTGTACTGTGCAATCATAAAACCGCTGTTCAGTCCCGCGTCGGGGGCGAGGAAGGGCGGCAGGCCGCGCTGTCCGGAAACGAGCAAATAGGTGCGGCGCTCCGAGATATTAGCCAGTTCCGCCATCGCAATTGCCAGGAAATCCAGTTGCAGCGCCAAGGGCTGACCGTGGAAGTTGCCGCCGCTCAGAATGGCGTCTTCGTCGTGGAAAACAATCGGGTTGTCGGTCACGGAGTTGATTTCAATTTCCAGCACGCGGGCCACGGTATCCAGCACGTCTTTCGTAGCGCCATGTACTTGCGGCACGCAGCGGAACGAATACGGGTCCTGCACCTGAACTTTCTCCTTTTCCTGCAATTCGCTGCCCTGCAATAGGCGTGTCATTTGCGCAGCGGTTTCTACCTGTCCTGGATGCGGACGCACGCGGTGCAAAGGCGCACGATACGGTTCTTTTTTGGCGTCAAAGGCTTCGGCGGAAAGGGCGGCAATCACGTCGGCCCACTGCGACAGGCGACGCGCGGTGAGCAAGGCCCAGCAGCCATAACCGCTCATAAACTGTGTACCGTTCAAGAGGGCCAGCCCTTCCTTGGCAGCCAGCGGCAAGGGTTCCAGTCCGGCACGGCGCAGGGCTTCTTCCGCCCTTATCTTCTCCCCAGCCATCCGCACTTCGCCTGCACCAAAAAGCGGCAGGGAAAGATGCGCCAGCGGTGCCAGATCGCCCGATGCGCCGAGCGAGCCGAGCTCGTAAATCACCGGTGTGATGCCGAGGCTGTAGAACTGCGCCAGCCGCTCTACAACAACCGTCCGCACCCCACTGTAGCCCTGACTCAGGCCGTGGATTTTCAGTAACAGCATCAGCCGCACAATTTCTTCCGGCACTTCGTCGCCCATGCCGCAGGCGTGGCTGCGCACGAGGTTTTCCTGCAACTGCGACAGCTCGTCGGGCGCAATGCGGACGTTGCACAACGACCCAAAACCGGTGTTGATACCGTAGAACGTCTCGCCTTTTTGCAGCTTGGCGTCTAAGAAGGCGCGGTTGGCGTTGATGCGGTCGGCCGCGTCGTCGGAGAGTTGGATTTGGTCTTCGGCCAGAAAATGGGGTAAATCTTCTATGGAAAGGTGATTGGGCAGGGCGTTCATATGGCCTGCAAAGGTAGGCAGTGGGGAAGGGGTTTGAAAAAGCTACCGGTCATGCCGGACGACAAACCGTTTGGCAGCGAAACCATCAACCGTTTCGTAGCGAAGCGTGTAAAAACCGTTCGGAAGGTGGGCAATATTTATAGAAGGGGCTGTAAAAGGTTTTTGCTCAAAAACTTTTTTACCGTTGAGGTCAAAAATCTGAACGGAAGTGTTTTTGGGAAGGCCAGTGTCGGTTGAAATAAATAAGTTGTTAGCCGCAGGGTTGGGATACACCGTAACCAGCGCGTCGTAGCGGATTTGCTCAACGCCTTCCCACCAATCTCCAAACTCAATATTATCTATCATCCAACCGTCTCTCGGCGTTGTGTCACTGTCCGTTATGTATGTAAACCGAAACAAGATGGTGTCGGCTGTCAGATAAACCGGATAAGAGGTGAACTGCGGATCGGCCGAAGCCCATTGTGCCATATCCAACCAAAAATGCTTCCAACCATTTGTGCTTCCGCTCAAAGTAGGTCTTGCGAAGTGATACCGCATATCGTATAAGGTATCCTCCGTTAAGACATTAATCCAGGTGTGGCCAGTATCCGGTGAAATTTCAATTGTGCCAAAATCATTTGAATCTCCATCCATTTTATAAACGAAATTCATCGTAAATATATGAAACGGATTGGCATTATCACGAGCGTGTTTTAATATGAAAACGGAGGTGTCGTTGGGTGGCAGCGGATTCGCCGTATCTGTTACAAGCGCACGGCTGGATTGATAAGCGCTATCAAAAACTGTTTTGCGGGGCTTCCCGATTTGCCACTTACAGTTGGGGTTGGAAAGCGTGTCGCGAACGATTCGCTCTTCAAAAACGCTGCTCCAACTATTATTTTCAAAATTGATTCCCCAAGACCATTGCCCGTTACTTTGCAAGGCGAAAACCATTATAGAAAGAAGGAATAAAATCTTTCTCATAGCGCTTTTTACTCACAAATATAACCATTTGGCAATCTCATTTTATATAAACCAGCAAAAAGCCAGGCGGATTTCCGGAAATTTCTTTCCAAAAAGCCACCCGGTCTTGCTGAATCCAAATATTATTTACTCTTCTTCCGAACCGCAGATTTTAAACGTCGTGTGCTCCAAATCCTCGCTCATGCGCAGCTGACAGGCCAGCCGGCTTTGGTCGGTCGCATCGGGCAGCGTGTCCAGGATGTCCAGTTCGGCGTCGCTTACCGGGGGCAGGTTGTCGCCGCCTTCCAACACCTGCACGTGGCAGGTGGCGCACAGGGCCATGCCGCCGCAGGTCGCCAGAATGTTGTAGCCGTGGGCCTTCAGGGCTTCCATCAGGCTCAGGTTCATGTCATCGGGCGTTTCAATCACCTGCCGCGCGCCGTTGCGGTCTTCAATGGTAACGGGAATCATCATGGGCAATGCGTTTTGCCCACAAAGTTAAAACGCGTTGACGCCGTTTACCGTGGTGTATTTAAAGCTCAGGTGCTGGTTCGGATACACGTGCTTAAACGCGCTTTGCGCCATCAGCGCCGCTTCGTGGAAACCGCTCAGAATCAGCTTTAATTTTCCGGGATAGGTGTTGATGTCGCCGATGGCGTAGATGCCCGGCACGTTGGTGGAATAATCAAACGTATCCACCGCAATCGCCGATTTTTCAATGTTGAGACCCCACTCCGCAATCGGTCCCAGCTTCGGACTCAGACCAAAGAGCGGCACGAGGTAATCGGCTTTCAGGACGCTTACGTTTTTCTTATCGTCGGTCACGTACACCTCGCGCAGGCGGCCGTTGCCGTCAATTTTGGAGATGTTGGATTTTAGAATAAGATCAATCTTGCGGTCAGAAGCCAGTTGGAATACTTTTTCCGCCGAATCGGGCGCGCCGCGGAAGGTTTCGCCGCGGTGGATGAGTGTGACTTTGGAAGCGATGTTGGAAAGGTAAATCGTCCAGTCCAGCGCCGAGTCACCGCCGCCGGCCAGCACCACTTCTTAGTCGCGGAAGGTTTCCGGATTTTTCACGATGTAGGCCACGCCCTTGCCTTCAAAATCTTCGAGGCGCTCCACAGCGGGTTTGCGCGGCTCAAAACAGCCCAGTCCGCCGGCGATCACAATCACCTTGCTCTGAATCTGGGTGCCGTCGTTGGTGGTGAGGGTAAAAGTGCCTTCTTCGTCGCGGCTGATTTGCTCTACGCGCTCGCCGAGGGTAAAGGACGGCTTAAACGGCTCAATCTGCTTCATCAGATTGTCCACCAGTTCCTGCGCTTTCACTTCCGGGTAGCCGGGAATATCGTAAATCGGCTTTTGGGGATAAATTTCCGAAAGCTGTCCGCCGACCTGCGGCAAGAAGTCCACCAGATGGCAGCGCATTTTCAGGAGGCCGGCTTCAAAAACGGAAAACAGGCCAACGGGGCCTGCGCCGATAATGCAAATATCTGTGGTGTGGGTTTCGTTTGTTGGGGTCATGATGAGTCCGGTAATCCTTACGAACGACTGCATCTAAGACCAACCCTCGCAGCAGGCATTCGGGCGCGCAAAGTTCCCGAATACCGGTCATATTTAAAGACCCCTGCGGTACAGAATTGACAGTCTTGTGTAAATATTAAGAATCCTAACGGGTGTAGGGAGAGGCGGTAGGAGAATTTCCGGAAATCTTTTAGACCTGACAGGTCCGAAACGAAGTGTAGGAGGCCTGTCAGGTCCGTGTTATTTGCAGGGTAGAAATTTTCCGGAACGACAAAATAGAATAACCTTCCTGACTACTTATTTTCCGGAAAAGTGGCAATTTGTACCTTGCTACCTTATGGCGAAATCCAGAAAATCCGCAAAAAGCCCCAAGGCCGCTTCCTCGGCCCTGACCATCACCCAAAAACAGGAAGGCAAACTCACGCCCAATCAGGTGGCCTTCAACAACCTGACGGCGAAGATTGAAAAACTGCGCAAAGCCCTTCAGCGCCGGGAAGCGCAGCTGGACGCTGCCACCAAACTCTACGGCACCGCCATTCCGCCATTGGAAAAACAGCAGGCCGACCAAAGCCGCCAAATTCTGGAGCTTTTAATGCCCGTTTACCGCTCCGGCAAAATGCCGCAAACGTACCGGGCCGCTTTTAAAGCCATGCTTCAGGACGTGTTGCAAACCGCTTTAGACGCCGAAACAGCGGGTCCTGACGCAGCGCTGAAAGCCATTTTCCGGGAACTGGAAGGCGAAGACTACGACGCAGTAGCCAAACGGGAGGAAAAAGAAATGCGGGAAGAAATGCAGGAAGACATGCGCCGGCATTCCGAAGCCTGGGGCGTGGACCTGGATTGGGCCGAAGAAGAGCCGCTGAGCGACGAAGCCCTGGCCGAAAAGATGGCTGAATTCCGGGAGCGCATGGCCGAAAAAATGGAAGAAGAACGGCACCACCAAAACACGTACAGGACCCGCCCGAAGACCGGCAAGGCGCTGGAAAAAGAAAAAAAAGCGCAGGAAGCCGAAGCGCTGCAACAAAAAAACATCACGGTGATTTACCGCCAATTGGTAAAGCTGTTGCACCCCGATCTGGAGCGCGACGAAGCCCGCCGGCTGGAGAAAGAAGTGTTGATGAAAGAAGTGACCGAGGCCTACGAAACCAAAAACCTGCACGCGCTCCTGATGCTGGAACTCAAATGGGTGCACAACGAAAACAGCCACTTAGAAACGCTGACCGAGGAAAAGCTGGCCGTTTACCTGGACATTCTGCGGCAGCAGGCAAGGGATCTGGAAATAGAGAAAGGACAGCTTATTCATCACCCGCGCTACCACGCGCTTGTGGAGCGCTACGGCTACCGGCCCCTCGCCTACCCGGAAAAAGCGGTAAAAGAAGAGATTTCGTTTCTGGAAGAAATGATAGCAACCGGTGCAAGAGACCTACAAGCGCTGGCCGGCCTCAAACCGCTGCCCCACGTGAAGCAAATGGTACGCGACTGGCAGGATTCCCAAAAAAATGATGACTTGGATTTTTTGGTGGAAATGCTTTTCGCCCAACGGGGGTTTAGGGAGTAGCGCCAATTTCCGGAAATCTTTTAGACCTGACAGGTCCGGAACGAAGTGTAGGATGCCTGTCAGGTCCGGGTCGTTTGCAGCGTAGAAATTTTCCGAAAATCGGTGCTTCCCGGAATATGTAGTTCTGACCTGACAGGCATCTGCGGCTTCCACTCCGTTCCAGCCTTGACCTGTCAGGTCCCGGAATTTCCGGAAAATTCATTCCGCTTCGCTTCCCTTGTCTCGCTTCGCTACCGCGTCGAGCGCTTCGTAAAAGTCCAACCCATACTTCCGCACCAGAGCGTCTTTCAAAAACTGATAGACCGGAATTTTGAGCTTAGCCCCCAGCTTGCAGGCCGGGCGGCACAGCTTTTTGCGCGGCTCGTAGTTTACGGCTTCAAAGCCTTCGCTCACGGTAATGCGCAGGGGAAACAGGTGGCAGGAAATCGGTTTCTGGTGTGCGGTTTTGCCTTCGGCGTAGGCGCGTTCAATGGCGCACTTTACAATGCCTTTGTCATCCGTAATGGCGTAAGTGCAGATGCCGCCGTGGACGGTGGGCGTTACGTGGCCGTGCTCGTTGTCCCACACCACAATGCCTTGCGCTTCTACCGCGCGGATGTGGTGTTCCGGAAGCATGGGCTTGATGTCGGCGTAGATTTCGGGCATAACCGCTGCTTCGGCCTCGGTAAGCGGCGCGCCGCAGTCGCCGTCCACGCAGCAGCCGCCGAGGCAGCGGTCCAGGTCGCACACAAAATGGGCTTCAATCACATCGTCGGACAGCAGCACGTTGTCAATCGCAATCATAGAGTAAGAGACAAAAGTCTAAAGTAGAAAGACAAAAGTATCAGGATACAAGTATCAAGACACAAGCATCAAGAATCATAAAACATGACACATGAATCATGATACATAAAACAGGGCTCACACATTCAAATACGCCATCAGATTGTCATAGCGGTCGGTCAGGTCGTCGGCACCGGAGTGGTCGCCGTGCACTTCCTTCACGTAATAATTGTGGCGCTCAAACGACTGTACCAGTCCACCGAGCGACACGCGGTTGGTTTTCAGGGTTACTTCCAGCAGCTGGGTATCGGGGTTGGTATGAACCTGGCTGGAAAGCACCGTGATTTCTTCCTGTTCGCAAATGCTGGCAATGCGGCTGAGGCTGTAATTGCGCGGGTCCATTTCCAGCACCAGCAACGCACCGGGGTTGTCGATGCCGGAGGTTTCCACCAGGTAGTCGAGCAAATCGGCGCGGGTGATGGCCCCCTGATAGTGGTCCTCGGAATCCACGACCGGAATGACGGCCAGATTCTGAGAATGCAGCACGCGCAACACTTCATAGGGATGGCTGCGCACCGAAATCGCGGGCCGGTAGGCCAGCACGTCGTCGGTTTCGCCCAGCGGACCAGCAGCCGATTTCCATTCCAGCACGTCCTGTTCACGTATCAGCGCCAAATATTTTCCGTCTTCCACCAGCGGGATTTCCGACAGGTGGACATCATCCATCAATTGCAGCGCGTCGTTGCCCGTATCGCTGCGTTGCAGCGTGGGAACCGAGGGCGCTATCAGTTGTTCGAGCAAGGCCAAAATCTATCCTTTTTTTACAAGAAAAGCTTCTTGCACCGACCGGCTTTACATCCCGGAAACGGACCTCAAAAAGCACTTTCAAGATACGGTGTGGCGCGACAGAAAATCGCTTAGAATCTTGTTAAACTCGCCGGGTACTTCCATCATTGGCGCGTGGCCGCACTTGTCAATCCAGTGCAGTTCGGCGTTGGGAATGAGCTTTTTAAACTCTTCGGCCACCATCGGCGGGGTAATCGTGTCGTTTTGTCCCCAGATCAGGCAGGTGGGGGCCTGGATGTCCTGCAACTCGTCGCCGAGGTTGTGGCGGATGGCGCTTTTGGCTAAAGCAATGATTTTGAGCACTTTCACGCGGTTGTTGGTGATGCTGTACACTTCATCCACCAGCTCTTTGGTCGCCATGGCCGGGTCGTAAAAGGTAAGCGCCGTTTTATTGCGGATATATTCATAATCGCCACGCTTCGGATAGGTCTCGCCCATGCCGTTTTCAAAAAGGCCGGAAGAACCGGTGAGCGTGAGGGTAGCTACTTTCCCGGGATTTTTAAGGGTATAAACCAGCGCCACGTGGCCACCGAGGGAATTGCCCAGCAGGTGCACTTTCCCCAAGCCGCGCGACTCGATAAAACGGGTCACAAACTTGGCCAGTCCGCCCACGGTGGTATCCAGCAAACCGAGGTCGAAGAGCGGCAGCATGGGGATGATGACGCGGTGGGTTTTCCGGAAATGTTCCACCAGATCCCGGAAATTGCTGAGCGCGCCAAACAGCCCGTGGAGCAAAACCAGGGGTTCGCCGGTGCCTTCTTCTACAAAACTAAATT
>JAEWBT010000015.1 GCA_023391015.1 Bacteroidota bacterium
CCCCTGAAATTGTTTTAGAAAAGTAATTCCGCCGTGGTCGTTTTTTCACAGAAAACACGAGGCTGCGGCGGTTCTTTTCATTTCTTTTTTTGTGTAAGAACTTTGGCAAAATCAACGACTTTAAGACGACCTAAAAAAATGGTGACCGACCCGCAGCAAGACCCGAACGTATCGGCTTACAACGAAGACAGCATCCGCTCCCTCGACTGGCGCGAACACATCCGCCTCCGCCCCGGTATGTACATCGGCAAACTGGGCGACGGCTCCAGCATGGACGACGGCATTTACATCCTGCTCAAAGAAGTGGTGGACAACTCGATCGACGAGTACACCATGGGCTTTGGTAAAAAAGTGGAAGTACGCATCGCCGACGGCGCGGTGAGCGTGCGTGACTACGGCCGCGGCATTCCGCTCGGCAAAGTGGTGGATGTGGTGAGCAAGATCAACACCGGCGCGAAATACGACTCCAAAGCGTTTCAGAAAAGCGTGGGATTGAACGGTGTGGGAACCAAAGCGGTGAACGCCTTGTCTAACCGCTTTGTGGTTTCGGCCTACCGCGACGGACGGGTAAAAACTGCTGAATTTGAGCGCGGCGTGCTGGTGAAAGAACACCGCGAAAAAGACACCGACGAGCCGAACGGAACCCGCATGGAATTTATTCCCGACGACACAGTGTTCCGGCACTACAAGTTTATCCCCGATTATGTGGAGAACCAGATTTGGAACTACTGTTTCCTGAATGCGGGGCTGAACATCAACTTCAACGGCAAAAACTACGTTTCGCGCAACGGCCTGCTCGACCTGCTGCAAAAACGCACCGACCCCGACGCGCTCCGCTACCCGATCATCCACCTCAAAGGCGAAGACATTGAAATTGCCCTCAGCCACAGCGGCGGCTACGGGGAAGAGATTTATTCGTTTGTAAACGGGCAGCACACCACGCAGGGCGGCACCCACCAGGGCGCATTCCGGGAAGCGTTTGTGAAGGTCATCCGCGACTTTTTTAAGAAAGACTACGATGCGTCGGACATCCGGCAAAGCATTGTGGCGGCGGTGAGCGTGCGGGTGCAGGAGCCGGTTTTTGAAAGCCAGACCAAAACCAAACTGGGCTCGCAGTACGTTTGGGAAGGCGGTCCGAGCATGAAGTCGTTTGTGCTGGATTTTCTGGCCAAAGAGCTGGATAATTTTCTCCACAAAAATGCCGCCGTGGCCGAAGCGCTCAAAAAGCGCATCGAGCAGAGCGAGCGCGAGCGGAAAGAGCTGAGCGGCATCCGGAAGCTGGCCAACGAACGGGCCAAAAAAGCCAACCTCCACAACAAAAAGCTGCGCGACTGCCGCATCCACCTCAACGAAGACAGCCCGGCCAAGAACAAGGAAGAATATTACGAAAAGCAACAGGAAACCACGCTGTTCATTACCGAGGGCGATTCGGCGAGCGGATCCATCACCAAAAGCCGGAACGTAGAAACGCAGGCCGTTTTTTCGCTTCGTGGAAAACCGCTCAACAGCTATGGACTGACCAAAAAAGTGGTGTATGAAAACGAGGAGTTTAACCTCCTGCAACACGCGCTTAATATTGAGGAAAGCCTCGACAACCTGCGCTACAACAACATTGTGATTGCTACTGATGCCGACGTGGACGGGATGCACATCCGCCTGCTGGCGATGACGTTCTTTCTGCAATTCTTCCCCGATCTGGTGCGCAACGGCCACGTGTACATTCTGGAAACGCCCTTGTTCCGGGTGCGCAACAAGCAGAAAACCATTTACTGCTACAGCGATCTGGAACGGCAGAAAGCGATTAAAGAGCTGGGCGGCAAACCGGAAATCACCCGCTTTAAAGGTTTGGGGGAAATCTCGCCGGATGAGTTCTCCTTGTTTATCGGCGCGGAGATGCGCAAAGAGCCGGTTTTGCTCGGCGGCGAGGTGCAGATTCAGAAAATCCTGGAATACTACATGGGCAAAAACACGCCCGACCGGCAGCGGCATATCATCGAGAATCTGCGGGTAGAAAAAGATTTGCCGGAGTTGATGGCAGAAGGATAAGCGAGGGTGATAAAAAAGCCTGAAAGGGTGATTAAGGAAGTGTTGGCCCGGTATTTTAACAGCCACAAACCGTAACCCTCTTTTTTCTCACACCCTTTTAATCCACGTTTCTTTTTATGAAAAAGACTGCCACCCGCCTTACGATTGCCGCACTGAGCCTTTCCCTGTTTGCAGCGCCTGCACAAGCCGCTTTTGTACCCAAAGCTGCTCCTGCTGTAGAAGCGACCACGACCACCAGCACAGAGACTGTACTGAAAAACGCCGTACAGGACAGCTGGACGTCCCTTTCCCGCGCGGAGCGCAAAAGCCGCATTGCTTCGGCTAAAGATGCGCTGAAGAATATGAAGGACGCTTCCACCAATACCGTCCTCCTGGTGATTCTGGCGATCCTGCTGCCACCAGTAGCCGTATTGGTACACCAAGGCACTTTCAATACAAAAGTTTTGATTGCCCTGCTGCTGTGGTTGTTGTTCTACATCCCGGGCCTGATCTACGCATTGATTGTTATTTTCGGAAAAGGATAATCCTTTTTTCCGGAAACGATAGAAAGCTGCAACCCGGTGTTGCAGCTTTTTTTATGTTTTTCCATACCGAATGGTCTATTCTGCCCTATATTAGCAGCAATGTTTCATATCCGGACCATCGCTCCCGCGCTGCTGCTTTTGGCAGGCGTGTCGGCTTGTACCAAGAACGAGCCGAACCCGAAAAATCTTCCTGATACCGGCACTTACACCACCCTTCCGGCAACGCTGAAGGCTTTTGCTGCACCGGTAACGGTGGTGAATGTGGACGCCGACAGCGGCGGCTCCTATAAGCTTCCGGACGGCATCCGGTTCCTAATTCCCAAATATGCCTTCCGCACCCCTGTCGGCGACACGGTGCACGGCACGGTGCAGGTAACAGTTGGCCAATATACTGACCGCAGTGAGATGATTTACAGCAACGTGCTCACCGATAACACCGATACTTCAGCTACAACGTCGCTGAACAGCGCCGGTGCATTCCTGTTCGTGCCTACACAAAAAGGATTGGGTTTGGAAATCCACCGCGCCGCCGGCATCAATCCGCTGGTTGCTTATCTGCCGCAGAAAAACCTGCTGACGGCCAACCCAGCCATGCCAACAGCCAAAAGCTATCTGGGCTATAAAAATCCCAACCTTATTGGTGAGGTAACCTGGGTGCCCAATCCACGCAATCTGGCCGTTTCAGCCCCTGATTTCGACACGCTGGCGTATGCTTTCGACACCGTCGGCTACCATCAGGCAGCGATTTCCTATAATTACTTCACCGGCTCTGCCACGGTGCGCTTTTCAATGAGCGGTGTCGATGGGCTGGATGCAGCGAACTCTTTCCTGTATCTATTGCCCAAGGGCATCCGGTCGGTTGTTGATTTAGGCAGTGCGTCTTGGTTGCGCAATCGTACCTATACGGTTACGGATAAAGCGGAGGCCACACTGGTAGGCGTGGCTGTTGTAAAAGGACGGTTTTACGGTGGCACCAGCGCTGTAAAGTTCGAAAATGGCCGGTCTTATGGCGTTGGACTGCGCGAGCAGGCACCGGATAGCTTTAAGGTTCAGGTACAGCGCGTGTATTAATTTCCGGAAGTATAGGCTTTTCTAAAAAAGAAGCGTCAGGAAAATGATTTTCCTGACGCTTCTTTTTTGGGGTTTTTGGAAAGAAGAGATTATCCGAGGGAACGAATCCAATCTACTACTTCATCTTTGGTTTTACCAAGCTTTTGTTGCAGGCGGCCCAGGAACTCATCATCTTTGCCTTCTTCGCGTACCAGATCGTCGTCGGTCAGGTCGCCATAGGCTTGTTTCATTTTACCTTTCATTTCGTTCCAGTCGCCTTTAAATTCCAGTTTGTCCATAACTGCTGTGTTTTTTATGGGTTATAAGATGGGAGAATAACCCATGATTTGAAACAATCGTGCCAGAGGGACCTGCATCCACCTGCTATCTCTTACCATAGCATTCTTCCATCAAGCAGGCAGAACCAATCAGCAAAACTTTTCCGGGAATTTTGACAGTTACCACCGCGATCGGTTGGCAGCTCCAGGTCCAAACTTTTGATTGAAATAGTCTGACAAAAAGAGCCTGCTTTCTATTAGGAAAGCAGGCTCTTTTAAAGTAGTTGAAAGCGTATAGGTTTATGCCTCCATATCGTTATCGTCGGATTGTGGGGCTTCGTTAGCAGGTTTAGCAGCCATGCGCTTTACGTTTGTGGCACGTGGGCCCTTAGCGTCTTCTACAATGTCGAAGCTTACTTTGTCACCGCGCTTCAGGGTTTTGAAGCCGTCCATCTGGATTACAGAATGGTGCACGAAAACGTCTTTGCTGCCATCATCTGGACGGATAAAGCCAAAGCCTTTGTCGTCCTTAAAAAACTCTACGGTACCGGTAAGTTGTTCCATCGGGGTTCTGAATTAAAGGGGAAGGGGTTTTGAAAATCAGGGTAAATGTATAAAATACTATTGAAAAAGGGCGAAGTGTATTTGCAGAAACCCTAAAAATCTCTTCGTAAGATTATTCTTTTGGAGTTCTTTTGACAATCAGACACCATCCTTCCTCTAAAGGCAGCCACCCAAATTCATACACAAAAGAGTATTGCTGCCCTTTTTTATTCTGGTACGTGTGGGTGTGAAAAGAAAAATCAAAGCCGGCTGCAAGCAACTTTTGGCGTGGCACTTTTGCCATTTCTTCACCTTCTTTAATAACACTTTCCAGGATGCGCCGGTTGCGCCGCAGGGTATTGTTTACGTTGCGCACATAATTGTTGGCATCTGCATTTTGCCGGTTATTAAAAGCGTTACGGCAATAATCATCACAAAACTTTTGGTCAGACCGCCCTTTGAGCGGTTTTTCGCACTGGCGGCAAGAGCGGGTTTCCATAACGGCAGGATTGGTTAAAAAAGCTTTTGGGAGTAACGGATTTCCGGAAATAAGATCTTGCACTGGAAAGGAAATGTACTATTCAACAGACTCCTCAAGGTAAGAAAGTTCGTAAACAAGAGCACGATTTCCGGAAAGCAGCCGCCATTCGCTCAACAGAGTATTCGTTTTGTGTGCCTTTGCAAACCTTTATTTCTGGAAAAAAGCGGTTTTAAAAACAAACCCATTTTTACTTGAAAAGCGTTGAAAATTAAAGCGTTACAACACCTTACTCGTTTCTTTTGCAGACGCCGCATCCGACTACAAACGCTTTCAATCATTTGCATCCGAGAGTAAACGAAAAACAACCGACTTTGGTTTAGAGACCATCGCATCTTTGCCTTGCAGTTCCGGAAATAGAAACGGGTTCCTTTCGTTCCGGCCTGTACAAACCATTTCTATTAGACGAATCTTTTTAAAACAGACGAACCATGAACACCCTGAAGAACAAAGTCCAACTGATCGGCCGCCTCGGCGCTGCCCCCGAAGTCCGCACCCTGCAAAACGGCACTAAAGTAGCCCGGATGCGCCTCGCTACCAACGAATACAAGCGCGGTGCCAACGGCGAGAAAACCGAAATCACCCAGTGGCACACCCTTGTGGCCTGGGGCGGCGAAGCCGAAATTGCCGAAAAATACCTGCAAAAAGGTGCCGAAATCTTGGTGGAAGGCAAACTGCAATACCGCGACTACACCGACAAAGCTGGCGTGCAGCGGCAAAGCACCGAAATCGAAATCTCTCACCTGCTGATGCTCGACAAAAAAGCGGTGGCCTAAGCCGGAATTTTCCGGAAAAGCAGCTCAAAATTCCGGAAAACAGGGCCGCTGCAGGAACCCACAGCTGGCCCTCTTTCCGGGTATTCAAAACAAAAAGCCTTTTCAGAAATCGGTTTCTGAAAAGGCTTTCTTAATGCTGGTTGCTGCTGAAAAATTTCCGGAAATCCGGGCGACAAAAGACGGGTTTTAGAAAGAGCCGCCGCGGCCAAACATTTCGTCGTCTTTATCGCGGCGGGTGGGGTCTTCCATCGGAAATTCTTTGCGCATCGGGAAGTAATCCATCTCATCTACGTTCAGAATGCGACGCAGGTTGGGATGGCCTACAAAGTTCACGCCGAAATAATCGTAGGTTTCACGCTCCATCCAGTTGGCCCCCGGAAACAATTGCGTAGCGGTAAACACGTCTGGTTTTTCAATCGGCACAAACGTTTTGAGGCGGAGGCGATGGTTGGCCGGCAGGTTGTGGAGGTGATACACCACACACAGTTCTTCGCCGGGACGGGTAGGATAATGCACCGCTGCGATGTCGGTCAGGAATTGAAAACCGTGATTGTCGTACAGGTGTTGGAGCAGCTTTAAACTGTCGGTGCTTTTCACAATCACCGAGAGCATGCCATAGCTTTCCTCAAAGCCTTGCAACGAATCGCCCATAGCAGCCTGAAGCGCCTCACGCAGTAAGGCATTGGGCGTGGGTGGCAGCGTGGTCTCGGGAGCTGGGTTTTCCGGGTTTGTTTCGGAGGTAATCATGAAATAGTTCTTGCCTTGTATTAGGAGGAGGCGCTTGTTTTTAGGAGACGCCCAGGTTGGGCATCTCTACGGAGGCCCTTCTCTTTTGTCTTTTGTCTCTCGTCTTTTGTCTTCTTACTGGATGCCGTAGCTTTCCAGCAGCGCCTGGTACTGGTCGGAAGAACGGCGGCGGAGGCTTTCTTTTCCAATCAAATCCTGAATGCGCATCACGCCTTCGATAATGCCTTCCGGACGCGGTGGGCAGCCGGGTACATACACATCCACCGGAATAATCTGATCGATGCCCTGCAATACAGAGTACGAATCGAAGATGCCACCGGAACACGCGCAGGCACCCACGGCCATTACCCAACGCGGCTCGGCCATTTGAAGATAAACCTGCTTTACAACGGGCGCCATTTTCTTTGCAATGGTACCCATTACCATCAGCAGGTCGCACTGCCGGGGCGTAAAGCCCATCCGCTCCGAGCCGAAACGGGCAAGGTCATAGTTGGCACCCATCGTTGCCATAAACTCGATACCGCAGCAGGAGGTGGCAAAAGGAAGCGGCCAGATGGAATTTTTCCGCGCCAGCCCTACTACTTCGGAAAGCTTGGTAGCCATAAAGCCTTCGCCCATCACGCCTTGCGGCATGGCGGGCACTTTGGGGTGCGGATTATGAGTTACAGGACGAGCCATGATATTTTAATTTGCTGATGTGCAAATGTGCTGATTTGCTAATGAAGAAAACGAAAGCAGTTCTGGAGGCTTACAAACGTATTTGCCATTCGGAAAATCTGCTTTGGAAATAACGTCAAATACGCTGTAGGGTTGATTTTCAGGGAAGCGAATGAGCATTATTAGTACATCCGCACATTCCCCTAATCTTCCCACTTCAGCGCGCCTTTTTTGAGGATATAGATAAATCCGCAAAAAAAGAAGGCCACAAACATCAAAACTGCCAGGAAGCCGTCGGTGCCGAGCGCCCGGAAATTGACCGCATAGGGATAGAAGAAAATCACCTCTACATCAAACAGGACGAACAGGATGGCGACGAGAAAGTATTTTACAGCCAGCGGCTGGCGGGCGTTGCCCACTGCCGGAATGCCGCTTTCAAAGTTGGCGAGTTTTTCGTGGGTGCGGCGCTTGGGGCCGAGCATGGAAGAAGCCACCAGGGTAAGCACCACAAAACCAAGTCCGACCAACAGTTGCAAAACGATGGGCAGATAGCTGGTAGGCGTGGCGGAAGTTGCCTGAAAAAGCGTCGGGAACATAAACCTTACAAAACAATGACGGTGCAAAAGTAGGCCTTCGGGAAGATGTTTCATGTATCATGTTTCATGTTTCATGTTTCATGTTTCATGGGTTGATGAGGTTGGTAGTAGTTGATAGCCCTTCGACAAGCTCCGGGTGACAGGGTTGGTGAGCGGTTGATTTCTGTCTTTTGTCCTGATACTTGATACTTGTGTCATGATACTTTCCTCTTTTGTCTTTCTAATTTTGTCTTTTGTCTCTATCCCCATGAACCTTCAGGCCCCATCGCAGATTCTGAACTTTATCGACGGCGCTTTTGTGCCGCCATTTTCCGGAAATTTCCTTTCGAATATCAATCCTGCTAGTGGCGAAGCCTACAGCGAAACGCCTAATAGCACCGCTGAAGACGTGGAAGCAGCCGTGGCCGCCGCGAAAAGTGCATTTCCAAAGTGGAGCGTTACACCCACCGAAGAACGCTTCCGGATTCTAAACCGGATTGCCGAGCTGATTGAAGAAAACCTGGACGCGCTGGCCCTTGCCGAGACCAACGACAACGGTAAGCCCTTGTGGCTTTCCAAAAAAGTGGATATTCCCCGCGCGGCCTCCAATTTCCGGTTTTTTGCTACCGGCATCATGCACCTTTCCACTGAAAGCCACCATATGGAGGACAAGGCGATTAATTATACCCTGCGCCAGCCGATTGGCGTGGTGGGCTGCATTTCGCCGTGGAATCTGCCCTTGTACCTGTTTACCTGGAAAATAGCGCCTGCCCTGGCCGCCGGAAACTGCGTGGTGGCGAAGCCGAGCGAGGTGACGCCGATGACGGCTTATCTGCTCTGCCATCTCTGCAAAGCCGCCGGCCTGCCCGACGGGGTGCTGAACATCCTCCACGGCACCGGTCCCGATTGCGGCAGTGCCATCGTTTCGCACCCGGACATCAAAGCTATTTCGTTTACCGGCTCTACCCGCGCCGGGGCCGACATTGCCCGCACGGCCGCGCCGATGTTTAAGAAAATCAGTCTGGAGCTGGGCGGCAAAAACCCCAATATCATTTTCGCCGATTGCGACTGGGAAAAAACCCTGCGGACTACGGTGCAGTCGTCGTTTGCCAATCAGGGACAGATTTGCCTTTGCGGCTCGCGGATTTTGGTGGAAGAAAGCATCTACGAAAAATTTAAAGAAGATTTCCTCCACCGTGTTGCGAAACTGACAATCGGCGACCCACTCGAGGAAACCTCCAAGCAAGGCGCGGTGGTGAGCCAGGTGCACTATGAAAAAGTCCTGCGTATGATTGCGGGAGCGAAAGCCGAAGGTGGCAAAATCCTGGCGGGTGGTGAACCGGTGCAACTGGAAGGCCGCTGTGCCAACGGCTTGTTTATCGCGCCCACCGTGATTGAAGGTCTCGGCCCCGATTGCCCCACGAACCGCGACGAGATTTTTGGACCGGTGGTAACGCTGCAAACGTTTAAAACCGAGGAAGAAGCGCTGCAATTGGCAAATGCCTCGGATTACGGCCTTTCGGCCACCATCTGGACGCAAAATTTGTCGCGGGCTCACCGGATGGCGGCGGGCGTGCATTCCGGTATTATTTGGGTAAACACCTGGCTGCTGCGCGATTTGCGCACGCCGTTTGGCGGGTTTAAAAACAGCGGCGTGGGTCGCGAAGGCGGCTGGGAAGCGCTCCGGTTTTTCACGGAGCCGAAGAATGTGTGTATTGAGTTGTAAGGGCCGTCTGTTTTCCGGAAATCCTGGCTTTTGAAGACGACTCTTTTCCGGAAAATGGAAGAGGCTTTCAACAAGTGTCCTAAAACAAAAGAGACGCCCAGATTGGGCGTCTCTGCTTTTTGGTATCGTCTTTAGTCTTGGAGACGCGATAAATCGCGTCTCTACGGGCGGTGGAGCGCGTTTTTACCCTTGCAGGGCGGCCGCGCCGCTCACGATTTCGGTGAGCTCGGTGGTGATGGCGGCCTGACGGGCGCGGTTATAGGAAATCTTCAGGTTTTTGAGCAGTTCGTTGGCATTCTCGCTGGCTTTGTCCATAGCGGTCATGCGTGCGCCGTGCTCCGAAGCGGTGGCGTCGAGAACGGCTTTGAAAACCTGGGTGTTCAGGATTTTCGGCATCAGTTCTTCAATCAACACTTCTTTGGAAGGCTCATAGATAAAGTCGGAATTGCGGGTACTTCCGGAATTTTCGGCTTTGGGGATGGGCAGGTAGGCCTCGGTTACGAAGCGCTGGGTCGCCGCATTTTTAAATTGGCTGTACACCAGCTCCACACGATCATATTCGCGGCGCAGGAACGCTTCCTGGGCGTAACGGGCCACCTCTTTTACATTATCAAACGACTGGTTGCTCAGCAGCGCCCAATACGTATCCACCATACGTGCGTTGGAGCGCTGAAACGCTTCATAAGCTTTTTTGCCGATGGGCAGGATGGTAACATTTCCGGCAGCCTGCTGCGCGGCGTATTTCGTGCGGATCACCTCGCGGGTGAGCTTGATGATATTGGCATTGTAGGCACCAGCCAGGCCGCGGTCGGAGGTAATAGGAATCAGCAGGATGCGTTCCGGCGCACGTTCTTCGGCCAGGGGCAGCGCCATGTCGCCGCTTTGGCTGCTCACGATGTTGGAAAGCATTTCCTGAAGCTTTTGGGCATAGGGGCGCATCTGCTGGATGGCGTCCTGGGCACGGCGCAGCTTGGCAGCGCTCACCATTTTCATGGCCTTAGTAATCTGCTGGGTGGACTGCA